>NZ_QUWV01000041.1 GCF_003403295.1 Komagataeibacter melaceti | reverse complement strand
GGGTGGTCGTATCGGGCACGCGGTGGTTTATCCTGCGGGGTAGCATCTGTGTCATAGGGTGGTCATACGGGCTGACAGATGCCCGCATGACGGCTATAGGACACCTGCGTTACGGAACAAAACACAACCATGACGGGGTGGAACGCAATGGAAGCCATAACTCCTGATCTCTCGCGCCTCGATACCCGGCGGCGACGGATATATTACCGCGCCACGCACCGTGGCACGCATGAGACGGACGTGCTGATTGGCGGGTTCGTCGCCCCCCGGCTCGAAACCATGACCGAAGCACAGCTGGACGCGCTGGAAGCCGTGATGGACCTGCCTGATGCGGACCTGGCGGACTGGCTGAGCGGCCGCCGCCCCGTACCGGCAGAGGTCGATACCCCCATGATGCGCGAAATCATGGCCGACGCCACCGACCCCGCGCGTCTGGCGGCGATCCGGGGCGGAAGATGAACGATACGGCGGGTTTCTCCCTGGCGCCGGACGCGCCGGTGCCCGTCTGGGGCGTACCCGACGGGTATGACGCCTTCCTTCTGGCCCGCAGGCTGGATGAGCATGACGGGCCGGTACTGCATGTCTGCCGCGATGACGCGGGCATGGCGCGCATGGCGGACCTGCTGGCCTTTATTGCGCCGAAGGCGGAAATCCTGCGCTTTCCCGGCTGGGACTGCCTGCCGTATGACCGTGTCTCCCCCAACCCCGCCATCGTGGCGGAGCGGGTGGCGACCCTGACCCGCCTGCTGGAAAAGGCGACCACACCGCGCATCGTGCTGACCACCGTCAGCGGCCTGGTGCAGCGCGTGGCCCCGCGCGCGGCGTTTGCGGGGCAGTCGATTACCATAAAGGTGGGTGAAAGCCTTGATGCGCCGTTCCTTATGGAACTGCTGGTCGCGCACGGCTACAACCGCACCGACACGGTCATGGACCAGGGCGAGTTCGCCACCCGTGGCGGCATTTTTGATATTTTCCCGGCAGGTGAGGCCGAGCCGGTGCGCCTCGACCTGTTTGGGGACGAGGTGGAGAACATCCGCCGCTTTGACCCCGGCACCCAGCGCTCCACCGCGAAGATCGACAGCCTGACCATGCGGCCGGTGGCTGATTTCAGCCTCGACCCAGCGTCCATATCGCGCTTTCGCACCGGCTGGCGCGACCTGTTCGGCCCCGCCGCCGCCAGTGACCCGATCTACCAGCACATATCCGAAGGCCGCCGCCACGCAGGCATGGAACACTGGCTGCCCCTGTTTCATGAACATATGGAAACGCTGGTGGATTACCTGCCCGGCGTCTCCATCTCGCTGGCCAACCAGGCGCAGGAAGTGCTGGCCGCCCGGCTGGAAATGATCGCGGACCACTTCGACGCCCGCAAGCAGCCCACGCGGGAAGGGGAAGTACCCTACCGCCCGCTGCCGCCGCATCTCATGTATCTCGACCGCAAGGGGTGGGATGCGATGATCAGCGGCAAAAAGGCGGTGGTGTTCATGCCCTTCGCGCAGCCTGATGGCGCGCCCGGCATGGATGCGGGCGGCAGGCCCGGCCAGATGTTCGCCAAGACCGTGACCGAGGGGCGTGAAAACGTCTTCCCCATGCTGCATGCGCGGGTGGATGAATGGGCGCAGACCGGTCGGCGCGCCTATGTCACGGCATGGAGCCGGGGTTCGTGCGAGCGGATTGGCGTGCTGCTGCGCGAATACCGCCTGCCGGTCCAGACCTTCACCACATGGCGTGACGCACAGAAGATGCGCCCCGGCACGGTGGGGCTGCTGACGCTGGGGCTGGACCGTGGCTTCGTGGCCGACAATGTCGCCTTCGTGTCCGAACAGGACCTGCTGGGGGAGCGCATTGCGCGCCCGCCGCGCCGCCGCAAGAAGGCCGACCAGTTCATTTCCGAGGCATCGGAAATTGCGGAAGGGGACCTGATCGTCCATCAGGATTACGGCATCGGCCGTTATGACGGGCTTGAGACCATCGGCGTGGGCACCGCGCCGCATGACTGCCTGCGCCTGATCTATGATGGCAACGAGAAGCTGTTCCTGCCGGTCGAGAACATCGAACTGCTCAGCCGCTTCGGTTCGGATCAGGCGCATGTGGCGCTGGACCGTCTGGGTGGCACGTCGTGGCAGTCGCGCAAGGCGAAGATGAAGCAGCGCATCCGCGACATGGCGGGTGAACTGATCCGCACCGCTGCCGCCCGCGCCCTGCGCGAAGCCCCGGCCCTGACGCCAGAGGAGGGGATGTGGGACGAATTCTGCGCCCGTTTCCCCTTTATCGAGACCGATGACCAGTCCCGCGCCATCGCAGATGTGCTTGATGACATGGCTTCGGGCAAGCCGATGGACCGGCTGGTATGCGGTGATGTCGGGTTCGGCAAGACCGAAGTGGCCCTGCGCGCGGCCTTCGTCGCCGCCATGTCGGGCGCGCAGGTTGCAGTTGTGGTGCCGACCACGCTGCTGGCGCGCCAGCACTACCGCACGTTCTCGGCACGGTTCGCGGGGCTTCCGGTCAACGTGGCGCAGCTCTCACGCATGGTCACGGGCAAGGAGGCGACCGCGGTGCGCAAGGGACTGGCCGATGGCACGGTCAATATCGTGATCGGCACCCACGCGCTGCTGGCCAAGACCGTCAAATTCGCTGATCTCGGCCTGCTGATCGTGGACGAGGAACAGCATTTCGGCGTAGCGCACAAGGAAAAGCTCAAGGCCCTGCGTGAGGACGTGCATGTCCTGACCCTGTCCGCCACCCCGCTACCACGCACGCTGCAGCTTGCCCTGACCGGCGTGCGGGAAATGAGCCTGATCGCCACGCCACCGACCGACCGGCTGGCGGTGCGCACCTTCATCATGCCGTTCGACAGCGTGGTGATACGTGAAGCGATCCAGCGCGAGCGCTTCCGGGGCGGACAGGTCTTCTGCGTCGTGCCCCGGATCGAGGATCTGGACCGCATGGCCGCCCGCCTGAGCGAGATCGTGCCGGATGCCCGGCTGGTACAGGCCCATGGCCGCCTGACACCAACCGAGCTGGAACGGGTCATGACCGAGTTCAGCGATGGCAAATACGACATCCTGCTGTCCACCAACATTGTGGAAAGCGGGCTGGACATGCCTGCGGTCAACACGCTCATCATCCACCGGGCCGACATGTTCGGGCTGGGGCAGCTCTACCAGTTGCGCGGGCGCGTCGGGCGCGGCAAGCAGCGCGGCTATGCCTACCTTACGTGGCCGCAGACCCATGTGCTGTCGGCTGCGGCGCACAAGCGGCTGGAAGTCATGCAGACGCTCGACACGCTGGGCGCGGGCTTCACGCTGGCCTCGCATGACCTTGACCTGCGCGGCGCGGGCAACCTGCTGGGCGATGAACAGTCCGGTCATATCCGTGAGGTCGGGATCGAACTCTACCAGCAGATGCTTGAAGACGCGGTGGCCGACCTGCGCACCGAAAAGGGACGGCGCAAGCTGCAGGACCGTGACTGGACGCCCAACATCATCCTTGGCCTGCCAGTGCTCATTCCCGATACCTACGTGACCGACCTGCCGGTGCGCCTTGGGCTGTACCGGCGCATCGCGGCCCTGGCCAACGATGCCGAGGTCGAGGCGATGGAAGCCGAACTGGTGGACCGCTTCGGCACCATGCCCGATGAGGTGCGCAACCTGCTGGATGTGGTCACGCTCAAGCGCATGTGCCGCGAAGCGGGCGTGGAACGGCTGGAAGCTGGCCCCAAGGGCATGGTCATCCAGTTCCGCGGCAATACATTCGCCAACCCTGCCGGGCTGGTGGCATGGATCGCCCGGCAGAAGGAGGCCAATGTCCGCCTGCGCCCCGACCACAAGCTGGCCATCATTCGGGAAATGACAAATGCCCAGCGCATAAAACAGGCCCGCAAGGTACTGACAGCGCTGGTGGGGCTGGCACGGGAAGATGCGGGCGTCCCGGCCTGATAAACGCCCGCGAGATCATTCCTGCATACGGGTTGACGGGGCCAGCCGCATGGTGGCTGCCCCGTTAACGGCACATGTCCATCAACATATCCCTGACATGCGGCGGGACGGCGGGTAGCAAAACGGGCAGGCCGACATTGCGTTGCCTTAACGGATGGGCAGCGGAATATGGTTGACGGTCATGACACCGCCCTCCCAGCTTACATCCCATGACGTGCCGCCTGTTTCCGACTTGTGACCAAACAGCTTGGCCAGAATCAGCGCTGCACTGGCCCGTGTCTGCCCGGCATTGCGCAGGGTGTCGATCACGGCATCAAGATTCTGCACCAGTATGTGCCCGCTGGCGGAAGAAGCATCGGTATGGCCGGTCAGGTTGGCGTCACCATTGCCGGTAATCTGCATGGCCCCGCGCTGGGCCGACAGGGCTGATACATGCAGCGGCACCATGACGTTTTCCGGCGGGTGACCGGTTATGGCCTCGGCCAGCGGCACCAGCGAACTGCCGGGCACCGCCGCCTTTGCCGTTGCCTGCTGCGGCAGGGCGCTGACCAGCAGCGTATTGCGTGAGCCGGTTATGCCAATGCCCTGCGTTTCCAGCGTCAGGGTTGCGGGCGCGCTGTCGCTTTTGCTCCCCCCCAGATGCAGGTGCGCGCGGCGGAAGGACAGCTTCGTGCTTCCATTGGTCAGCAGGCCGCCCTGCCATGTCAGGTCATAACTGCCGCCCGTGCGCAGCCCGTCCATGATCGGAGCGGCGGCTGACGCGAAATAAGACTGCTCACAACCATCAGAATGATGCCCCGTCATGACCGCAAGCAGCACGAGCGACGCCACATCCTCCATATCCCGCAGGGCCTGCGGCCCCATGCCCGTACCGCTGGCCGCAATGTCGGTGGCGTGGAATGTCTGGTCGGTCCTGCCCGCCAGCGCCAGGTCATATCCCTGCGCGGCAAGGGCGCTGCCGCTACGGGGCTGGGTGGTCGCAACCTGCACCCTTGCGCAGGTATCGGGCAGGGCCGTGGCCTTTGCCGCGCCCATGCACGACAGGGTGGCGAGGATCGTGGTTATGAGTAATTTCTTCATTTGCCCTACACGTTGGCGTGATTATGCCCCTGATGCAATCGGGCATACTACTTCCACCCCATGATAATACAGCCCGAGCATACTGCCCATGCTGCGCAAGATTGATACTTTCCTGCTCTGCCTTCTGGTCACCGTGGGGCTGGCCAGCATCATGCCGTGCCGGGGGGTAGGGGTCAGCGTATTCAATACGCTTGCCATTATCATGATCGCGAACATGTTCTTCCTGCAGGGCGCACGGCTGTCACGCCGCGCGGTGGCGGAAGGGATCACGCACTGGCGCATCCATCTTGCCATCCTGTCATGCACTTTTGTCATGTTTCCGCTGCTGGGCATGGGCCTGCACCGGCTGCTGCCGGGCATGCTGGATGGCGCGATGTGGACCGGCGTGCTGTTCCTGTGCTGCCTGCCATCCACGGTGCAGTCTTCCATCGCCTTTACCTCGATCGCGCGGGGCAACGTGGCGGCAGCCATCTGTTCGGCCACGCTTTCCAACATACTGGGCATTTTCCTTGCGCCGCTGCTGGTGGGGCTCATGTTTGGCCGCCATGCCAGCGGGGGCGGCGGCGGAATCATGCCCATCGTGCTGCAACTGCTTGTACCCTTCATCGCCGGGCAGGTCGCGCAGCCATGGATTGGCGAATGGGCGCACCGGCACAAGAAATTACTGGCCTTTTCCGATCGCGGCTCGATCCTGGTGGTGGTGTACACCGCCTTCAGCGAGGCCGTGACCCAGGGGCTGTGGCACCGCCTGCCACCCGCGCAGATCGGCCGCGTGGTGATGATGGATACGGGCCTGCTGTTTCTGGCGCTGGGGCTGGCCTACCTTGCGGCGCGCGCGGGCAGGTTCGGGCGCAGCGACCGGATCGCCATACTGTTCTGCGGGTCGAAAAAATCGCTGGCGTCTGGCGTGCCGATCGCCAGCGTGCTGTTCGCGCCGTCCGATATCGGGCTGATCGTAATGCCGCTCATGATCTATCATCAGGTCCAGCTTTTCATCTGCGCGACCCTGGCGCGGCGTTTCGCCCGGCAGGCGGATGACCCGCCGGTGCCCGTGCAGGGTGCGGGCGAGACATGTTCCCGGCCCGGATCATAGGGCGATCAGCCGCCCGGTTTCCTGAAACGGCCTTCACGTCGATCGCCCCTCGCATACAGGCGCGCGGCCCGGTATGTAGGCAGGCCGCATGGTATGCCACAGGGCATGAAACTGCATGAATGGTGGAGAGAGATGACAGGACTGGATCCGGACAACTGGGATACGCTGCGGGCGCTGGGCCACCAGATGGTGGATGACATGATGGACCGCCTGTCCACCCTGCGCGAACGCCCCGTCTGGCAGCCCATGCCCACGTCCCTGCGTGAGGAACTGCGCACCGGCCTGCCGCATGATCCCACCCCGCCGGCCGAGCTGTATGCACGCTTTCGTAAACTGGTGGAGCCGTATTCCACCGGTAACGTGCACCCCGGCTTCATGGGCTGGGTGCATGGCGGCGGCACGGCGGTGGGCATGCTGTCCGAACTGCTGGTGGGCGGGCTGAACGCAAATTGCGGTGGCCGCGACCATGCCCCGATCGAAGTCGAGCGCGAGGTGATCCGCTGGGCGGCCGAGATGTGCGGCTTCCCGGCCGAGACATCGGGCCTGCTGGTCACCGGTTCCTCCATGGCGAACATGATCGCCGTCATCACTGCCAGCCGTGCCGTGCCGGACGGGCTGGAAATGCGCGCGCGCGGCGTGGGCACGCGCAAGCTGGTGGGCTATGCCGCCGCAACCGCGCATGGCTGCATCTCACGTGCATTCGACCTGACCGGGCTGGGCACGGACAGCCTGCGCGTGATCCCGGTGGATGCGCAAAACCGGATGATCCTGCCAGAACTCGAACTGGCCATTGCGCGTGACCGCGCCGCCGGGCTGGAGCCGTTCATGGTGATCGGCACCGCAGGCACGGTGGATACTGGCGCGATCGACAATCTGGACGGGCTGGCGGACATCGCCGCGCGGGAAGGCATCTGGTTCCATGTGGATGGCGCGTTCGGCGCGCTGGCCATGCTGTCCGACACGTTGCGGCCCATGCTGCGTGGGCTGGAGCGGGCCGACAGCGTGGCGTTCGATTTCCATAAATGGGCGCAGGTGCAGTATGACGCGGGCTGCATCCTTGTCCGCAGGCCCGGCGCACAGGCCGCGGCCTTCGCCCAGTCCCGCGCCTATCTTGCGCGCGAGGACCGTGGCCTTGCCACCAACGCGCCGTGGTACTGTGATCTCGGCCCCGACCTGTCACGCGGTTTCCGTGCGCTGAAGGTATGGATGACACTGGGCACCTATGGCGCGGATGGCATGGGCGCGATGATCGCCAACTGCTGCGCCATCGCCCAACATCTGGCGCGTCAGGTGGAAGCCAACCCCCGGCTGGAACTCCTCGCCCCCGTTACGCTGAACATCGTGTGCTTCCGGATCATCGCCCCGGTGGCGGATCTGGATCACTTCAATGGGGAAGTGGTGAAGGACCTGCATGAAAGCGGCATCGCCGCGCCGTCCACCACCATCATCAATGGCCAGAAGGCGGTGCGCGCGGCCATCGTCAACCACCGCACCACCAATGCGGATGTGGACCGGATGCTCGAAGCCCTGCTGGAACTGGCTGACCGCAGGCTGGTACCGGCCTGAAGCCGGAAAAACACCCGCGCCCGGCATATACTGACCGGGCGCGGGGCAGGGGCCTTAGCGGCGTGCCCGCCGGGCGCGGGGGCCGGCCTCCTCGCCAAACAGTTCGGACAGTTTCTTCATCATGGTGCCGCCCAGTTCCTCCGGGTCGGTAATGGTCACGGCGCGACGGTAGTAACGTGTCACGTCATGGCCGATGCCGATGGCCAGAAGTTCGGTGCTGGTGCGTGTCTCGATGTGGGCGATCACCTCGCGCAGGTGATTTTCCAGATAGGAGCCGGGATTGACGGATAGCGTGCTGTCATCCACCGGCGCGCCATCGGAAATCACCATGAGGATGCGCCGCGCCTCCGCACGCGTGGCCAGCCGCCGCTGTGCCCAGAGCAGGGCCTCGCCATCAATGTTTTCCTTGAGCAGCCCCTCACGCAGCATCAGCCCGAGGTTGCGCCGCGCACGCCGCCAGGGCATGTCCGCCGCCTTGTAGATGATATGCCGCAGGTCATTCAGCCTGCCGGGGTTGGCGGGCTTGCCCGCTTCCACCCATGTCTCCCGACTTTTGCCGCCTTTCCATGCGCGGGTGGTGAAGCCAAGCACCTCCACCTTCACCGCGCAGCGCTCCAGCGTGCGGGCAAGGATGTCGCCACACATCGCGGCAACCGAAATCGGCCGCCCGCGCATGGAGCCGGAATTGTCGATCAGCAGGGTCACGACCGTATCACGGAACTCCGTATCCCGCTCACGCTTGTAAGAAAGCGACAGCCTCGGGTTGACCACAACGCGCGACAGGCGCCCGGCGTCGAGCATCCCTTCCTCAAGGTCGAATTCCCATGCCCGCGTCTGCTGCGCCATGAGCTTGCGCTGCAACCTGTTGGCCAGCTTGGACACCACGCCCTGCATGCTGACAAGCTGCTGGTCCAGCGTCTGGCGCAGGCGGTACAGTTCCTCGCTGTCACACAGGTCCTCGGCGGCGATTTCCTCGTCAAACGCGGTGGTAAAGGCGTGATAGCCGGGCGCGGCGTCCTCTTCCGGGCCAGTGTCCTCGGCGGGACCACCCGCTTCCTCCGACCCGCTGGCAGCGCCGCCCTGTTCCCCGTCTTCCGGTTCGTCGTCACCGGTTCCCACGCCCTGCGACATCTGCATGGGCAGGGCGTTTTCATCTTCCTCCGGGCCATCATCCTGCGGCTCGGGGTTGGTGTCGTCGCCCTGTTCCTCGTCCTCGGGGGCGGCGGTATCGGCCTCGGCCGTGCCATCATCCGCCTCTTCCTCCGGCATGACTTCCTGCGGCAGCAGGTCACAGGCCATGAGCAGGCGGCGCGCGGCCTGTGCGAAATCCTTCTGGTTTTCCTGCCGCGTGGCCATCTCGTCCAGCGCGCGGGCGGCCGCGGGCGGCAGGGTCTTTTCCCACCCCGCCATAAGCTCGCGCATGGCGGGCGGCACGGGGTGGCCGGACATGCGCGCACGCGCCAGCAACCCGAGGGCGAGCGGGGTGGGCAGCCTGTCGGGACCGGGCAGGCGGTCCAGCCCCAGATCGGCACATTCCTGCGCCAGCCGGGCATCAAGATTGGCCGCCACGCCACTCATGTGCCGCGCGCCCAGGCTTTCCACCCGGGCCTGCTCGAGCACGTCGTACACTTCCCGCGCCTCACCCGCCGGGGGGCGGGCGGTTTCATGCAGCCCCACGTCATGATGGCGCAGTCGCAGGGCGGCGGCATCAGCCGCGCCACGCATGCGGGTCTTTTCCGCATCCGTCATCTGGCGCGAGGGATGTGGCAGGCGGACATGCGTGCCGGTAACGGACACCCCCGACGGCACGGGGCCGTTGAGGAACGAGACCTCCGTCTGCGCCTGCCCGCCCAGCGCGCGCACCGCGCCCACGGTCGCGCGCTTGAAGCGCTCGGCCATGCGGGCTTCGTGTTCCGCCGTGGGAGAGGGCGTTTTTTTCCTGCTATCTCGCATACCTGGCCCGTGCCCTGCCATCAGCCCTTGGGCGCCAACGGGCTGGTGTTGAAACAGCGCTGGTAATACTCAGCCACGGTGGGGCGTTCGGCCTCATCGCACTTGTTGAGGAAGGTAACGCGGAAAGCGAAGGCGAGATCATTAAAGATACGGAAGTTCTCGGCCCAGCTTATCACCGTGCGCGGCGACATGACGGTTGATATGTCCCCCGCGATAAAGCCCGAACGGGTCAGGTCCGCCAGCGCGACCATGCTTTCAACCTGCCTGCGCCCGGCTTCATCCCTGGCCGGGTCGATGTTCATGCGTGCGAGCACGATGGCCGTTTCCTGCGCATGGGGCAGGTAATTGAGCGTGGTCACGATGTTCCAGCGGTCCATCTGGCCCTGATTGATCTGCTGCGTGCCATGGTACAGCCCCGTCGTGTCGCCCAGCCCCACGGTGTTGGCGGTGGCGAACAGGCGGAAGAAGGGATGCGGGCGGATCACGCGGTTCTGGTCCAGCAGGGTCAGGTGGCCTTCCACCTCCAGCACGCGCTGGATCACGAACATCACATCGGGGCGGCCGGCGTCATATTCGTCAAACACCAGCGCGCACGGGTGCTGCAGGCCCCATGGCAGCAGGCCCTCGCGGAATTCGGTCACCTGCTTGCCGTCCTTCAGCACGATCGCGTCCTTGCCGATCAGGTCGATGCGCGAGATGTGGCTGTCGAGGTTGATGCGCACGCTGGGCCAGTTCAGCCGCGCGGCCACCTGCTCGATATGCGAGGACTTGCCCGTGCCGTGATAGCCCTGGACCATGACGCGACGGTTGAAGGCAAACCCGGCCAGGATGGCCAGCGTGGTGTCATGGTCGAATTTATAGGCGGGGTCGATCTCGGGTACATGGTCGGTCCGCACCGAAAAGGCGGGAACCTTCATGTCACTGTCGATGCCGAACACCTCGCGCGCGGACACGACAAGATCGGGGGCCGAAACAGCCGAGATGGCAGGTAATGGCGTGCCGTTGGCATCCACTGCGGCGGTAGTCAGGTCAGCGGGTTCGTTCATCTGCTTTCTTGTCCGTCACTTCGTCTGTTCTGGCCCGCCATGGTGGCGCGCACCCGGTGGGGCCGTGAGTATAGGTATGTACGCAACGATCGGCCAGTCCATCGCCTGCGGGGCATGCCCCGGGGTCAGGCGCTGCGGGCCATGCCGTCGCGCTGGCGGTTCGCCACAAGGTGGGCGCGCACCGTGGTATAGGCGATATTGATGCCCTTGAACCGTTCCTCCGCCCTGCGGTCGCCGCCATTGGCATCGGGGTGATGCTGGCGGGCCAGATCCTTGTAACGCGCCTTGAGTTCTTCCAGTGACACCGGCCAGCCAAGATCCAGCACGCCCAACGGATATTTGAGCGCATCCGGCGCCTCGGCGCGGCGGTCGGCCTGCTGGCGGCGCGCACTAGCGCGTGCACGCGCGGCCCCCTTGAGCAGGTCGAGCGGGTCGAGCACCTCCTCCTCGCTAAAGCCATGGGCCGCCTTGCCCTGTCCCAGCTTCCATGACGGCCGGTTCCATGAAACGTCGGCACGGATATGCGCCTCGATCTGGCCCGGTGACATGCCGCGATAATAATCCCAGCGGGAATTGTACTCGCGTACGTGTTCGAGGCAGAACCAGAAATACGAGTTCAGCGCATCACGCGAACGCGGGGCGCGGTAACCCGCGGGCTGGCCGCAGTCATGCATGTCACAGCAGCGATCCGGCGCGTCGGGATCGGGGTCAAAGGCGCGGTGGCGGGTATTCCTTCTCTTCATCATAATCGTTATGTGCGCCTGTTCATGCTTCGTGCAAGAGCGAAGCTGTGCAATGAATGATCCCGCCATCATGGAGCCGCCAATGAAACAGCACGCAACCGGCCGGGCCGGACGGATCGAAAGCATCATACGCGAACACCTTGCCCCCGTGGAACTCCATATCCACGATGACAGCGCCCGCCACGCCCACCACGTCCATGTGCGCGACAATGGCGTGCAGGCGGGCGAGAGCCATTACAACGTGATGGTTGTAAGCCCCGCCTTTGCCAACGTGAACCGCGTGCAGCGCTCGCGCATCGTGCATGACCTGCTGGCGGATGAGTTCGCCGGGGGCATGCACGCGCTCTCCCTCGTGCTGCGCACGCCCGAGGAACAGGCCCGGATCGCCGCCGCATGAAGCCCGGCTTCCCCTTCGCCACGCGACGGCTGATGATGGGCGGGCTGCTGACCCTGCTGGCCGCCTGCGCGGGCGTGCCCGAACGCCAGACGCTGGACCAGCATGGCGAGATCGAACGGGTTGAAGCCTATCTCAACAACACACACGGGCTGCAGGCCAGTTTCGTGCAGACATGGCCCGATGGCGGCAAGGGGCAGGGCGTCATGCATTATGACCCGGGCCGCCTGCGGCTGGATTACACCACGCCCGGCGCCATGAAGCTGGTGGCTGCCAACGGGCGGCTTTTGTTCGTGGACCACCGGCGCGAATCGGTCACCCGCATGTCGCTTGGCCGCCAGCCGCTGGGCCTGCTGCTGGACCAGCCGGTGCACCTGTCCGGCCAGATCGTGGTGACGGCGGTGCAGCATGGCGCCAACAGCCTCCAGCTTTCGCTTGCGCGCGCGGACAGCGCGTCACAGGGCATCCTCACCCTCGGCTTTTCAGATATCGGCGGCAGGCTGTCGCTGCTGGTGATCGAGATGACCGATGTGGAACGCCAGCATATCCGCCTCGACCTGACGGATACCACGGCCACCGGCCAGAGCTGGCCTGACACGATGTTCACCCTCAGCCCCGACGACTGAGGGAGCAGGCAGCGCGGCTTCAGTCCCGCGCGCCGGGAATCGGGCCGAAACATTCCGGCCACGTGGCGGCGAGGGCAGCGTCCACTGTCGCCATGTCCACCTGCCTGCCAAGCCTGGCCAGGCTGGTCACGCCGTATTCACTGATGCCGCAGGGCACGATTCCCCCAAAGTCGCTCAGGTCCGGGTTCACGTTGATGGCGATTCCATGCCAGCTCACCCAGCGTGAGACCCGCACCCCGATGGCGGCAATCTTTTCCTCCCGCCCTGTGGCCGGATCGACCACCCACACGCCAATGCGATCCGCGCGGCGTTCACCCGTCACGCCCAGGCGGGCCAGCGTGCGGATCAGCCATTCCTCCAGCGTATGCACGTAAGCCCGCAGGTCGCGCGCGGGTGAGAGGCCATGCGGCTTCATCAGGTCGAGCATGACATAGGCCACGCGCTGCCCCGGCCCGTGATAGGTCCACTGCCCGCCACGCCCCGCCGGGTAGGTGGGATAGCCGCGCGGGTTGAACAGGTCCGATTCCCGTGCCGATGTCCCGGCGGTGTAGGTGGGCGGATGCTCCAGCAGCCATACCCGCTCGGGGTGCGTACCGGCCCGGATACCGCGGGCCTGGGCCTCCATTTCCGCCAATGCGGCGGGGTAGGGGACCAGATCTGGCGCATGATCCCATAAAAACTTGCTTTCAGTCATTGCCCGTTCGTCATCCATCGGTTATACGCCCCTTCATCGTCATGACGGTATCGCCCAGTCGATCATCGTTGTCACGTTGCGGCCATGGCGGAATGGTAGACGCGCAAGCTTGAGGTGCTTGTGGGGGCAACCCCGTGGAAGTTCGAGTCTTCTTGGCCGCACCAGTTTTTTTCAAAAAAACCGATACACCGCGGAAACAGCCCTTAGGGGGCTGCGTTCGTGCGTTCATGCCATTGCAATGAATCGCGCGACATCTGCCCGGCAGGCTTCCGCGATGGAATGGCAGGTGTCATAAAAAGGTCACATTATCTTTGCACTGCACTGTTGTAAGTATTTTGTGACCATGGATTTTCGCAAACCCTCCTTCAACCCGCGCGCCAGGGGCGAGGTTACAAAAAATGTCGGCTCCGTCCCGCTACTGGCGTCGTATGAGAAACGTGACCTAGAATTATACCGGGTCATGACGTCATGTTATGATCATGATAAAATGCGCTATTTTTTATTGCCATCTGGCGGGATGCCACGATCGGGTTTTCAACATGAGGTCCGGCACCCGGCTGGCATGGTCCGTATAGCCTGTTCCTGATTCGTACGTTGAGGTAGATAATTAGTGATTAAGCCCCTTAAAAAAGCCGTATTGCCGGTTGCCGGTCTGGGAACACGCTTTCTCCCCGCGACGAAGTCGATGCCCAAGGAAATGCTTCCGGTGGTCGATCGCCCGCTGATCCAGTATGCCATTGATGAAGCGCGCGAGGCGGGAATCGAGGAATTCTGCCTTGTTTCCAGCCGGGGCAAGGACTCCCTGATCGATTATTTCGATATCTGCCACGAACTTGAAGACACGCTGAAGGCCCGCAACAAAACGGCCGCCCTCAAGGCGCTGGAGGCCACCCGCGTCGTGCCGGGCACCATGATGTCGGTGCGCCAGCAGGAGCCGCTGGGGTTGGGCCATGCCATCTGGTGCGCGCGTGAATTCATTGGTGACGACCCGTTCGCCATCCTGCTGCCCGATGACATCGTGCTCAGCAAGACCTCGTGCATCGCGCAGCTTGCGCAGGTCTATGGCCAGACAGGTGGCAACGTGCTGGCCGTAACCGAGGTGCCGCGCGAACAGACCAGCAGCTACGGCATCCTCGACATCGGTTCGGATGACGGCAAGATGGTCGAGGTGAAGGGACTGGTTGAAAAACCCGCCCCGGAAGACGCACCCTCCAACCTGTCGGTAATCGGTCGCTACGTGCTGACGGCGGATGTGCTGAAATACCTTGCCCGGCTTGAAAAGGGCGCGGGCGGCGAGATCCAGCTGACCGACGCCATGGCCAAGACCATTGGCGAGGTGCCGTTCCATGGCTACCGCTACGAAGGCCGACGCTTTGACTGCGGCAGCAAGATCGGCTTCCTGGAGGCCCAGATCGCCTTTGCCCTGGAACGTGACGACCTGGCGGCCGACGTGCGGGGTTTCCTGCAGAAGTATAAATGACCTTCACCCACCGCTTCGACCCGACCTGCCTGCGGGCATATGACATCCGCGGCACGGTCGGCCGGACGCTCAGGGTGGAGGACGCCTACGCCATAGGCCGTACCTTCGGCAGTATCGTGGCGCGGGCAGGGGGGCGGCGCATCGTCATCGGTTATGACGGACGCCTGTCATCCCCATCGCTTGAACATGCACTGGTGGCGGGCGCCATGGCGTCAGGCATGGATGTGCTGCGTATAGGCTGCGGCCCGACGCCGATGCTCTATTTTGCCTCCGCCGAACTGGAGGCGGATGGCGCGATCATGGTCACGGGCAGCCACAACCCGCCGGACCATAACGGCTTCAAGCTGCTGCTGGCCAACAGACCATTCTTTGGCGACGACATCCAGCATCTGGGCCAGATGGCCGCCAGCGGTGACGTGGTGGCGGAAACAGTCGGCACCGTGCGCGATGCGGACATCCGCCCCGCCTATGTGGACCGCCTGCTGCGCGATATTGACGGAACGGGCCGCCCGCTCAACGTGGTGTGGGATAACGGCAATGGCGCGGCGGGAGACGTCATCTCGCTACTGGTAAAACGGCTACCCGGTCGTCACCACGTGCTCAATGCGCGCATTGATGGCAGCTTTCCCGCCCACCATCCCGACCCGACCGTAGCTAAAAATCTGCAACAGCTTATCGCAGCCGTGCGTGCGGACGGGGCTGATCTGGGCATCGCCTTTGACGGGGATGCCGACCGCATTGGCGTGGTGGACAATACGGGCGGTATCCTGTGGGGGGACCAGTTGCTGGTCGTACTGGCGCGCGACGTGCTGCGCGACCACCCGGGCGCGACCGTGATTGCGGACATCAAGGCCAGCCAGACCCTGTTTGACGAGATCGACCGCGCGGGCGGCAGGCCGCTCATGTGGAAGACGGGCCATTCGCTTATCAAGGCAAAAATGGCGGAAACCGGCGCGCCACTGGCCGGGGAGATGACCGGCCACATTTTCTTTGCCGATAAATGGTACGGCTTTGACGACGCGCTTTATGCAGCACTGCGGCTGCTGGACATCGTCTCGCACCTCAAGGGCCCGCTATCCGATGTCCGGCTGGCGCTACCCCAGACCATCAACACACCGGAACTGCGTTTTGAATGTGCCGAAGCCCGCAAGTTTGACGTGATTGCCGAAGTCGCGGCCCGGCTGGAAAAAAGCGGGGCTTCGGTCTCCTGCATCGACGGGGTGCGTGTCACTACGCCCAATGGCTGGTGGCTGCTACGCGCCTCCAACACGCAGGCGGTGCTTGTGGCGCGGGTGGAGGCGGAAACCCATGCCGGGCTGGAACGGCTGAAGGCAGAACTTGGCACGCAGCTTGCGCAATCAGGTGTACGCGCGCCCGATTTCACGGCTGCAGCATCGGGTGCCTGAACGGCACCGCATGCCAGATTGCCGGGGCTGCTCCGCTTCCACGCTGTTTTTTTGTTGAATAGATGGCAGGGGGGTTTAATAAATCCACCTCCGGTCCGATATGCCCGACAGGACCACAATGCAGGACCATCGCAGCATAATGGCGACTCTTCCCTTTCGTTCCTTTCTTGTGCCGGGGCAACTTGTCCGCCACCCCGACCACCCGGAATGGGGGGAGGGACAGGTGCAGTCCGCCATAGGCGAGCGGGTTACGGTCACGTTCACCCATGCGGGCAAGGTGCTGGTTGACGCCACGGTCGTGCAACTGACCGTGCTGTCATAGGTTGATGGCCATGCACCACGCCCCGCTGCCCGATTCCTACGGCCGCCTGCTGACCTACCTGCGCGTATCGGTGACAGACCGCTGCGACATGCGCTGTATCTACTGCATGGCGGAAGAGATGACCTTCCTGCCCAAGGCGGAAATCCTGTCCTTTGATGAACTTGAACGGCTATGCGCCGCGTTCATCGGGCACGGCGTGCGCCGCCTGCGGGTTACGGGCGGTGAGCCGCTGGTCCGGCGCGATGTCATGTCGTTTTTCCGCGCCATGGGCGGCTGGCTCAACCGCCCCGACGGGCAGGCGGGCCTGGATGAACTGACCCTGACCACGAACGGGAGCAGGCTGGCCGAATTCGCTGATGAACTGCGTGCATGCGGTGTCCGCCGCATCAATGTCAGCCTTGATTCGCTCGATCCTGCCCGGTTTTCACGCATTACGCGGCGCGGCAATCTGACCCGCACGCTTGAGGGTATCCGCGCGGCAAGGCAGGCCGGCCTGGCCATACGCATCAACACGGTCGCCATGGCCGGGCTTAATGACGACGAATTCGATACCATGATCGCATGGTGTGGCGAGATCGGCGCCGACCTGTGCCTGATCGAGACCATGCCCATGGGCGAGACGGGCGAGGACAGGACCGACCGCTACCTGCCGCTCATGGATGTACGCCGCGACCTGTCGCAGCGCTGGACGCTGGAGCCGATCGACTTCCGCACCGGCGGCCCCGCGCGTTATGCCCGCATTGCCGAGACCGGACGCCGGATCGGCTTCATCACACCCATGACCCATAATTTCTGTGAAAGCTGCAACCGCGTGCGCCTGTCCTGCACGGGCAGGCTTTACACCTGTCTGGGGCATGAGGGGGCGACCGACCTGCGCGCGCCCCTGCGTGATGGGGCGGATGACCGGGCCATGATGGAGCATGTGCGCGCCGCCATCCTGCGCAAGCCACGCGGGCATGATTTCCTGATCGGGCGCAGCGCGGATGATCCCGCCCGCGTAACCCGGCACATGAATGTTACGGGCGGCTAGGTCTGCCGCCCGTCCCGCAGCGCATCTTCCAGACTGACATCAAACTGCCCCGGTCGCAGCGGTTGTGGCTGGGTGGGGGCAGGGGACCATCCGGTCATGATGGCGATATGCAGGTCCTGCGCAATGTCACCATCCACGCCACGGGGCAGGCGGGCCATGGCGTCAGCCAGCAGGGCGGGGGATGTCATGGCCCGCGTGCGCTGGCACAATGCGTTCGTCTCGCCCGCATGGCGCAGGTCGGACAGCAGGCCCATCGGGGTCTGGTAGGACAGATGGATCACATCCCCATCCGCCACCGGCAGCGCAAACCCCGCGCGCTGCAGCAGGGATGCGCAGTCCCGCAACCCCGGAAAGGGCGAGACACGCGGCGAAACCCCGCCACGGCTGGCCATCTCGGCCTCCATCAGCGCATGGCGCAGCCCGCCCAGTGTCGGCAGTACCGGCATGCAGGCCAGGAACAGGCCATCGGGCACCAGCACGCGCCTTACCTGCGCCAGCAGCCCCGGCAGGTCATTGACCCAGTGCAGCGACAGGCAGGCCACCACAAGGTCAAAACTGTGGGGGGCGAAGGGCAGCCATTCCCCATCCATGCAGACGGCAGGCCCCGCGTCACGCGCGCAGATGCGTGGCGACAGATCGGCCGCCACGGTGTCGATGCCGCGTGCGCGCAGTGCCGGGGCCACCACGCCTCGCCCGCCAATATCCAGCGCGGTGCTGAAAACACGCGTCACATCATCCAGCCGGTCAAGCAGGCGGGTGGCGGCCTCCTCCAGCACGGGCTGGACCTGATCAAGATCCGGCACGGCCCGGTCGCGGTGCAGGCGCACTGTCCTGCGGTCGAATATCTGTGGCACGTCCATGCTCATGCCTGCCGGTGTGCCCGCGCGCGTCATTCCTGCCAACCCCACGATCATGTGAACACATGAACCACCATTCCTTACCCCCATGGTGGCGGCGTGCCGGTGAGCGGATACTCGATACGCTGTTTCCACCACACTGCCTTGGCTGCGGCGCGGCAGTAACACGGGCGGGGCATCTGTGCGGGAACTGCGTGGCGCAGTTACAGCTCATCACCGCGCCATTCTGCCATCGCTGCGCGCAGCCCTTTACATCCCGCGCGGCGGCCGGTCCCGCCATGACCTGCGCCTCCTGCGCCAAAGATCCGCCACCATGGCGCGAAGGCAGGGCGGCCATGGTGTATGACGACCTGCCGCGCCGCCTGATCCTGCCGCTGAAATATGCCGACAGGACGGAAAATGTACGGCTGCTGGCACGTTACCTGGCCATTGCGGCGGCGGATGTGATGGGGGATGCCCCCCTGCTGGTGCCCGTGCCGCTGCACCGGCGGCGGCTGTTTACCCGGCGCTACAACCAGGCGGCCCTACTGGCGCGCGCGCTGGGGCGGATGACGGGGGCGGACGTGCTGCCCGACGCATTGGAGCGCCCACGCGCCACCCCGCCGCTGGAAAGCGCGGGGCGAGCGCGGCGGCAGGCCCTGATGCGTGGCGCGATTGGCGTAAGGCCGGGCAGGGCGGGGGCCATTGCGGGGCGGAACGTCATTGTGGTGGATGATGTCATGACCACCGGGGCCACGCTGTCGGCCTGCACACATGCCCTGCTGGCGGCAGGTGCGGCGCGGGTCGATGTCATTGCCGTGGCGCGTGCCTGTGGCCAGCAGGAACAACAATAGGGTAAGCTGGGCGCAACACACCGTTGCACGCAAGTTGAAACGGACAGACCACCAGCCAAGTGAAGGTTCCATGCCCGCCATCGACATCTATACCCAGCCCGGCTGCCCCTACTGCATCCGCGCAGTACGCCTGCTGACACAGAAGGGCGTGCCCTTCAATGAGATCAACGCCCCGCATGGCACCCCGGAACGCGCGGAATCCACCAGCCGCTCCGGTGGCCGCACCACCGTGCCGCAGATCTTCATTGACAACACGCCCATTGGCGGCTGCGACGACCTGATGGCGCTGGAACGCGCCGGCAGGCTTGACACCCTGCTGGGCAAGGACTGAGTGCAACACGCGGAGAGGGCATGATCCGGTATCAGCTACGCTGTGACGCAGGCCACGAATTCGAAGGCTGGTTTCCCGGCAGCGGGGCGTTCGAGCGCCAGGCCGAAAACAACCTGCTGTCCTGCCCGCAATGTGGCAGCAGCAATGTCATGCGCGCGCTCATGGCCCCTGCGGTCCATACCGGCGGCGCACCTGCGCCCGCCGCCGAATCTCCCCCGCCACCGCCTGTCACGCCACCCGGCCATGCGCCTGCGGGAGTGCCAGATGCCGTGATCGCTCTGTTACAGAAAATGCGTGAGACGGTTGAGAAACATTGTGATGATGTGGGCGACCGTTTCGCCAGTGAAGCCCTGGGCATGCATCGTGGGGAGAAGGAGGCCCGCGCCATTTATGGCAGCATGACGGAACAGGAGCATGCCGAACTGGATGAGGAAGGGGTGGAAGTCCATTCCATACCGTGGGTCCGCCGGGCCGACAGCTAGAGAGAACACGCAGGCGTACACGGCGCGGACAGCCGCCGGGCCACGCGCCGTCTCGGGGAGCGATTTGAGATGCAGGACAGCAAAAGGAACAACGGTGCACCAGGGCGCGAAAGCCGCTTTGCGCCACGCAGGGCGGCGCGGGCCGCTGTCATGCTGTGCGCCATGGCGATGGCTTGGGGCACGGGTGCTTCGGCCGCCCATGCCCAGAGCCATACCCCCGGGTCGCAGCCCGACGTGATCGGGCTGTGGATGACCAAGGACCATGACGGCGTGTTCGAGATCAGCCACTGCGGGCAGCAGTTGTGCGGACGGCTGGCCGGGCTGCGCTACACGACCGAAATGCCGCGCGACAAGCGGGGCGAGCCGGAATGCAACCTGCCCATGCTGAACGGGTTCACGCCGGACCCCGATTCGCCGGGACACTGGAACGGGCGCGTGACCGACCCCGATAACGGCCATGTCTATCACGCCAAGATATGGGTATCCCAGTCGGGCGACCTGAAACTGCGCGGTTTCGTGGCTGTTCCTTTATTTGGTGAAACCGAGACCTGGACCCGCTATACTGGCACGATTGGCCCCGCGTGCAAGCTGCCCTGACGGCCCGCCAAGATTTTTTACCCGACTGGCTTTAACTGACTGGGATCGCCTTTTTTCCATGAGCTGCAATATTTCGCGCCGCATGTTCACCACGGCGCTGGCTGCCTCCGGCCTGCCCGTCCTGTCCCGGCGGGCCATGGCCGAAGCTCCGGCCAAGCCCCGCATCATCTGCTATATCGGTGGCTATACCCAGCATGGCCCACCCGGCGGCGCAGGCAATGGACAGGGCATTTCGGTCTTCGAAATGAACCCCGATACCAGCAGCCTTTCACCACTCATGACCTATGTGGACATCGCAAGCCCGTCCTTTCTGGTCATGTCGGCGGATTGCAAGCATCTCTACGCCCTGAGCGAAATCAATGATTTCAATGCGAACGGGGAGGGGTGCGTTACCGCGTTTTCCGTCAACCGCTCCAGCGGGGAGCTGACCAAGCTCAATGTCGTGCGTTCGGGCGGTGCGATTCCTGCGCATCTGAGCGTCCATGCCTCGGGCAAATACGTGCTGGTGGCCAATTACATGGGCGGCACGGTGGGCGTCCTGCCCATCCATGCCGATGGCAGCCTGGGCGACCCGACCGACGTGGTGCACAACACCGGCCCGCGCATGCCCGACCGCGCCAGCGACAACCCGCCGGGCAACTTCGCCATAAGTGACCATTCATCCTCGCATGTGCACATGGTCAATTCCGATCCGTCAGGCCGCTTCGTGCTGGCGTGTGACGCCGGGCTGGACCGGGTATATGTCTGGACGCTGGACCTCCATACCGGCCGCCTCATCCCCGCCAAGATCCCGTTCATCAACATGACGCCCGGCTCCGCGCCGCGTCATTTCGCCTTCAATGAAAAAGGCACGATGATCTATATCCTTGGCGAGCAGGATTCGAAGGTGGTCGCCGCCACCTTCAACCCGCAGACGGGCGAGATCGTGCCCCAGCAGACCGTCAGTACGGTCACGCCGCATTTCCGCGGCAGCACGCTGGCGGCGGGCATCCTGCTCTCACCCAACGGGAAATACCTGTACGTCTCGAACCGGCTGGGTGATTCGCTGGCGAGCTTCCACGTCAATGACGACGGCACGCTCAACCTGGTGGACGAAATCTGGATGCATGCCGATTACGGGCGTTCGATGATGTTCGACCCCAGCGGCAATTTCCTGTTCTGCGCCAACCAGCGCAGCGATTCGGTCACGTCCTTCCGGGTCAATGCCCAGACCGGCGTGCTCGACTTCACATGGAATTTCACCCCCGTGGGCAGCCCGACCACCTTCGCGTTCATGAACACGATCTGACGCGCACCCGTTCCCGCGTCTGTAAATGGACAGGCGCGGGAACGGGACAGTCAGGGAAGGGGCCGACGCCCCCGGTCAGTCACGCACCCGGATCAATCACGCACAAGCGCCGCGATGTAGTTCACCGCCATGTCGCGGCTCTCCCGCCAGCCACCCAGCCCGGGCACCATTCCGGCCACATCGGTAATGCGCAGGCCGGAGCGGGCGGCGTACTGCCCCAGCTCGGCAGGCGTGATGAACTTGCGCCAGTCATGCGTGCCGACGGGCAGCAGGCGCAGCACGTATTCCGCCCCGATCTTGGCCATGGCCATGGAGCGCCATGTACGGTTCATGGTCGAGACCACCATCACCCCGCCGGGGCGCAGCATGCTGCCCAGCATGCGCAGGAATGCCGCGGGGTCGGTCACATGCTCGATCACCTCCAGCGCGGAAATCGCGTCAAAGCGCGCATGTTCCGCCACCAGTTCCTCGGCACTGCCACAGCGATAGACCAGCGGCCCGGCGGTTGCGGGCAGGGCATGCTGGCGCAGGTGCAGCCTGCCCGCCGTAATCGCCGCCTGGGAGGCATCAAGCCCGGTCACGTCAAATCCGGCGCGGGCAAAAGCCTCGCTCGCCAGGCCGGCGCCACAGCCGATATCAAGCAGCGTGCGGCGCGTGCCGTCCGGCCCGAGGGGGGCTGGCATGTGGCGCAGGCTCCAGTCCGTGCGCAGGTCATTCATGGCGTGCAGGGGGCGCATCGGGCCTACCGGGTCCCACCACCGGCTGGCCAGATCGCTGAAATGGGCGATCTCGTCCGGGGCGACCGAATCTGCCGCCAGAACGGGCGAATCGTGATGCTGCATGAGTGCACCGCCTTTCATTTGGCTTTCTCCCGCTGGACGCGGAAGCTGGGGGGTTGTATGTGACGCGGCTTGCGCATAACCGCAATGCCCCGGATCGGCCAGCAGGCCCACGTTCGGGACAGGATGTAGCCTGAGCAGGATGGAGCCGTTATTCCGATGTCCCCTACCGTACCGCGGATCGTGATGAAATTCGGCGGCACTTCCGTCGCTGATCTTGACCGGATTCGGGCCGTGGCGGAAAAAGTCCGGAAACAGGTCGAGGCGGGGTGCGAGGTCGCCGTGGTCGTCTCCGCCATGTCCGGTGTCACGAACCGCCTTGTCGGCTATTGCCGCGATCTTTCCCCCCGGCATGATGAACGTGAATACGACACCGTCGTTGCCACTGGCGAGCAGGTCACCAGCGGCCTGCTGGCGATCGCGCTGCAGAACCTGGGCATCAAAGCCCGGTCGTGGCTGGGCTGGCAGATCCCGCTGCGCACGGACGATGCGCATGGCAAGGCCCGCATCGAATCCATTGACGGCACGGCGCTGATCAGGAGCATGCAGGCGGGCGAAGTGCCGGTATGCGCGGGTTTTCAGGGCATCGGCCCCGATGGACGGATCACGACGCTGGGGCGTGGCGGGTCCGATACATCGGCCGTGGCGCTGGCGGCGGCGCTGAAGGCGGATCGCTGTGACATCTACACGGACGTGGACGGAATCTATACAACCGACCCCCGTATTGTTACCAAGGCACGCAAGCTGCACAGGATTACCTACGAGGAGATGCTGGAACTGGCATCCGTAGGGGCCAAGGTGCTCCAGACCCGTAGCGTGGAACTGGCCATGAAGGAGCGCGTGCGCGTGCAGGTGCTGTCCAGTTTCAATGACGGCCCGGCACCGGCCGAAGGGCATCTGCCCGGTTCATTAGTCGTGGATGAGGACGAAATCGTGGAACAGGAACAGGTCGCCGGAATTGCCTACTCCCGGGATGAGGCCAAGCTTTCCGTCCGCCGGGTTCCCGACCGCCCCGGCATCGCTGCGGCGGTGTTCGGCCCGCTGTCGGATGCCAACGTGAATGTGGACATGATCGTCCAGAGCACGGGCGATGACGGCATGACCAACATGACGTTTACGGTCAGCAAGAACGACCTTGCCCGCGCCATCGCGGCGCTGGACGCGCACCGCGCCACCATCCAGTACGGCGAACTGCTGACGGATAACGATGTTGTGAAGATAAGCGTCGTCGGCGTGGGCATGCGCTCGCACGCGGGCGTTGCCAGCACGATGTTCCGCACACTGGCCGAACGCAACATCAACGTGCAGGTCATCTCCACCAGCGAAATCAAGGTTTCGGTGCTGATCGCCGCCGAATATACCGAACTTGCGGTACGCGCCCTGCATACCGCCTATGGCCTTGATGCGGCGTGAGCAGCACTGACATGACAGCCCCCGGCACATCCGACATCACAGCCGCCATGGCCGATCCCGCCCGCCGGGCGGAAGCCCGTGCACGGCTCGACCACCTGTGTGGCCGGGGCACACGCTTCCTTGGCAGTGAATACGCGATTCTGGCGGGTGCCATGTCGTGGGTCAGCGAGCGCCATCTCGTCTCCGCCATTTCCAATGCGGGCGGCTTTGGCGTGCTCGCCTGCGGCGCGATGGAGCCGGAACGGCTGGCCGAGGAAATCGCTGCCACACAGGCCCTGACCAGCCGCCCGTTTGGCGTCAACCTGATCACCATGCACCCCCGGCTTGATGACCTTGTGCGCGTCTGCCTGGATGCGGGCATTACCCATGTGGTGCTGGCGGGCGGAATCCCGCCGGGGCCGGTCATCCGCGCCATCAAGGAAGGCGGGGCGAAAGTCATCGCCTTTGCGCCTGCGCTGGTGCTGGCCAAGCGCCTGGTCCGGCTGGGCGTCGATGCGCTGGTGATCGAGGGATCGGAAGCGGGCGGGCATGTCGGCCCGGTTTCCCTGACCGTGCTGGCGCAGGAAATCCTGCCGCATATCCATGATGTGCCGATCTTTGTCGCGGGCGGACTGGGCCGGGGGGATGCGATCCTGTCCTACCTTGAACTCGGGGCGTCCGGTGCGCAGCTTGGCACGCGCTTTGCCGCATCACGCGAGAGCATTGCTCATGAACGCTTCAAGAAGGCGTTCATCCGCGCCAACGCACGTGACGCAGTAACATCCGTCCAGCTTGACGAGCGTTTTCCCGTCATTCCCGTGCGCGGGCTGAACAATGCGGGTACGCGCAACTTCCTCCAGCATCAGGCCGAGACGCTACGCCGCTTCCAGGCCGGGAAACTGACCAAGGAAGCCGCACAGCTTGACATCGAGCACTTCTGGGCCGGTTCCCTGCGCCGCGCGGTGATTGAAGGCGATGTGGAAAACGGTTCGGTCATGGCGGGCCAGTCGGTCGGCATGATTACGGCTGAGCAGCCGGTTGCCGAAATCATCAGGGAACTGGTCGATCAGGCCATTGACGCCCTGATCCGGCAGGAGGAGAGGGCACGCCACGGATGAGCGACGGCAAGCGCATGTTCCGATCCACCCCCGCGACGCCAGACGCAACACCCGAAGCCGGGAAGGCAGCGCCTTCATCGGTTGGTGACGAACTGCGCGCGAAGCGGGAGGAAATGGGCTGGAAACTGCCTGATGTCGCGGCCTGGCTGCGCATCCGCCTGTCCTATCTGGAAGCGCTGGAGGGTGGTCGCCCCGGTGAGCTACCCGGCAGCGCCTATGCCGTGGGTTTCCTGCGCACGTACGCCAAGGCCCTTGGCCTGAATCCCGAACCGCTTGTCGAACGCTTCAAGGCCGAAAGCCGTGGTGCGTTCACCCGCCGCGCCGAACTCTCCTTTCCCGTGCCGCTGCCCGATCGCGGGCTGCCGACGGGCGTGCTGCTGTTATGCGGCATCGTCATTCTGGTGGGCGCCTATGCGGGCTGGTACCGGCTGACCGGATCGCCCGATGTCAACCATGATGCGCCAGCCCGGCTGACGCTGCCGGGACTTTCCTCGGCCACGACGGCATCGCCGCAGGTGGCATCCGTCCTGCCGCCGGCCGATGAACAGCCGGTGCCCCCGCCGCAGCCCCTGCCACCGCAGGAACGCGAGGCCCTGACCGGCACGCCCGCCACACCCCCGGCCACGGCGCCCGCACCGGTCCCGCTGGCTCCCACGCCCGCGCCCCAACTGGAAAAGATGGGGGGTGATCCCGTTCCCGCGCAGGTGCCGGAGCCGACGCCCGCCCCCACGGACAGCATTACCCTGAGCGCGACCGCCCCGACATGGGTGCAGGTGCGCAAGCCCGGCGGCCCGGTGCTCTATGACCATGTCCTCCAGCCCGGTGAGACATGGCAGACACCACAGGGCCTGTCCGGACTTGAACTGACAGTTGGCAACGCGGGTGGGCTGACACTTTCCGCCGCAGGGGTTACAACACAGCCACTGGGGCGGAACGGGGAAGTCAGGCGCAACATCGTGCTGACCCCGCAGGCAGTGGCGGATGGGTCCGTCCTGCGTGCGCAGGCTGTGCCGGTTGCGCCACCCGTAACGGGAAATGGCAATAATCCGCCATCGCCCCTCCCGCCGCATGTTGATCCGGAGTAGAATGGTCTTCTCTGGCATGGTCCACTCCGGGGCGCATGCCAAAAACGGCATGTTACAGACCCCGGACCACGCCGCGCCCCGCCATAGCGGGCCGGAGCCGAAACCGCCGCCTTATCTGGAGGGCACAGAATGAGCAGCTATCGTCCTTATCAGCACATCGAACGCCGCAAGTCGCGGCAGATCCATGTCGGCAATGTGCCGGTCGGGGGGGATGCCCCGGTTTCGGTCCAGACCATGACCAACACGCTGACAACCGACGCCGAGGCCACGATCGCCCAGATCCGCCGCGCGGAACTGGCGGGCGTGGACATCGTGCGCGTGTCCTGCCCCGATGAGGAAAGCACGGCGGCACTGGCCGAAATCGTGCGTGAGGTGAATGTCCCCATCGTGGCTGACATCCACTTCCACTACAAACGCGCCATCGAGGCCGCGAAGGCCGGGGCCGCGTGCCTGCGCATCAACCCCGGCAACATCGGCAGCGCCGAGCGTGTGCGCGAGGTCGTCAATGCGGCGAAGGACCATAACTGCTCCATCCGCATTGGCGTGAACGCCGGTTCGCTGGAAAAGCACCTGCTTGAGAAATACGGCGAACCCAACCCCGACGCGCTGGTGGAAAGCGCGCTGGAACACGCCAAGATCCTTGAAGATCATGACTTCCATGAATTCAAGATCAGCGTGAAGGCGTCGGACGTGTTCCTTGCGGTCGCGGCCTACCAGCAGCTTGCCGATGTATGCGACCATCCGCTGCATATCGGCATTACCGAGGCTGGCAGCAAGCGCGCGGGCACGGTCAAGTCCTCCATCGGGCTTGGCAACCTGCTGTGGGCGGGCGTGGGTGACACCATGCGTGTCTCGCTTTCGGCCGAGCCGGAAGAGGAAGTGCTGGTCGGCTGGGACATCCTGAAGTCACTGGGCCTGCGCCACCGTGGTGTTAAGATCATTTCCTGCCCGTCCTGCGCGCGTCAGGGCTTCAACGTGATCCAGACCGTGCAGACGCTGGAAGACCGGCTGGCCCATATCAAGACGCCGCTGACCCTTTCCATCATCGGCTGCGTGGTCAATGGCCCCGGTGAGGCGCTGATGACCGATATTGGCGTAACCGGCGGTGGCTCCGGCCGCCACATGGTCTATTCCGCCGGGCGGCAGGACCACACCATGCCGGCAGGCGACATGATCGAGCATATCGTCGATCTGGTGGAAAAGAAGGCCGCCGAACTTCAGGCGGAAGACGCAACCAACACCCCGGCGGAAGAAATGGCCCGTGAGGCCACCATGTCCCCCGCGGACTGAGCCATGCGGCGCGCGACTGAAGGCGCGCCATCTACCGGCCTGCCGGTAAGGCAGGCCGGACCCAGTGCAGGAATTTCGCGTAGTGAGCAGTATTCAGCCCGTTCGTGGCACCCATGACCTGATCGGTGAGGATCGCCGGCGTTTTGCCCATGTTGTGGAAACGGCGCGCCGTGTTGTCAGCCTGTATGGGTTTGATGAATGGTCCACCCCGGTTTTTGAAGATACACGGGTCTTTTCACGCTCACTGGGCGATACGTCCGATGTCGTTTCCAAGGAAATGTACACCTTCGAGGACCGGGGCGGCGAATCCCTGACCCTCCGCCCCGAGGGCACGGCCGCCATCTGCCGGGCGCTGGTCACCAACGGGCTGACCCAGTCCCTGCCGCAGAAGGTCTTCTACGCAGGCCCCATGTTCCGCTACGAACGCCCGCAGAAGGGGCGTTACCGCCAGTTCCACCAGATTGGCGCGGAACTGCTGGGGGCCGCAGAACCTCTGGCCGATGCCGAAGTGATCGCCATGGGCCGCGATGTGCTGCGCGCGCTGGGAATTGAGGGCGAGACCGTTCTCGAACTCAACACGCTGGGCGACGCGGCCAGCCGCGATGCGTGGCGCAGCGCGCTCATTGCCTATTTCAGCGCGCACCGCGCCGACCTGTCGGCCGATAGCCAGTCACGGCTGGAGCGCAACCCCCTGCGCATCCTTGACAGCAAGGATGAAAAGGACCGCGCACTGGTGGCCGACGCCCCCATGATCGCGCAGTACCTGACACCTGACGCCTTGGCGTTCTGGGACGGGCTGCGCCGCACGCTCGACCTGATGGGCGTGCGCTTTCGGGAAAACCCGCGCATCGTGCGGGGGCTGGACTATTACGGGCATACTGCCTTTGAATTCGTGACCAGCCGCCTTGGCGCGCAGGGCACGGTGCTGGCCGGGGGGCGGTATGACGGCCTCGTGGCTGAAATGGGCGGGCCGAAAACCCCCGCGATCGGCTGGGCCGGGGGCATTGAACGCCTGTCCATGCTGCTGGAATCAGCCCCGCCGGAGCCACGCCCCGTTGCCGTCGTGCCAATGGGGGATGAGGCGCAGGCCGCCAGCATTACCGTGCTGCAGGCCCTGCGCGCGGCGGACATCCGGGCAGAGACCTCCTATCGCGGCAACATGAAGCGCCGCATGGAACGCGCCAACCGCATGAACGCCACCCATGCCATCGTGATCGGCAGCGACGAGATCGCCCGTGGCGTGGCGCAGGTCAAAAATCTGGACAGCGGGCAGCAGACCGAGGTGCGGATGGAGGACATTGCCGCCTTCCTTCTGGCCGGAACACCCGAGAGAGCCTGAACGTGGCAAAGTTTGACGACCGCCTTGACCGCATCGTCGCCCGTTGCGAGGAACTTCAGGCCCTTCTGGCGGAAGGGCTGTCAGGGGCCGACTTCAGCCAGGCCTCACGCGAGTATGCGGAACTCGAGCCGATCGTGGCCCGCGTGGGCGCACTGCGGGAGGCCGAGCAGGCGGAACATGACGCCAGCCAGATGCTCGAAGACCCCGAAATGCGTGAACTCGCGCAGGCTGAACTGGATACGCTGCGCACCCGCATCCCGACCCTGCGCCACGACATCCGCCTTGCCATGCTGCCGCGTGACGAAGCGGATGAACGCAGCGCCATACTTGAAATCCGCCCCGCCGCCGGGGGCGACGAGGCGGGCCTGTTTGCGGCTGAACTGTTTGGCGCCTACCAGCGCTATGCCGACCAGCGTGGCTGGCGGTTTGAAATACTGGAATATGACCAGTCGGAACTGGGTGGCCTGCGCGAGGGGATTGCCAGCATTACCGGGCGTGGCGTGTTCGCACGGCTGAAATATGAATCCGGCGTGCATCGTGTGCAGCGCGTGCCCGCGACCGAAAGCCAGGGCCGCATCCATACCTCCACCGTAACCGTGGCGGTCCTGCCCGAAGCGGAAGAAGTGGATGTGGAGGTGAACGAGACCGACCTGCGCATTGATGTCTATCGGGCATCAGGGGCAGGGGGGCAGCACGTCAACAAGACCGAAAGTGCCGTGCGCATCACCCATCTGCCCACCAACATCGTGGTGGCGATGCAGGAAGAAAAGAGCCAGCACAAGAACCGTGCCAAGGCCATGAAGATCCTGCGTGCGCGCCTGTATGAGCGCAACCGCGCCGCCGCCCATGAAAGCCGCGCCGCCGACCGCCGCGCGCAGGTTGGCACGGGCGACCGCTCCGAACGCATCCGCACCTACAACTTCCCGCAGGGCCGGGTGACCGACCACCGTATCGGCCTGACGCTGTACAAGATTGACCGGGTCATGGCGGGCGAACTTGATGAGTTCGTCGATGCGCTGACACAGGAAGAACAGGCCGCGCTGCTGGCGGCGGATGACGGCTAGAACACCGGCACACCGCCCTTATGATGTGGGTGGCGCACAGAGCGAACTGGGGCCGGGATGACGTTCCGCCACCTCCGGGTCATCCGGGTCGGCAAGGTAGAACTGGGTGAAGTTGCGCGCACCCAGCGCCACCAGATGGTGCCCGTCGGGTTCATGCAGCACGCCTTCGCCACTGACCTGGTGGATCTCGACCTTTCCCTCCGGGCGGCGGATGGTGATTTCACCACACAGGGCGTAGCTGTGGGTTGTCCGTCCCATCGGGGTCTCGACATGGGCGGTCTGGGTGGCATGTTCCTGGTCGAGGCGGAATGTCGCGACAAGCTGTTCATCCACATACAGCCGCGATACTTCCGAAACCTCGTCAGGACTGCACCCGTCTTCCACATCGAAGGAACCGGCGAAGGCGGGCATGCCGATCCCCATGCACAGCAGGGTCATGGCGACGGTTCGTACAAGGCGGGATGAGAGGGCGGGCGTTTGCATGATTCCAAGATATGAAGGGAAAGTGGCCACGATGAAAGATGTCACGACACCCGCGCCCACAAATTTGCGCCAGGCCCTGCTTGCCGCCACAACCCGGTTGCGTGAAGCGGGCATCGAAGCCCCGCAACGCGAGGCCCGGCTATTGGCCGCCCATGCGGCACGGACCGATCTGGCCGGCCTGCTACGTATCGACACGCTGCCCGCTGCCGCCGCTGAAACCCTTGACCATATTCTGGCACGCCGCCTGCGCCATGAACCAATGGCCTATATTACCGGACAGGCCGGTTTCTGGACGCTCGACCTTGAAGTCTCCCGCCATACCCTGATCCCGCGCGGCGATAGTGAAACACTGGTCGAGGCGGTGCTGGACCATCTGCCCGACCGCAATGCACCGCTGCGCGTGCTTGATATCGGCACCGGCACGGGGTGCCTGATGCTGGCGGTGCTGGCGGAATATCCCCGGGCATCGGCAATCGGGACCGACCTTGCGCCACAGGCCGCAGCCCTTGCCGCACGCAACGCCACCCGCAACGGGCTGGGCGCGCGCTGTACTACGGTCTGCTGCAACTGGGCCGATGCCGTGACGGGACCATTTGACCTTGTGCTGAGCAACCCGCCCTACATCCCGCATGAGGACCTGGCCGGACTCATGCCCGATGTCGTGGAGCACGAACCCGCCCGCGCGCTGGATGGGGGCGAGGATGGGCTTGTCGCCTATCGTGCGCTGGGGAACGCGCTGCCCGGCCTGTTTGCCCCGGGTGGAATCGCGGTGCTGGAACTGGGCATAGGGCAGGGGGAGGATGTATCCGCCATCATGCGCGCGGCCGGGCTGGAGGTGACGGAAATCCGCCCCGATCTGGGGGGGATAGGACGCGCGCTGGTCGTAAAAAAATAATTTGGCAGAAAGAACCGTGCGGGTTATATTGCAGGCGTGCAGGGAAGACGGAAGGCAGATTAACGGCCACTCCACTCCCGCGCGATCGATCCCGATTGCAAAATAAAAAAACTGGCAAGATGAACCATGTTGGTTCCGCCATGGTTCAGGGATCCGCGTCCGGTGTTGCACCGGGCCATCAATATGCAACAGACGGGACGGGCAGACCGCCCCACGGTCCAGGGCAGCGCCGGCGACCGGCAACAGGAAAGTGCTGCGACAGCTTATGAACATGAAACGCATGCGAGGCCGTCACCATCGTTCGGGCGGCAGCAATGGCGGAAGCGTACGCCATAATAATGGCCAGATCCCGTTGAACCGCAACCATGTCTTTGACAGTAATGGGCCTGACCTGCGTGTACGCGGCACAGCGCAGCAACTGTTTGAAAAATATCTCCAGCTTGGTCGCGATGCCAGCAGCACTGGTGATCGTGTCATGGCGGAAGCCTACTTCCAGCATGCCGAACATTACTTCCGCATACTGAACGCCATGACCCAGGCGGCACAGCAGAGCCAGCAGGAACGTCAGGAACGCATGGCCCCGCGCCAGCAGCAGTCCCGCCCGGCCGATAACCGCCAGAACACCGACACCACACCGGAAGAAACACCGGAACAGCCCGCCGCCCAGCAGCAGCCGGCAGCCGAACCGCCGGAAACGGCCCCCCAGCCCAGCGTGGCCGAAGCACCGGAACCCGCAGCCGCCGCACCCGCGCCGCGCCCGCCCCGCATGCCGCGCCGCCGGACCAAGCCCCCGGTTGAAAAGAATAACGAAGAACTGGAATCCTCGCCGTCCTGATTCACGGCTGGTCCCGCTGCGGCTACCGACGCGGGACCATTACGGATTACATGGATACATGCCTGAAGAAAAACCGGGCCTGTAAAGACTATTGGGACTGTTTCAGCCCCGGTCGTCAACCAGTCGCCAGACCTTGCGCGCACGCCCGTCACGGGCATCGGGCGCGTCTTCCACGGTAACCAGCCCCTGGTTACGCAGCGCCTGCAGGGCGAGACGGGCGTGATAGGTGCCCAGTTCGGGAAACAGGTCACCTATTTCCCTGACCGACCGCGCTTTTCCATCCGACAGGATTTTCAGCACGATCTGTCGCTTGCTGTCATGATTGGTCATGCGCCAGGATCGATGCTGAAAGAAAGTCATGTTGCTTTCTATACCAGTTCCGTCCCCAATGGCCTAGCACCGATGCGCCGTATCAGGCGCGGATTGTGACAGGACCGTATGAATGGCCGTGGTCAGCCGCGTCAGTTCAGCGGGCGTTATTGTAAAGGCCGGGGTCAGATACACGATATTCCGGAACGGTCGTACCCACACACCCTGTGCGATCAGCGCGCTTTTGAGTGCATTCATATCGCCTATGCGTTCAAGTTCCACCACGCCAATCGCCCCCATTACACGCACATCCACCACATGGGGCAGGCCACGACAGGATTCGAGTTCGGCGCGCATCTGTTCGCTTATGCGACCGACCTGTTCCAGACGGGGTTCACTCGCAAACAGGTCAAGCGATGCATTGGCGCTGGCGCAGGCAAGGGCATTGGCCATGAAGGTCGGGCCATGCATCAGGGCATGCAGCGGATTGTCGGACAGGAAGGCCTCGAATACATGGCGGCGCGCGACCGTTGCCGCCAGCGCCATGGTGCCCCCGGTCAGGGCCTTTGACAGGGTGATGATATCGGGCACGATCCCCGCCTGTTCGCATGCGAACAGGGTGCCGGTGCGGCCAAACCCCGTAAAAATCTCATCAAGTATCAGTAGCACGCCGTGCCGGTCCGCAAGTTCGCGCAGCCTGCGCAGCACCTCGGGCGCATGGAACAGCATCCCGCCTGCGCCCTGTACCAGTGGTTCGACAATAATGGCGGCAATACTGTCACCCGACTGGCGCAGCAGGGCATCGAGCGCCTGCGTGCTGGTCTCATCGACTGGCAGGTCCGCGATGAAATGTTCCGGTAGCGCGCCCTGGTACAGGCTGTGCATGCCTTCCTCCGGGTCGCACACGGCCATGGTGGCCATCGTATCGCCGTGGTAGCCACCCCGGAAGGCAACCAGCCGTGTCCGCCCCGTCCGGCCACGGTTGAGCCAGTACTGGATGGCCATTTTCATCGCGACCTCGACCGCGACGGAACCGGAATCGGTAAAAAACACCCGCTCCAGATCGCCGGGCAGCATGCTGGCCAGCCTTGTGGCCAGTGTCAGCGCCGGTTCATTGACCAGCCCGCCAAACATGACATGGGGCATGCGCTCAAGCTGTGTCGCCACCGCCGCGCGGATATGCGGGTGGTTATAACCATGGCACGCCGTCCACCACGAGGCGATGCCATCCACCAGTTCCCTCCCGTCTGCCAGGGTAATGGTGCAGCCCCGCGTGCCCATGGCGGGCAGGGGGGGCAGGGTGGTGCGCATCTGGGTATAGGGCAGCCAGACATGGTTCATGCCCTGTTCCAGCCAGTCCGGTCCACACATGGGCTGTCTCCGTCATATTGCGTTGGCGGGATTGACCGGGGCAGCATGCTCCGGCAGGAGAATGCGCTTCATGGCCCGTTTCGATCCGATTTTCCAGACCGCGCTGCACGAGATGGCGCAGCGCCATACCCGGCGCGTGCTGCGCCCTGTGCGCCCCATGGGGGCGGCCATTGTTGTGCGCGATGGGCGGGAACTGGTCAATTTCTCATCCAATGACTATCTGGGCCTGTCCCACCATCCCGCCCTTGCCGCCCGCGCGGCCCAGTGGCTGGAGGAGGCAGGTACCGGCGCGGGCGCGTCCCGCCTTGTAACGGGCACAAGTGCCCGGCACATGGCCGTGGAAAAACGGCTGGCCACCTTCAAGGGGGCCGAGGCCGCCCTGCTGCTGGCCAGTGGCTGGCAGGCCAATGCGTCAGTTCTGGCGGCACTGCTCAGGCTTGCCGCAGCACAGGGTGCGCCCCCCCTTGTCTTTACCGACCGGCTGAACCACGCCAGCCTGCACCAGGGCTGCATGGCGGCGGGTGTGCGCCAGATCCGTTTCCGCCATAACGACCTTGACCATCTGGACGACCTGCTTTTGCGGCACGCGGACGATGCGGGCATGCGCGTGATCGTGACGGAAAGCGTGTTCAGCATGGATGGCGACCGCACCGACATCGGCAGGCTCAGCGCCATTGCCCGCCAGCATGGTGCCTTTACCTATGTGGATGAAGCCCATGCCACTGGCGTATTGGGGCCACAGGGGCGCGGCCTGTGCGCGGGGCATGACATTGACCTTGTCATGGGCACGTTCAGCAAGGCGCTGGGTGGTTTCGGGGCGTTCGTTGCCGGGTCGCAGGCGCTGTGTGACTGGCTGGTCAACGCCTGTTCGGGATTCGTGTTCACCACAGCGCCCCCGCCAGCCGTGCTGGGCGCGATGGACGCGGCCCTTGAACTGCTGCCAGCACTTGATGCCGAACGTGCGCGACTGACCCGCAATGCGGAGCATATACGCGACGTGCTGCGCGCATGCGGTCTTTCACCCGGTCCCTCGACCACCCAGATCATCCCGGTCATGATGGGTGAGGCCACGCGCGCCCTGGCTTTTGCCGCACATCTTGAAGAACACGGCATCCTCGCCACAGCCATCCGCCCCCCGACCGTGCCGCCCAACGCCAGCCGCATCCGCCTTGCACTAAGTGCCGCGCATACCGACGCCATGATCGACCAGCTTGCCAGCACCATTCCCGCCGCCCTGCGGGCGTGTTCGTGACCATGGCCCTCACATTGCCCGTTGCCTTCGTGCACGGATGGGCCTTTGAGCACACATTCTGGCAGGCCACACGCGCGGCCCTCGGGTCATGTCCCACGCGGGCGCTCGATTTCGGCTTTTTCAGCGATCAGCCGGACATGGCCCTGCCTGACCAGCCCTATATCGGGGTCGGGCACTCCCTTGGGGCGTTATGGCTCCTGCGCCATCATGGCCCGCTGTGCCGGGGGCTGGTCCTGATCAACGGGTTCAGCCGGTTCGGGGCCGCACCGGGCTTTCCCGATGGAATTCCCCGCCGGGTGATCGAGCGCATGCGCCTTGGCCTGCTGCGTGAGCCTGTGGGGCTGTTGCACAGTTTCCGCCAGCGTGCGGGCATTGAATCGCCACTTCCGGCCCATATTGACAGTGCGCGACTGGAAACCGGCCTGCGCGCACTCATGGACATGGATTGCACCCATGACCTGACCGCGGCGAAATGCCCCATACAGGCCATTGCCGGGACGCAGGACGCCATCGCTCCCCCCGCGCTGACACAGGCCTGCTTTCCGGCAGGTGAAAAAACGCCGACGGAGTGGATGGAAGGCGGGCACCTGCTGCCACTCACCCAGCCCGAAGCCTGCGCACATATCATCAGGACCATGAACCAACGGATCACCGCACCATGACGCGCAAGGACCGCATTGCCGCCAGTTTTGACGCGGCACAGGATTATGAGCAGGCCGCCCGTGTCCAGCGCATTGCCGCGAGCGAACTGGCGCGCCGCATCGCAGCCTGCCATGCGCCTGACGCCCCACTGCGCATTCTGGAAACAGGCTGCGGCACCGGGTTCCTGACCCGTGAGCTGCGCCGCCTGTTCCCCAACGCCCATATCACCGCCACCGACATCGCGCCGCGCATGCTCGAACGCCTTGCGCACCGGATGCCCGATGACAGCAGACTTACCCTGCACCATATGGACGCCGAAGCGCCGAACCTGACGGGACCGTTCGACCTGATCTGCTCCAGCCTGGCCATGCAGTGGTTCGGCCAGCGCGCGCATACCCTGCACCTTCTGGCGTCCCTGCTTGCGCCGGGCGGGCAGATGGCGTTCGCAACCCTTGGCGCCGACAGCTTCCGGCAATGGCGCACCGCCTATGCACATGCAGGCGTGCCGTGCCCCATGCCTGACTACCCCACGCTGGACACCCTTCAGGGTGAATGGCCAGCCTGTGGTGCGGGCCTGTGGCATGAGGCGGAGATTGTGGATGTCCCGGCCTCCCCACTGCATTTCCTGCGTGAATTGCGCACCATAGGCGCAAACCATACCGACCGGCTCCCGGCCTCGGCCGGGCAGTTGCGCCGCGTGCTGGCGGCAGCGGAGCAGGCGGGGCCAATGGTCGTTTCCTATCACGTGGCCTATGGCCTGTTCCGCAGCAACCAGTGGCCCGGCGTGTTTGTAACCGGCACGGACACCGATGTCGGCAAGACCGTCAGCGCCGCCGCACTGGTGCATGCATGGAATGCTGCTTACTGGAAACCGCTGCAGAGCGGCACGGACGATGCCCCGTCCGACAGCAGCACGCTGCGCCATCTGGCCGGTCGTGAAAACCTGCGCATCTATCCACCGGCGGCCACTTTCGGGGCGTCCCTCTCGCCCGAGGACGCGGCCCGCCACGCCCATGCCCGGATCGACCCGGACAGTCTGGCCCTGCCGCACCATGACGCCACGCATGGCCCACTGGTGGTTGAAGGGGCAGGGGGCGTGTTCGTGCCCATTGCCCCGGATTATCTTATGATTGACCTGATGGTCCGTCTGGCACTGCCTGTGGTGCTGGTGGCCCGCAGCCAGCTTGGCACCATCAACCACACCCTGCTCAGCCTTGCGGCATTACGGGCGCGGGGCCTGCATGTGAGGGGGGTCATCCTTAACGGTCCCCCCGAACCCATCGGCCGCGCCGCCATCGAGCGCCATGGCCGGGTGCGTATCCTGGCCGAGTTCCCGCCCGTCACCCCCATGGGGCCGGACGCCGTGGCCACACTGGCGGCCCGCCTGCCATCATGGAGCGATGTTAGCGGACCACAGCCATAGGTTCAGTAACGCCGGAGCAGCCCGGCCAGCGTGCCCTGTATGCTGACCCGGCGTGCGGGCAGGACGCGCGTCTCATAGCGGCTGTTGGCCGGGATCAGCGCAATGTCATCGCCATCATGGCGCAGGCGCTTGAGCGTGACCTCCTGCCCGTCGATCAGGGCAACCACGATCTGGCCATTCGCAGCCTGTTTCTGGTCACGGATGATGACCGTATCACCATCCAGTATCCCAGCTTCCTCCATCGAATCCCCGCTGACCTCCAGCGCGTAATGGCTGCCAGCCTTGCCCAGCATATCCGCCGGGACGGTGATATGGGCCGTGGTGGTATTGATCGCCTCGATCGGCGCACCGGCGGCGATACGGCCCACGAAGGGCAGTTCGACCATGCTGGCCAGTATCGCGGCGGATGGGGTCTCGGCAGGTGTCTGCGGCGAATCGGCGGGGCGGCGCTGGGGCGGTGGCTCGATATCGGGCAGGCGCAGGATTTCCAGCGCACGGGCGCGGTGGTGCCTGCGGTGGAGGAAACCACGTTCCTCCAGCGCGGAGATGAGCCGGTGGATACCCGACTTCGAGCGCAGGCCCAGCGCGTCCTTCATCTCATCGAAGGAGGGGGAAAATCCCGTCCTGCGCAGATGCCCGTCGATAAACAGCAAAAGCTCATGCTGTTTTTTTGTAAGCATGCCACATGTCCTTTTGCCGTGGGCGGTTTCCAGACCCTGAAATGCGCTGGAACAAATCAAAAACCTATGCGCATGTTCTATATTGGTTCCATACGCCACGTCAACCGGCATTAGCGCCTATGCGCCAGTCTGGTCCAGCCGGATGATGTCACATGCATCCCCCGCGCGGGCCGCTGGCGCGTGGGGCGCGCGCATCACCAGCGCCTGGCTCTGGGCCAGCACATGCAGCATGGCCGAATCCTGCACCGCGAACGGGGTCGCCACCAGACGCCCCTGCGCATCATGGTCCAGGCTGGCGCGCAGGAAGTCCATGCGCGCGTCATTCGCACGCAGGTCCGTGCCCAGTATGGCCTGAACAGGCGGTTCGACAGGCGTGGCAAGCCCCGCCATCCGCCGCAGGGCCGGAAGAATGAACACCAGCGTGCAGACAAAGGCCGCGACCGGGTTGCCGGGCAGGCCGATAAACGGCAGGCGGCCCAGATGGCCGAACATGAGCGGACGACCCGGACGGATGGCGATTTTCCAGAAATCGGTCTTCAGCCCGACCTGTTCCAGACCCCGCCGCACAAGGTCATGGCTGCCCACGCTCGCGCCGCCGGTGGTGATGAGCATGTCCACGCCGTCCACCATCCGCTCCAGCGTGGCAAGGTCGGCCATGCTGTCACGCAGCACGGGCAGCACCACCGGCTCGGCCCCGGCCGTGCGCAGCAGGGCCGCCAGCATGGGCGTGCTGGAATTGGCGATCTGTCCCGGCCCGACCGCGCTGCCGGGCAGGAGCAGTTCATCACCCGTCGCCGCAATGGCCACGCGGGGGCGACGCGCCACCTGCAACCACGCATGGTTGGCAGCCGCCGCAAGGCCGATATCACGCGCGCTCAGCCTGTGGCCTGCGGGAATGACCTCTTTCCCCGCCATGAAGTCCTGCCCCATGCGGCGCACATAGGTTCCCGCCGCCAGCACATGGCCTGTGGTTATGCGCGTGCCCTGTGCCTGCGCGTTTTCCTGTATCAGCACGGCATCGGCACCGGCAGGCATGACGCTGCCGGTAAATATGCGCGCGCACTGGCCCGGGCCGACCGTAACATCGGCAGGGTGCCCCGCAGGGGATTCGGCAATGCAGGTCAGCGTAACCCCATCCGCCGAAAGGTCGGCCGCGCGCACGGCATAGCCATCCATGGACGAGACATCGGCTGGCGGATTGGACAACCGTGCAACGACCGGCACGGTGGTGACACGGCCGCAGGCATCGGTCAGGGCCACGACCTCCGCAGGGAGGGGGGAGACCCCTTCGAGTATCCGCTCACGCGCTTCCGAGACACTCAACATCGTGCAATGCACTCCTTTTTTACCCGTTCTGGACGAATTTAAGCAGAAAAATGGAACTGGGTGCTTGACCTAGGCCTTGTGTATGCGCATTTTCCGCCAACTTGAACCACTGCCGCACCTGAATGTTCCAGCAGCGGCGGAGCAGTGCTGAGGATATCATGGCCAAGACCAACACCATTCAGATCAAGCTCGTTTCCACGGCGGATACCGGCTACTTCTATGTCACCAAGAAGAACGCCCGTGCCCAGACCGGCAAGATGGAAATGCGCAAGTACGATCCCGTCGCGCGCAAGCACGTGACCTTCCGCGAAGCGAAGATCAAATAATTTTCCGCCCTGGCGGATACGAAAAAACCCCGGCGGAAACGACCGGGGTTTTTTCGTATGTGCGCACGGGCGCGGGACAGGATCAGTAAAGATGGTCATGCTCGGCATAGGGCACGACAATCTCGTCCTGCCGCGCAAGGTTCTGCATGGTGCGCGCGCGTTCATCCAGCAGGTCGAGATCCAGCGCGCCTTCCTTCAGGCCCCGCACGCGGCGCAGCCATACATCCTGCTCCGCCTGCGCGTCCTTCTGCGCGGAGCGGGCTTCGTCCATCAGGTGTAGCTGGGCGGCGTAGCTGTGCAGCCCATGCTCACCGCGCATGACGTTCCAGCCAAAATAGGCCGTAAGCCCGATAAACAGGGCAGGGGGCAAAGTCGCCCGCACCACATGCCTTACAAACCTGCCAAATCGCATATCATCCTGTCCCTGTCTCGCACCGCCATCATCCCGGCCGGACGGGACCAGCCCGCCCGGCCGGGGTTGCATCACCCATGTTTCAGGATGGTGCGCCCGGCATAGCGGGCGGCCGTGGCCAGCTCGTTTTCAATGCGGATGAGCTGGTTGTATTTTGCGGTGCGGTCCGAGCGCGAGAGCGAGCCGGTCTTGATCTGCCCGCAGTTCGTCGCCACCGCCAGATCGGCGATGGTGCTGTCTTCTGTCTCACCCGAGCGGTGGCTCATCACGGCCGTGTAACCGGCGTGCTGGGCCATCTGCACGGCTTCCAGCGTCTCGCTCAGCGTGCCGATCTGGTTGACCTTGACTAGCAGCGAGTTCGCGACACCCGCCTCGATGCCACGGCGCAGGCGGTCGGGGTTGGTCACGAACAGGTCGTCACCCACCAGCTGCAGCTTGCCGCCAAGATTGGTGGTCAGTTCGGCCCAGCCTTCCCAGTCATCCTCGGCAAGGCCATCCTCGATCGAGACGATGGGGTAACGCGCGGCAAGGTCGGCCAGATAGGCGATCATACCCGCGGCATCGAGCGTGCGGCCTTCGCCCTTGAGCTCATAACGGCCGTCCTTGTAGAACTCGGTCGCGGCGCAATCGAGCGCGAAGGTCACGTCATCGCCGGGCTTGTAGCCAGCAGCCTCGACCGCGCGCATCATGAAGCCAAGCGCATCGTCAGCCGATTTGAGGGCCGGGGCAAAACCGCCTTCGTCACCCACATTGGTGTTGTAACCGGCACCTGACAGGCTTTTCTTGAGCTGGGCGAAGATTTCCGACCCCATGCGGATCGCATCCGTGACCGTGGGCGCGCCGACGGGCTGGATCATGAATTCCTGTATGTCGATGGGATTGTCGGCATGCTCGCCGCCATTGATGATGTTCATCATCGGCACGGGCAGGGTGCGGGCATAGACACCGCCAACATAGCGGTAAAGCGGGGTCTGCAGTTCCTGCGCCGAGGCCTTCGCCACCGCCAGCGACACGCCCAGAATCGCGTTTGCGCCAAGGCGGGACTTGTTGGGGGTACCATCCAGATCGATCATCGCCTCGTCAATCGCGACCTGATCGGTGGATTCCACGCCCTGCAGTGCTTCCAGGATCTCATGTTCGACATGGCTTGCGGCCTTGAGCACGCCCTTGCCGCCAAAGCGCCGGGGGTCGCCATCACGCAGTTCCACCGCTTCATGCGCGCCCGTGGACGCGCCAGAGGGAACCGCCGCGCGGCCTTTCGCGCCAGACGCCAGCTCCACATCCACCTCAACGGTCGGATTGCCACGGCTGTCCAGTATTTCACGGGCGATGATGTCGATAATGGCGCTCATGATATCTGTTTCCTCAGATTTGACATTATGGGGATAAGGCATACCACCGCATGCACATCCTGTCCCACGATAACAGATGCCGCGTATCATGCCAGAGTGCGCTATGAACTTCCCGACCTTGGCAACAGGAGAGTCCCGCCTTGAAACGCCTGCCACTGCTGGCCATCGTAACCGCGCTGGCCAGCCTCCTGCCGCTGATCGGCTGTACATGCGCGATCGTGTTCCTGACACCGCAATACACCCCACGCCTGCTTACGGCGGCAGTGGGGTATGGCGCGGTCATGCTGTCCTTTCTGGGGGCGGTGCACTGGGGGCTGGCGCTGGAACGGCCCGACATCATCCCCGCCGGGGGGCTTGGCCGCCTGACCAACATGCGCCTGAGCCTTGGCGGCGTACCGGCCTTTATCGGCTGGGTGGGCCTGTGCGCGGCCACCGTGCATGAACTGGCGGGGCTGTTGATCCTGATCGTGGGCTTTGGTGCCACCGCCGTGGCCGAGCGCATGGCGTGGAAGCGCGGCGCGATGCCACGCGGCTACATGACATTGCAGTGGTTCGTCATCTGCCTGGCCGAGGTCTGTTTTCTGGCCATCCTCGCGGCCTGCCTGGGCATGCGCCCGGGGCACTGACCCGCCATATCCCACGCAATAAAAAACCCGGCATGACTGGCATGCCGGGTTTTTTTCGTTCAGCTCAGGTGTGCCTAGCTGTTCTGGAGCGCGCGCAGCACATCCGCCGGGCGCACCGGCATGTGCCGCAGGCGCACGCCCACCGCGTTGAAGATGGCGTTGCCAATCGCGGGGCCAACCACCGTCGTTCCCGGCTCACCAAGGCCCATCGGCTTTTCGGTGCTGGGCAGGAACTCGATGTCCATTTCCGGCGTGTCGGCAATGCGCAGCGGCGTGTAGGTGTTCAGGTTGCGATCAACCGGCAGGCCGTTCACGATTTCCGTATTTTCAAACAGAACCATGCTCAGCCCCCACAGCGCCGCGCCCTCCGTCTGGGCCTTCGCCCCGTCGGGGTCCACAACTGTCCCGGCATCGACCACAATGGTCAGCTTCTCGCACCGTACCACGCCGGTCTTGCGGTCAACATGGACCTGCGCACAGCAGGCGATCCATGTCGGCATGCCGCGTTCCTGACCCGCCGTAGTGGCCAGCCCCAGCGCGGTGTCCTTGGGCAGGGTGGCCTTGCCCCAGTTCACCTTTTCCATGAGCCGACGCACGACAGCAGCCTGACGCAGCGCACCGCCCACGGAATCCGGGGCCTGCCCCTTGTTACGGCCCTGTGCCGTCAGCAGTTCCAGACGGAACTGGGCCGGGTCCTTCTTCTGGCGATGGGCAACTTCATCAAGGAAGCATTCCACACCCCAGCTGGTCCAGCCGGGACTGACCGAGCGCAGCCAGCCGGGACGGAAGGTCTTTTCCGCCAGATCGTTGCGCAGCGCGCGCACGCGGAAGGAACCGACCTCGTACCAATGGTCACCACCCGCGATGGCGAACTGGTCATAGGGCTTGTCATCCACGCCCTTTTCCATGAAGGCCGCGGCCATCACGCCAGTCGGCCACCCGGCAGCCGCCTGATAATCCATGGCGGTGATCCGGTCGCTGCCGTCAAACGCCATGCGGACACGCTGGACCGACGGGGAGCGGAAGGAATCGAACTGCATGTCATCCGAACGGGTCAGGATCAGCTTGACCGGCTTGCCCCCCAGCGCCTTGGACGCAAGGGCGGCAGGGATCATGTAGTCCCCGTTCAGGCGGCGGCCAAAACCACCACCCAGCAGGTAGCTGCGCAGGATGACCTTGGATTCCGGCACATCCAGCGCCTTGGCCAGCGTGGGCAGGATCAGGCTCTGCCACTGATTGCCGGCATGGATTTCGTAAACACCATCCTTTTCAAAGGCGAGGGCATTGGTCGGCTCAAGCTGGTAATGCAGCACGGACGCACAGGTATATTCCTGGTCCATGACCGTATGCGCGCTGGAGAACGCCTGATCCACGCCATCATCATTGAAGATATAGACGCCGCCTTCGCGGTTGTTGATCAGCGCGCGGCCACGGTCCTGAATGTCGCGTTCGGACACATGCGCGGTCTCGCCGGGGGTCCAGTCCACTTTCAGCGCATCCGCCGCGCGGATGGCGGCGCTGTAGCTGCTGGCCAGCACCACGACCCAGCCCTGCACCGTCTCGGACGGGTCCTCGATCAGCAGGTAACGGACATATCCCTTGATCTTGCGGGCTTCCGTATCATCAACCGAACGGACCTTTGACCCGTAGCGGGTGGGCGGCATCTTGGGGCGGGCATACAGCATGCCCTCCACCTTGGCGTCGATGCCATAGATGGCCGTGCCGTTGGTCTTGGCCGGAATGTCCAGCGCCTTGAGTTCGGCATTGCCGATCAGCCTGCGCTCGCTTGCGGGCTTGAGCGGCAGCTTGGCCATTTCATCGGGCGTGAAGGTATGGGACGGATGCCCCTTGGCCACGATGTCACCAAAGCTGATCTGCTTGTTGCCAGCACTGACAATGCTGTTGCTGACCGTGCACCTGTCGGGCGTGGTGCCCAGCAGGCGGGCCGCTTCCTCAACCAGTGCCGTGCGCGTCGCCGCGCCAGCCTGGCGGAAGATGTCCCACGTCATCCATACCGACCAGCTTCCGCCGGTGACCATCAGGCCCCATTTGGGGTCGGTATCGACATAGTTGATGCGGACCTTGCTCCAGTCGGCTTCCATCTCGTCAGCAATGATCCGGGCGAGGGCGGTGCCGATATGCTGGCCCATTTCCGCGCGGATGATGTTGACCGTGATCTCCCCATCCGGGGCGATGCCGCACCAGATGGTCGGCTCGAACGCGCCATCTCCGGGCAGCGCGGCCTCGATCGGGAAAATCTGGTTGGCGGAAGCCGGACGCGCGAAGCCGAACATGACCCCCGCGCCCAGCGAGGTGACAAGGAAACCACGACGGGACAGGCTGGCCTGCTCGCGGCGTCCGTCCTTACCCAGTCGGAAGCGGTTCAATCTACCCATTTGATGCATCTCCGCGTGCGTTGGCAGCGGCCTTCTTGATGGCCTCCCGAATGCGGACATAGGTCATGCAACGGCACAGGCTGCCCGCCATGACGGCATCAATTTCCTCATCCGTGGGAGAGGGGTAATCCTTCAGCAGGCTGATGGCCTGCATGATCTGGCCGGACTGGCAGTAACCGCACTGCGGCACCTGCAGATCACGCCATGCCTGCTGGACCGGGTGGTTGCCCTCCGGGTCGATCCCTTCGATGGTGGTGATGTCGGCACCCTCGGCGGCGCTGACGGGTGTGACACACGAGCGCGTGGCCCGGCCACCGATATGCACGGTGCAGGCACCGCACATGCCGATGCCACAGCCGAACTTCGTTCCGGTCAGTCCCACTTCATCGCGAATGACCCACAGCAGGGGGGTATCAGCCGGTACGTCAACGGTTACGTCGCGTCCATTGAGGCGAAAGGTCGTCATGTTCTAGCTCCGTCTTTCAGCTCAATGGGACGACGCGACAGGCGGGGCGGGCAGGGTCTTGCGCACCTCGGCCGCCTTCTTTTCCAGATCGGTCCACGGCGGCAGGGTCGTGCGCGTGGCGCGCAGGTAGGCCGCGAGGCGGGCCAGATCCGCATCGGACAGGGAATGGTAGAAACTGGGCATGGAAACTGTGGAAATACCTTCTGTCGTGCCGATGCCGCGCAGGATGACCTGATACAGGTTGGTCGGCTCATCCAGCCACAGCGCATTGTTCAGGGCCAGTTCGGGGCGGCCTTCAACCGGCTGCGGTCCCGCATTGGCGTGGCAGGCGGCGCAGGCCCCGGCGTAAAGCCGCGCATTGGGGTTGGTCTGCGGCCCGACCAGATCCTTCATGGATGCATCCATGGCCCATGCAATGGCCTTGGGATCCTGGCTGACACGGCTGGAGGCGTGGTCGATATCGGCCAGGTAATGCGCGATGGCATGCACGTCGGATTCAGGCATCTCGCTCAGGCCACCGTGCACCACGGGCGACATCGGGCCGGCCGCGCTGCCATGCAGCGGGGCGGAGCCATAGCGCAGGTACTTAAAGAACTCGTCCTCGGTCCAGACCTCGGGAGTCGGGTTGTGCGCGTTGAGCGGCGGGGCGATCCAGTTGTCAACAGCCGCGCCATCATACGGGGCGCTGGATTTTTCGGCGCCCATGGCGTTACGTGGGGTATGGCAGGCGGAGCAATGGCTCAGCCCTTCGGCCAGGTAGGCACCCCGGTTCCATTCGGCATCATGCGACTGGTCGTACTTCAGTTCCCCTTCATGCAGGAACAGCAGTTTCCAGCCCGCCTGTTCGAGGCGGATGTTGAACGGGAAGCCGACCGTGTTTTCACGCTTGACCGAATGGATGGGCTCACGCGTCATGAGGAAGGCATAGACATCATTGATGTCCTGATCCGTCATGTGCGTGAAGTGATCGAACGGGAAGGCCGGGAAAAGATGCGTGCCGTCACGTGACACGCCCTTGCGCATGGCGCGGCGGAAGGCGGCTTCCGACCAGCGGCCGATCCCCGTTTCCGGGTCAGGCGTGATGTTGGAGGAGAAGATGGCGCCAAAGGGCGTGTCCATCTTGTAGTCACCAGCCAGTTCGATACCGCGCTTGCCATCCGTGCGGGTATGACATTCGGCGCAGTAGCCGCCAGCGGCCAGCACGCGCCCATGCTCGATCTGGGCCGCCGTGAAGCTGGAGGGCGGCGGCGGTGCAATCGGCGCTATTGCCGGATACCACGCATAGGCCAGGAACCCGACGCCACCGGCGACACCGATCCCCACAATCGCTGTTGCAATACGTTTAATCACGATGTTCTCGCGGTTGTGAAAGTCATCATATCACCCCGTATAATCCGCCCCGTTCCGGTCCTGTATGACAGGAAACACAGCGGGCAGTACATCGTTGCACTGCCCGCGAAGCACCGGAACTGCCGCAAGTCGGGAACATCGGCGCTACGGCGGAAACTCAGTATTACTGTGTTCCTAATCAAGCCGTTCGGGCGCGCGTAAGGTGAAGTCTATGATAAGACTTATTCGGTTTTGCACTTAATGCCTGCGAAAGGCCGCAAAACCTTGAATAGCTGCGTTAAATACGCCTGATATCACAACCACATCTATATACGGATAAATATAGACATTAACGATATTGTCAAGCCGGGGAAGGAAAAAACCTTCCCCGGCTGGCCGGTTCAGTTCTGGTCCGGCAGGCTGTAGGCCACGATGTAGTCACCCAGCTTGGTGCCGAACGAGCCATGGCCACCATCTGCGGTCACGATGAACTGCTTGCCATCCACCGCATAGGTCATGGGGGTGGACTGGCCACCGGCGGGCAGGCGGTCCTGCCACAGTTCACGCCCGGTCGTCACGTCATAGGCGCGGATGTAATAATCCAGCGTCGAGGTCAGGAACGCGACGCCACCCGCCGTGGTCAGCGGACCGCCAAGGCTGGGCACACCCATCTTGATGGGCATGGGCAGCGGCGCGCTGTCACGGATGGTGCCGTTACGGTGCTGCCATACGATCTTGTTGGTGCGCAGGTCGATACCCGACATGTACCCCCACGCGGGCTGCTTGCACGGCAGGCCGAACGGCGAGAGGAACGGATGCAGGTCCACGCCATAGGGCGTGCCGAACTGCGGCTGCACGCCACTCTCGCTGCCCGAGGGCAGGGACTTGTCCGGTGTGGCCGGATTGTTCGGGCCGCGCGGGATCAGGCGCGATACGAACGGCAGGGCGATGGGGTTGGCAATCGCGATCTGGCGCTCGGGGTCCACGGCTAGGCCGCCCCATTCAAACATGCCAAGGTTGCCGGGGAACACGAGCGTGCCCTGCAGCGAAGGCGGCGTGAACGTGCCCTCGTAACGCAGGCGGTGGAACATGATGCGGCAGATGAGCTGGTCATACATCGTGCCACCCCACATATCCGCATCGGTCAGGTTCTTCTTGGGGCGGAACGTAAGGTCGGAGAAAGGCTGCGTGGGCGACAGATGATCGCCGGGCGCAGCCCCCTGCGGCACGGGGCGCTCGGGTGCGGGCACGACAAGCTGGCCGTTGCGGCGGTCAAGCACGAAGATGTTGCCGGTCTTGGCCGGGGCATACAGCGTGGGAATGACCTCACCCGCCGCGTTGCGGATATCGACCAGGCTGGGCTGGGCCGGAATGTCCATGTCCCACAGGTCATGGTGCACGGTCTGGTAGCTCCAGGCCAGTTTGCCGGTCGTGGCGTTTAGCGCCACGATGGAGCTGGCGTAGCGTTCGGAATCAGCATTCCGGTTGCCACCCCAGATATCAGGCGTCTGCACGCCCATGGGGATGTAAACCAGATCCAGCTTCGCATCATAGGAGGCCGTGATCCAGGAATTGGGCGAATTGGGTACGAAGCTGTGGTGTTCGGACGGCATCTCGTTCGGGTCGGGATTGCCGGGGTCGAACGCCCATTTCAGCGCGCCGGTATAGACATCGAACCCGCGCGTGACGCCGGACGGCTCATGCGTGGAATAGTTGTCGGTCACGGCGCCGGACACGACCACGGTCGTATCGGTCACCACCGGCGGGGATGTAGGTTCATAGAAGCCCGCGGTGCGGACCGTCATGCCTTCCTTCAGGTCCACCACGCCGTTCTGGCCAAAGGCGGCGCAGCGTTCGCCACTCTGGGCATCCAGCGCGAACAGGCGGCCGTCATTGGTGGGCAGCAGGATACGCTGCGCGCACTCGGTCGGGGCAGGGGTGCCATCCATCGTCAGCGCGCCCGGCTTCGTCTCATGATAGGAAACGCCACGGCAGGTCATGTGCTGGAAGGTCGGGTTGTATTCCAGCTTCGGATCGAATTTCCACCGCTGCTTGCCCGTCTTCGCATCCAGTGCGAACAGGATCTGGTGGGGCGAGCACAGGTAGAGCGTATCGCGGATCTTGATGGGCGTGACCTCATCAGTGATTTCCCCGGGATCGTTCGGACCGCGCAGGTCGCCGGTGCGGAAGGTCCATGCCACCTTCAGCTTGCTGACATTGCTGGCGTTGATCTGCCGGAGCGGGGAGAAACGATCCCCGAACTGGGTGCGGCCATAGGCCTGCCAGTCATCATCGGGCATCTGCCCCGCATCACCCGGCGTGGGCGCGTTCTGCGCCACGGGCGGCAGGCTGCCAGCAATATCCTGCGGGTCGCGCGTCATGGCCAGACCGACCACGACAACGGCGGCGGCAATCGCCCCCAGCAGCGGCACACGCGCGCCCATTCCCGCCGACTGCAGGTGGCGCGTGACCCACGGCAGTGCAAGCACGATGCCGATGGGTACGAGAATGTCGCCACGCGGCGCCAGCGCCCAGAAGTCCAGCCCGGCCTCATGCACGGCCCAGACCATCGTGCCCAGCAGGAGTACCGCATAGACCGTCAGCGCCGCCGCCTGGCGTCGCGCCAGCATGAACGCCGTGACCAGCAGCAGGGCACCTGCAACCGCGTAATAGAAAGATCCGCCAATCAGGCACAGCCACAGCCCGCCACCCAGCAGGTAGAGACCTGACAGGGCGCAGACGGCTATGGCCGCAGCGAGAAGGGGGGCCGAGCGTATGAGGCTATTCATAAGTTTTCCTGATTACAGAAATACGTTCCAAACATTCTTCTATGAATGAACGTGCGAGATGCAGTCAGGTCAACCCCATGTTTATGAATAAAGCGTGTAAATTATCGTAGGGTCGGGCGGACCACGCGCCCGACAGACCTGTTACGAACCCGCTATGACCTGCGCCAGCGTCGCGCGCGTGCCCCGGTCACGGATGGACTGGCGCAGACGGACGTAAGTCGCGACAAATCCGGGGTTGTCCTGCAGTTCCCACCCGGCGAAGGCGCTCATCTCCAGTGCGTCTTCCAGACGGGGCGAGGCCGCGTTCTTGCGGTCCTCATCCGTCAGGTGAGGTTCGACAATCGTGTAAGCCTGCCCCTGATCATCATGCCCGCGCAGGTATTCCGCATAACAGGCCACCACAAAGGCGATGCGCACCGCAGGGCGGTCATGCGCCAGCACGCCCATGGCCGTGCTCTTGATGAACATGGGCAGCTTTGACGTACTGTCCGATGCAATGCGCAGCAACTGGTCGCTAATCGCCCGGTTACGGAAGCGGTGCAGCAGGCGGCGGCCATATTCGGGCAGCGCCATGCCCGGCGGGGCCACCAGCAGCGGTTCCGCATCAAGGCCCAGATACTGCTCCACCAGCGTGACCTCGTTCAGGTCCGCCATGATCTCACTGACAATACGGTAGCCCGACAGCACGCCCGACAGCCCCAGCAGCGAGTGGGATGCATTGAGCATGTGCAGCTTCACCGCCTCATAGGGCTGGACGTTATCGGTGAACTGCACGCCCACGGCGTCGAGTTCCGGGCGTCCGGCGCAGAATTTATCCTCCACCACCCACTGGATGAAATCCTCGCAGAAGACGGGGATGCGGTCATCCAGCCCGCTTTCCGCATCAAGGCGGCGGACATCATCGGGGTGAACGGCGGGCGTGATGCGGTCAACCATGGTGCAGGGGAAGGTGACGTTTTCCTCGATCCACTGCGCAAGGCCCGCGTCACGCGCGCGCGCCCAGGTCAGGAACGCTGTGCGCGCCACATGGCCGTTCTGGGGCAGGTTGTCGCATGACAGGACCGTAAAGGGACCGGCACCACTCTCACGCCGCCTGCGCAGGGCCTCGGTCACGAGACCGAACACGGTGTGGGGGACATCGCGCTTCAGATCCTCGGCGATGACGGGATGATCAATGGGAAAGACCCCGTTTTCATCCACGTAATAACCGCCCTCGGTCACGGTCATGCTGACAATGCGGATTGCCGGGTCGGCCAGCCGCGCGATGGTGGCGGCACGGTCGGCAGGGGCGTACATATATTCGGTGATCGAGCCGATCACGCGCACCACGTTGGGCGCGTCCGGCGCGCATTCGGTCACCGAATACAGGCAGTCCTGCGCCGCCATGTCACGGGCCTTGGTGGCTTCGGCATCGTTTTCCATAAGGCCGATGCCCAGCAGCCCCCAGTCCGACTGGCCCGGACGCGCCAGCACGCGATCCATGTACACCGCCTGGTGGGCCCGGTGGAAATTGCCCACGCTGATATGTGCGATACCGGGCGTGACCTTGCCACGCTCATAGGCAGGCACCAAAATATCAGGGGGCAGGTGGCGCAGGGTCGTATTATTGATTGCGGTCATGACCAATTTCCATGGAAAGTATTTCCTGACGCGTAATCACAAACATACACCGGCACAACCCGTGAAAGGCACGTCCCTGCCGCAAGCCTGCCTCGGCGCTGGGCCAAAAATGACAGGCCCGCCATCCGTATGAGCGCCATTCGGTTTTCTAATACAAAAAACTGCCCTATGAACCGTTTCCACCGTTGCATGTCCGGTGTGCCGGTTCTGAAATGACGGCATGGGGCGTTTCCCGGTCGTATCTGTCGTTGGTAATGTATGCGTATCCTCTATCTCATAAATAGCCTGAACGGGGGCGGGGCCGAACGGCCGCTGCCGGCCATAATCGGGATGTTGCGCGCCTGCGGCCATGAAGTCCGGGTCGTGGCGCTGGCGCGCAAGGCGGGCAATGCCGTGGCCTGGCTGGACGCTGCCGGGATCGACTATCATGTGCTTGAAGAGCGCGACCCCGACCGCTTCGCCACGCTGCCGCAGCTCCTGCGCTACGTACGCGCCAACCGGCCGGACCTGTTGTGGACATCACTGACCCGCGCCACGCTGTACGGGCAGATGATCGGCGCGCTGCTGCGCATTCCGGTGGTAAGCTGGCAGCATAACGAGTTCCTCAAGCCCGCCAACCGCTTCCTGCTGCGCCAGACACGCAACCTGAGCGCGTTCTGGATTGCTGATTCGGATTTCGTGGCCCGCGTGACCGAACGCCAGCTTGGCATAGCGCCCGAGCGTATCCTGACATGGCCGCTGTTCGTGGCCAGCGCCGACAGCCCGGCCGCCACCCCGTGGAGCGGGCAGGCGGACCATATGTTCGAGATCGGCACGCTGGGCCGCCTTGAACCTGCAAAGAACATGGAACTGACCATCCGCGCGATGGGCGTGATCGCCCGGCGAATGCCCGAGGTGCGAATCCGCCTGTCCATCTGCGGCAGCGGGTCACTCATGCCCGGGCTGCGCAAGCTGGCGGACGAGCAGCAGGCGCACATCGTTTTCGAGGGATTCCAGCGCGACCCGCTGGAGTTCTGCCGCAAGCTGCATGTCTATGTTCAGTCCTCACGGTTCGAGGGACTGTGCATCGCGGTGCATGAGGCCATGCAGACCGGGCTGCCGGTCATCGCCACGCCCGTTGGGGCCATTCCCGACATCATCCGCAATGGGGAAAACGGCTTTCTCCTGCGCGATGCAACGCCCGATGCGCTGGCGGACCGGATACTCTATCTCTATGCCCGCCCCGAACTCTGCGCCCGTATCGGGCACGAGGCACGCAACGACATCCTCCGGCGCTACAGCCCTGAAAGGGTGCGCGAAAAGGCCATGGCCATCATCCGCCGCGCTGAATCACTGGTGCGCCCACGCCGCGGCTAAGGGCGAGGCCGCGCGCATACCCCTTCCGGTAACGGGGTACGATCAGGTAGAAGGGGGCGTGAATACGATCCAGAATCCCCCCCCGGAGTCCGCACAGAAGGACTCGCTTCTCGGTGTGTCGCAGCGCATGCCGCCTGCCAACATACAGGCGGAGCAGGCGCTGCTGGGCGCGCTGCTGACCAATAACCGCGCCTATGACCGTGTATCGGACTTCCTGACCGGCGCGCATTTTGCCGATGAAACCAATGGCCGCATCTATGACGCCATTTCCCGCCGGATCGAGGCCGGGCAACTGGCCGACCCGGTCACATTGCGGGCGGAGTTTGAAAACACCGGCGTACTGGATGCTGTAGGGGGCACGAGCTATCTGGCCCGGCTGCTCTCATCCATGGTCGGCATCATCAACGCCGCTGATTATGGCCGGGTGATCCATGATGCGTGGATACGGCGGCAGTTGATCGACATCGGGCAGGATGTGGTCAACAACGCCTTTGGCGCACGGCCCGACCTTGACGGCCCCGACCAGATCGCCGCGAGCGAGGAAGCGCTATTCCGCCTTGCAACGGAGAAGGGGCAGGATGGCGGCTTCCTGTCCTTTGACCGTGCGCTGGCCGAGGCGCTGGACATCGCGCACCAGGCGTTCAACCGCTCGGGCGATGTGGTTGGCCTGACCACGGGGCTGCGGGATCTGGACAAGAAAACCGGCGGGCTGCACCCGTCGGACCTGCTGATCCTGGCCGGGCGACCGGCCATGGGCAAGACCGCGCTGGCCACCAAGATCGCATTCTCCGCCGCGCGCGCCCTGATGGAGGAAGCCCGCAACGCGCCGGACGACAACAAGCCCAAAGGCTCCGTCGCCGTTTTCTCGCTTGAAATGTCGGCCGAGCAGTTGGCCACGCGTATCCTGTCCGAGCAGGCCAGCGTATCGGGTGAGAAAATCCGCCGTGGCGACCTGGGGCAGAAGGAATTCGACCGCTTTGTGCAGGTCAGCCGGGAACTGGCGCAACTGCCGCTGCATATTGACGATACGCCAGCCATCTCGCTCTCGGCCATGCGTACGCGCTGCCGCAGGCTGGCGCGCACGAAGGGGCTGAGCCTGGTGGTGGTCGATTACCTCCAGCTCATGCGGCCATCGGTGGGAAGCCGGGCGGAAAACCGCGTGCTGGAAATTTCCATGATCACGCAGGGCCTCAAGGCGCTGGCCAAGGAACTGTCGGTCCCGGTCATCGCGCTGTCACAGCTTTCGCGCCAGGTGGAGAGCAGGGAAGACAAGCGCCCCATGCTGTCGGACCTGCGTGAATCCGGCTCGATCGAGCAGGACGCGGATGCGGTCATGTTCGTCTATCGTGACCAGTATTACCTCCAGCAGCGCCAGCCCAAGGAAACCTCGTACGATTCAACGGACAAGTACCAGACCGCGATGGAGGAATGGCAACGCAAGATGGATCTTGCCCATAACCGCGCGGAACTGATTCTGGAAAAGCAGCGCCACGGACCGACAGGGACGGTGCATCTGTTCTTCGAAGGCGAGTTCACGCGCTTTGCCGATCTCGACATGGTGCATGACGTCTGATTGCACGATCCGGGCCTGACGGGGCGGTTACACAAAACCTGTAAGTTACATGTGGCAGGGGATCAGGCCCGTGGCGCAATGGCCACGGTGCCTGAAACCCGTTTTCTGGCCCATGGTATTGTGCAGGAACCTGCACAGCGATGTGGGAAAAAGCGGGAGCGGGAAAGCGGGTCAGGCGTCCCCTCTCACGCACATCCAAAAGTTTTATAAGAAATATTATGCCAACAAATATGGAGCCGGGCATGTCTGGCCGCTGTTAAACCCGATATCTGGCCCGCATATCATTTCCACGCACCATCATGGCCAAACTCGCCGGTATCCGGCATCATCACGTCATGACTGATACGGCGCTCGCATCCATCTCCGGTTTTGCCTTTTCCGGTATCGAAGCCGTTCCTGTCAAAGTCGAGGTCCAGCTTGCCGTGGGCCTGCCGTCATTCCTGATCGTCGGCCTGCCGGACAAGGCCGTCAATGAATCGCGTGAGCGCGTGCGCGCGGCCCTGTCCGCCATGGGTCTGGCACTGCCCGCCAAGCGCATCGTGGTCAATCTGGTGCCCGCCGACCTGATGAAGGAAGGCTCGCATTTCGATCTGCCCATCGCCCTGGCGCTGCTCATGGTCATGGGGCTGCTTCCGGGTGACCTGACGCAGCGTTACGCGGCGCTGGGCGAACTCTCGCTTGATGGCGGCGTTAATCCGGTCCGTGGCGTGCTGCCCGCGGCCATGACGGCGGCGGCGCAGTCACTGGGGCTGATCTGCCCGGCAACTCAGGGTGTCGAGGCCCGCTGGGCCAGTGACGAGATGGATATCCTTGCCGTTCCCTCCCTGCCCGCACTCCTCAACCATTTCCGTGGCCAGCAGATCATCGAGCCGGTTGAACTGCCGCCCCACATCATACCCGACCTGACCGCCCTGCCCGACCTGGCGGATATTCGTGGCATGGAAACCGGCCGCCGCGCGCTGGAAATTGCCGCCGCCGGACGCCACTCGCTCCTGATGGTTGGCCCGCCCGGCGCAGGAAAATCCATGCTGGCCGCACGCCTGCCGGGCATATTGCCTGACCTGACCACGGCGGAAATGCTGGAAATAAGCCGGATTCACAGCATTGGCGGATTGCTGGAAAATGGACAGCCCGTCCATCGTCCCCCTTTCCGTGATCCGCACCATTCCAGCAGTCCGGCAGCCCTGAGCGGTGGCGGTGCCCGCGCGCGGCCCGGCGAGGTCAGCCTTGCGCACCGTGGCGTGCTGTTTCTGGATGAACTGCCTGAATTCGCCCGCTCCGCGCTGGAGATCCTGCGCCAGCCAATGGAAACCGGCACCATATCCATCGCCCGCGCCGCCGCCCATGTCACCTACCCTGCCCGCTTCCAGCTTGTTGCCGCGATGAACCCGTGCAAATGCGGTTATCTGGGTGATGCGGCGCAGGAATGTCGCAAGGCTCCGCGCTGTGGGGAGGATTATCAGGCCCGCCTGTCCGGTCCGCTGCTGGACCGGCTGGATATGGCGGTGCACGTTGAACCCATGCCCCTGGCCCGTATTGCCGAACTTCAGGGTGGTGAATCGAGTGCCATCGTGGCGCAGCGGGTCATGGCGGCGGTGGAGCGGCAGCGTGCGCGACAGGGTGCGCTGCGCAATGCGGAAGCCCCGATCGATGCCTTCCGCATAACTGATCAGGCCCGTGACTTTGCCGTGCAGGCTGCTGAAAAACTGCGCCTTTCCGCCCGTGGCTTCACCCGCCTGCTGCGCGTGGCCCGCACCATAGCCGACCTGTCCGCCGCACAGGACGTGGAACGGGGCCATATTGCCGAGGCCCTGGCCTACCGCCTGCGCCGCCCGGGTGGAAAATAGCGTGAAAGACGAATTTTTCCCCCTTGCGCCCCCCGCGCTGCTGGACTAATAAGACCCCACCGAAGCGGATGGGTGCGTAGCTCAGCGGTAGAGCATCGCCTTCACACGGCGGGGGTCACAGGTTCAATCCCTGTCGCACCCACCATCCGGCCTCCCCCTTTATAAAAATCTGTTTGCGCCAAAGCCCGCGCCTGCTGTCCCGCTTTTACGCCGGGACCTGCCCGAGCGCATCGCGGCACCGGACATAGGACAGCTTGTCCTGAAACAGGAACAGCACATAGTAATCCAGCGTCCGCCGCCGCTTGCGGGTGGGATTGGTGTAGAACGGAAATACGTCGAACGGGCCGTCATACCCCTCCGGCACCGGGTCTGACGCGCTTATGCAGCGGATACGGAACAGCGGCGCATAGACCGTGGCATCCGAATCCGTGCGCCGCACGTGAAAGAGGTTCCGGCGGAATTTGCGCAGCCGGTCAGGCAGAACGAAAATCATGTTCTGCTCGATGAAATTGCCCGGCGGATTACGGTCGCGCAGGTATTTCATGTCCTCGGGCATGTCACAGAAAAAATTGGTGTCCTGTACGATCATGGCGCATCCGGGCTCCGTTTGACTGGCGGGGCGATGGTGCCCGCGGGGGCTGGCATATATGTCCCGTTCGGCATGTCAGCACGCATGATCAGAATCCGAACATGTGATCGACCGAAAAACGGCCATCCTGCCCCATCATGCGGCCGTGGTAGCCAAACAGGCGGCATGTCGTGTCACGGATGATGACATAGGCACCCTCACCCGCGCGCAGCAAGGCTGCCTCCCCGAATATCCTGTGGGGCCAGATCGCACGGGAGCCTGACTGGGGCACGGTGACCTTTTCCTGTGCAACCACCGTGCCATCGGCCGCATGCAGGTAGAGCGACGTATCCGAACATGGCCGCCATGATGCGGAGGACGGGTAGATAAGGGTGCAGAAGCTGAACGGTTCGGCAATCGCCGCCGTCAGGAACAGCCGGGTGGACAGCCCCGGTGGCGGGCCGACATAGGATTGCGGCTCACCACGATAGGTCATGACGGTATTGAATATATGCGCACCGAAGCTGGTTTCGGCCACGTGCCCGGTCCTGCGGTCCTCATACCGGATCAGGGCATGCAGCCAGCCATCGGCCTGCCCGCCATCGCGGAAGTCATAGACCAGTTCCCCATGCCCCTCCGCCGCCATGAGTTCACTGACATCGCACACCGTGGCGTGGTCGCGCGGCAGGCGGCCCATGAAGTGCAATCCGGCCCCTTTCCCCTCCGCATCGAAGCAGTCTATCCGCACCGGCAGGTCATCAAGGTTTTCAGCCATGGGGGCTGGCAGGACGAGCGTGCGGTAGCGCGCGGGGTCCGGCACCGGAAATGGCAGCAGGTAACCCCGCCCGAAAAACCGCGAATCCAGCTTTTCAATGCCGGGGTCAGGCCGCAGGTCGGCACGCTCCACGTTCAGGTGCGCGATACGGGTGCGGTGGCGCTGCGTAATTTCGTAGCGCGGGCGCACGACATGGCCACCGGCACGCAGTTCAATCTGCTCGGGCCATGCCAGATCGGGCATGATGTCGCCCATATGCACGGCCACGGTCTCGTAGGGCGCAAGGGCGCGGGCAATGGGGATGTGCCGCTCGCTTCCCATGCGGTTGAGGCTCATGTCACCGGACGCCACGGGCAGGGCGTGACTGTTCTGGAGCCAGAGCACCACGTCCTCCCCCAGGCCGGGCGCAGGCAGGTTGGCGTAACGCGCGGCAGGCCAGGCATTGGCGTCATGCGTGACCGACAGGCTGGGGTTATCCCCCCGCCCGCGCGTTTCCAGCGCGTATTTGACCACGTCGTGCCCGGCGATTCCCATCGCATGGATGAACAGTTGCCCCGTGAATTCAGGCAGGCCGAAGCGCTGGCGTATCTCCGCGCTGTCAAGGATGATGGCCTGCCCCGCGCGCGGAACCGCCTCCTCCCACGTATGCAGCACCTGCCCGGCCTGATCGTACAGCCGCAGCCAGAAGCGCACGTTGTCCGCGCCGTAACGTGACCAGTAATTGGCCGAGACCAGCCGGGTGGAAAATTCCGCCGTATCACGGAAAAAAGCGAGGTTGGTGGCGAAATTCAGCCCGTCGAGATAGTCATGCGCGACCGACAGCATGTTCCCGGGCAGGCGCACCTCCGCCAGCGTGCGCAGCCTGCCGCCCGCGGGTAACAGGTCCGACAGCCGGTTTTCCATAACCCCGTGGCGGAAATCCAGCGCCCATACGGTTTTTGCCGGGGTACGCGGCAGATCGGCCAGCGCCAGCAGGGTCATGTCGCCACATGGTTGCCCGACCCGAAGCGAATCATGGGTGTACACGCCAGCCACCGCAATGCGGGCAGGCAGCAGCGCCAGTGCGGTCTGCGCGATCCCGTGCGGGTCATAGATCGCAACCGGACCACCCTGCGCAAGATCGGCTGCCAGAAGGGCAAGTTTTTCCGCTGCCCATGGGTGGGTCAGGGCCTTGTAGGCCATATTGCCGCCAGCCTGCGGATCAAAGGTTCGAATACCGAGCATGAGGCCAGTTCTATTCCACTCTCCGCCCAAGGGGGAGCGTTATTGTATCATTACCCGGCCCCAAGGCACTGCCGCACCGCCTCGGCCGCGATTTCGGTATCATCCAGCGGGGTGACGGGCCATGTTTCCAGCCGCCCGGCAAAGGGGCGGATACGGCCCGCCTGCGTCAGGTCATGCAGGAAATGCCCGATACGCCGCGACCTGCCCGGCAGGGCCGCCACCATGACCGGCGCGGCCGTCGCCACCGCTTCCGACACCATGGACACGCTATCCATCGTCACCACAATGGCATCCGCGCAGGCCAGCAGGCCGAGATAGGGGTTGGGGCCGGTCTGGTCCCATATCCACGCCCCCGCCCCGTCCAGCGCGTGGTGCAGTTCCGCACAGACCGCCGGGTCAGTCCGGCGGGATGGCGTCAGCGCCAGCCCCACGCGGTCACGGCGCATCATGGTGGCCAGTTGCCCTGCAAGGGTCGCCCCCTCCGCCTGTCCCAGCCGGAAGCGGCCATTACCGCCCCCCACCAGCACCGCCACCAGCGGCCGGGGCAGATGGGCAAGCCGGGGCGCCCATTCCTGCCGCGCCTGTTCAAGCACATGCGCTGTCACGCCATGCAGTGCGGTGCGGGTCAGCACCACATTGGGGCCGGAAATCTGGTCATGGCGGTTGGCAATGACCAGATCGAACCGCGCGGGCGACAGGCGGGGGTTCTGCACCTGTATGACACGCGCGCCCTGCCGCCGCAGCGCCGCCCCCACCGCGCCCCCGCTCCCACCGATGCTGATGACGGGATGGTCCCGGTAATCAGCGGGCAGATCCAGTGGTTCCACCGCGCGAAGCGGCGCAGGCCACCATGCGGCGGGCATGCGTCGCCACAGCCCACGGGGAACCAGCGCGTGCAGGTGGGGTTCCAGCCCGGCACGGCGCGCCAGCCCGAAGGTCTGGGAACGCATGCCGGCAAGGTCTGCGGCGATCACGGTCGCGGGGGCCGGGGAATGGGTCATCCGCCCATCTGGCGGGGGGATAAGGCATGCGTCAATGCCCTCGCCCCTTTTGTCCACGGGCCAGCCGCGCTATGGGGCAGCAATGAGCGAGACAGAACCGACATTTTCCGCCATGGGGCTGGACAGCCGCGTGGCCGCCGCCCTGACGCGCATGGGCCTGTCCAGCCCGTCGCAGATCCAGCAGGCGGTCATCCCCCCTGTCCTGTCCGGGCGTGATGTGGAGGCCCGTGCAGGCACCGGCAGCGGCAAGACCATCGCCTTCGCCGCACCGATCGTGTCCATGCTCATGCACGGTGACGGGAGTGACACGGCGGACAATACGCGCATCCGCTGCCTTGTCCTGTCGCCCACGCGCGAACTGGCCGGTCAGATCGCGGGCGTACTGCGCGGGCTGGCGCGCGGGAGCGGCCTGCGCGTGCTTCAGGCTACGGGTGGTGCGCCGCGCATGGCGCAGGTCAGGACGCTTGCGGATGGAATCGCCATTGTGGTGGGCACGCCTGGGCGTGTGACCGACCTTGTGCGCGGGGGCGAGATGGACCTGTCCGCCGCCAGTACCTTCGTGCTGGATGAAGCCGACCGCATGCTCGAACCCGGCTTTGCGGAGGAGATGCTCGCCCTCGCCGCCGTCCTGCCGCCACGGCACCAGACATTGCTGTTTTCCGCCACGATCCCCCCGGCCATGAGCGAACTGGCGGCAAAGTTGCTGCACCGTCCCGTGCGTATCAGCATGGAGGTGGAACACGCACCTACGCCCCGTATCGCGCAATATGCCATTTTCGTGCCCATGCGGCACAAGACGGAGGCCACGCTTGCCTGCCTGCGCCATTACGGCATGCAGCGGGTAATGGTGTTTGTCCGCACGCGGCAGGAAGCCGATGGCATCGCGCGCGCCATTTCCGCCCTGACCCCGGCCGTAGCCATTCATGGTGAGCATTCACAGGCACGGCGCGAACGCATGCTGCGTGATTTCCGTCAGGGCCGCGTGGGGGTTCTGGTAGCGACCGACGTGATGGCGCGCGGCATTGATATTGATGACATCGCCCTGGTCATCAACCATGACATTCCCCCCCAGCCCGAATCCTACGTGCACCGGATCGGCCGCACCGCGCGGGCGGGACGGCGCGGCATGGCCGTAGCCCTGTGCGCGCCGGAGGAACGTCATGCGCTCAAGGAAATCGAACGCCTGACGGGCCAGCGCATCCGCATCGCGCCCCTGCCCGAATAAAGGGGGCTTTAGCGTCATAAGGCGCAACCGGTAACAGGCTTTAGCCACGGTCCCCCGGTCATATCTGCGTCATGCATGCGCTTTGCCCTGCCCGGCCCCGTTCGTGCCCTTGCCGTGGGGGACTGGCCGGATAAACTGCTGTCCATGATGACCGTGGATGCCCTGCCCGCATGTAACCGCTGGCCCAGCAGGCCGGACTGCCCGTGGCATGGCATGCGGGCAGATGGATAAACGCCTGCCGGTGCGTGTGGCGCGCCCGACCCGTTTCCTTGAGCGCCTGCCCCCTCCGCCCACGGCCCTGCCGCGCTGGAAGATCGGCATCACCCCGCCGGACCTTTCCCCATGGATACGGGGCAACTGTGGCATTCCCGGCGTCATGCATTACGAGGGCCGCAGCCCCGGCCCGCATACCGTCTGTGTCAGCCTGATCCATGGGAATGAATTTGCGGGCGCGATCGTGCTGGACCGGCTGCTGCGTGAGCGCATCCGGCCCCGCAGCGGGCGGCTTTCGTTCATTTTCGCCAATCCGGAGGCCATGCACCAGTTCAATCCCGATGACCCCACGCGCGCACGCTGCGTGGATGAGGACATGAACCGTGTCTGGTCCCCCGCCATGCTGGAAAGTGAACGGACATCGCACGAGCTCGACCGTGCGCGTGCCCTGCTGCCGGTCATCCTGACGGCGGACAGGCTGCTGGACCTGCATTCCATGCTGTGGCCGGGTGAGCCGCTGTTACTGTCCGGCATGTCCGGCCCGGGGCGGAAAATGGCGCGGCAGATAAAGGGGGTTCCGCTCAGCGTGGCCGATAACGGGCACCGCAACGGATGCAGACTGATTGATCACCCCCGCTTCAACGGGGGGCCGCACCCTGCGGCAGCCTGCCTGCTTGAAGCTGGCCAGCACTGGCATGGGGATACCGTCACCCGCGCCATGCAGGCGGTCCTGTCCCTGATCGGGCCATGCTGCAGGTTGCCGGTCAAGGCCACGGGTGGCACGCTCCCGCGGCGGCATATGGTGGTGACGGATGTGGTTACCGCCCGCACGGGCATGTTCCGGTTCGTCACCCCTTTTCCCAGCGGGATGGTACTGCCCACGGGGGGAACACTGGTGGCGCATGACGGTAGCGATGAAATCCGCACGCCCTATGACAGGTGCATGCTGGTCATGCCCAACCTCCGCCCCGCGCGCGGGCACACGGCGGTCAGGTTCGCCCGCGCCGTTCCCGCTGAAAGCGACAGTCCGGCCACCGGTCAGTAACCGGGGCCGGACCATCCGTCCATATCAGGCGTAGATGGGGAAGCGCGCGCACAGCGCCTTGACGCGCTGGTGGACGGCCTGCTCGGTGGCGGTGCAGCCTTCTTCCTCGCCGGACTTGGCAAGCGCGGTCAGCACCTCGTCGATCATGAGGCCGACTTCCCTGAACTCCGCCGCGCCAAAGCCGCGCGCCGTCGCCGCCGGGCTGCCCAGGCGGATGCCCGAGGTAATGGCCGGCTTTTCGGGGTCGAAGGGAATGGCGTTCTTGTTGGCGGTAATGCCCGCACGCTCAAGGCTGCGCTCGGCCGCACGGCCGGTCACGCCCTTGGGCCGCAGGTCAACCAGCAGCAGGTGGCAGTCCGTGCCCCCGGTCACGATGTCAAAGCCGCTGCTGACCAGCGTCTCGGCCAGGATGCGGGCGTTGCTGGCCACGGCTTCCTGATAGGCGCGGAAGTCGGGGCGCAGGGCCTCGCCAAACGCGACGGCCTTGGCGGCGATCACATGCATGAGCGGACCGCCCTGCAGGCCGGGGAACACGGCGGAATTGATCTTCTTGGCCAGAGCAGCGTCATTGGTCAGGATCAGTCCGCCACGCGGCCCGCGCAGGGTCTTGTGCGTGGTGGAGGTCACGACATGGGCATGCCCCACGGGCGACGGATACAGCCCGGCGGCGACCAGCCCCGCGAAATGGGCCATGTCCACCATGAGGTAAGCGCCGACCTCATCGGCAATGGCGCGGAAGCGGGCGAAGTCGATGATGCGGGGATAGGCCGAACCACCTGCAACGATCAGCTTCGGCTTCTCGGCGCGGGCAAGGCGCTCCATTTCCTCATAATCCAGCAGGCCGTCTTCCTTGCGCACGCCGTACTGAACCGCCTTGAACCACTTGCCGGAATAGTTGGGGGCCGCACCATGGGTCAGGTGGCCACCTGCGGCAAGGCTCATGCCCATGACCGTATCACCCGGGCTGACCATGGCCATGAAGGCCGCCTGGTTGGCGTTGGCGCCGGAATGGGGCTGCACGTTGGCGAACTCGGCGCCAAACATCTTCTTGACGCGCTCGATGGCGAGGGTCTCGACCTTGTCCACTTCCACACAGCCGCCATAGTAGCGGCGGCCGGGATAGCCTTCGGCGTATTTGTTGGTCAGAACGCTGCCCTGCGCTGCCATGACGGCGGCCGAGACCATGTTCTCGCTGGCGATCAGTTCAATCCCGTCACGCTGACGCTCCAGTTCCGCGCCGATGATCGCGGCGACATCGGGGTCGGCTTCAGTCAGGGGGGCGCGGAAAAACTGCTTCAGGTCAGTCTGGCTCATGTGGTCCGGCACCGTTATGATTCTCCATTCATTGGATCAGCTGCCATATCCGGCTTGGCATGCGGAGATGACACGTATGGAAACAGGCCTGCTATGTGCGCCATATCGTGGTGGTTAGACAACGCCAAAATGACGGAGACCGGCTGATTTGACTGCAGTTCCTTTTCCCGCCCCCATGCGGAGCGGCATATGAGTGCAAACGGAACCACCAGCCTTGCGCACGCATTGCTGCGCAGGCTGCCCATCTCTCCCCCGGCGGACAATACCGGACTGAAGCGCGTGCTCGGCGCGGGCAGCCTCATGGCGCTGGGCGTGGGGGCTACGATCGGGGCGGGACTGTTCTCGCTTACCGGCATTGCGGCGGGCAGCAATGCGGGGCCGGCGGTGGTCATATCCTTTGCGCTGGCCGCCGTGGCCTGTGCGTTCGCGGGGCTGTGCTATGGCGAGCTTGCGGGGATGCTGCCATCGGCGGGCAGCGCCTATGTCTATGCCTATGCCACGCTGGGGGAACTGGCAGGCTGGATCATCGGCTGGGACCTGGTGCTGGAATACACGGTGGGCGCATCGGCGGTGTCCGTAAGCTGGGCGCGGTACATGCGTTCCCTGCTGGACGGGTGGGGCATCCATCTCGCGCCACGGCTCATGGCCTCCCCGTTCGAGGTTGTGGGCATGCGTAACGGCCAGCCCGTGCATGGACTGGCCAACCTGCCCGCCGTGTTCATCATCATGGCGCTCTCTGTGCTGCTCATGCGCGGGATTTCTGAATCCGCGCGGATGAACACCGTGGTGGTCGTGATCAAGCTTGCGGTCATCGCCGCCGTCATCGGGTGCGGCCTGCCCTATATCCGGGTGGAGAACTATACCCCCTTCATCCCGCCCAATACGGGCACGTTCGGGCAGTACGGGCTATCGGGCATCCTGCGCGCGGCGGGGACGGTGTTCTTTGCCTATCTGGGGTTTGACGCGGTCTCGACCGTGGCGCAGGAAACGCGCAATCCGGGCCGTGACATGCCCATCGGCCTCATGGGCAGCCTCGTGATCTGCACGGGGGTCTATATCACCTTTTCCTTCGTGCTGACCGGGCTGGTCAACTATCACGACATGATTGGCGATGCCGCCCCCGTGGCCACCGCCATTGACCACACGCCCTTTGACTGGCTGAAGCCCCTGGTCAAGCTGGGTGTCGTCTGCGGGTTCCTGTCGGTCATCCTTGTCTTGCTGCTGGGGCAGAGCCGGATTTTCTTCGCCATGGCGCGCGACGGGCTGCTGCCGCCCCTGTTCGGCCGGGTCCATGCGGGCTGGGGCACGCCGGTTGCCTGCCACCTGTTCTTCATGGCGCTGACCGGGGCGCTGGCCGCCTTCCTGCCCATCGAACAGCTTGCGCACATGACATCCATCGGCACGCTGCTCGCCTTTGTCATCGTGTGCGTGGGCGTGATGGTGCTGCGCGTGCGTGAACCCGAGCGCCCGCGCGCCTTCCGCGTGCCGGGCGGCAGGGTCATCCCCATTGCGGGCATAGTGTGCTGCCTTGTCATGATGGTCTCGCTCGACGGGCTGACCTGGCTGCGGCTGGTGGGGTGGCTTGCGGTGGGCATGGTGGTCTATGCCGCCTATGGCCTGCGGCACAGCCGGCTGGGGCGGGTCATACCTGCCATGCGGCACGAGCGCTGACCGCGCCGCATTACGGCATCATAATTTGGCGGTACGTGCCGGGCGGAGCATAGTCGCCCCTTCCTAACTGGAGTTGGATTGGACATGAGTATCGGTCAGTTTCCCCACGTAAGGCTGCGGCGTAACCGGCACGACCGGTTCACACGGCGGCTGGTATCCGAAAACACGCTTTCGACCGATAACCTGATCTGGCCCGTTTTCGTGACCGAGGGTACCAACTCGGTCACCGATGTCGCCTCCATGCCGGGTGTGCAGCGTGTCAGCCTCGACCGGCTGGCCGCGCATGTGGAACCCGCGGCAAACCTCGACATCCCGGCCATCGCCCTGTTCCCCATCACGCCCACCGACCTGCGTGATGAAAGCGGCACCGAGGCCACCAATCCCGACAACCTCATGTGCCGCGCGGCACGCCTGCTGAAAAAGGAATTTCCTGAAATCGGCCTGATCGGTGATGTCGCGCTCGACCCCTATACCAGCCACGGCCATGACGGGCTGATCGAGGATGATTACGTGGTCAATGACCCGTCGGTCGATATTCTGGTCACGCAGGCCGTAAACCAGGCGGCGGCCGGGATCGACATCATCGCCCCATCAGACATGATGGACGGGCGCGTGCGCGCCATACGCGAGGCACTGGACGCCACGGGCCTGCCCAACACCCGCATCATGTCCTACGCCGCCAAATACGCCAGCGCCTTCTACGGCCCGTTCCGTGACGCGCTGGGTTCGGGCGGATTGCTGAAGGGTGACAAGAAGACCTATCAGATGGACCCCGCCAACAGTGACGAGGCCCTGCGTGAGGTCGCCCTGGACCTGCAGGAAGGCGCCGACATGGTCATGGTCAAGCCCGGCATGCCCTATCTGGATGTGATCCAGCGCGTGCGGCAGACATTCTCGGTCCCGACCTTCGCCTATCAGGTCTCGGGCGAGTACGCGATGCTGATGGCCGCCATCCAGAACGGCTGGCTGGACCGTGAGCGCGCCATCATGGAAAGCCTCATGTCCTTCCGCCGCGCGGGCGCCAATGGTGTCCTGACCTATTTTGCCCCCGAGGCGGCACGCCTGCTGCGCGCGTGATCCGGGCCTGAAAACCACGCGAAAGCATGCGTTCATGGCCGGATAGTTGATGCCTGCAACAGGAAGAATATGGTATCCTTTGGGAACGGCCGTCCGTTTTTCCTGTTTGCAGGACTGCCGTTTCACGTTTCCGGCTGGTGAGAGCGCATGACATACACATCGCCACGGCATCCGCAGCTATTCTACACCACGGCGCCCATGCCCTGCCCCTACCTGCCGGGGCATCTGGAGCGCAAGGTGGTGACCGAAATCGGTGGGGCGGAAGCCGTGCCGTTCCACAACCGCCTCTCCCGTGCGGGTTTCCGCCGCAGCCACACCATCGCCTACGCCCCGGTCTGCGCCAACTGCACCGCCTGCACGCCCATCCGCGTGCCGGTGGAGCGTTTCAGCCCCAGCCGCACGCAGCTTCGCGTCATGCGCCGCAATGCCGGGCTGCACGGCTTTCCCGTCCCGCCACGCGCCACACCTGAGCAGTTCAGGCTGTTCAGCGCCTACCAGCATGTCCGTCATGATGGCGGGGACATGGCCTCCATGACCTTTCCCGACTACCGGGCCATGATAGAGGACACGCCGGTCGAGACCTTCATGATCGAGTTCCGTGATCCCGAAGGCGCCCTCGCCTGCGTGGCGCTGGTGGACCAGCTTGATGACGGGCTTTCCGCCGTTTACGATTTCTATGACCCGACATTGCAGCGCCAGTCGCTTGGCACGTTCGCCGTGATGCGTCTGGTCGAATATACGCGCTCGCTGGGTCTGCCCTACCTGTATCTGGGCTACTGGATCAGTGAGAGCCGGAAAATGGCCTACAAGGCACGTTTCCGTCCCGCCCAGATCATGACACGCGGCGTGTGGCATGACCTGGACCTGACGGAATATGCCAGACAGCAGGCACACCAGAGCGCCTTCCTGCCCGATGGGCTGTTCCCCGCGCCGCAGTAACCCCTAGCCGCGCGGCTTGCGGGTTGCCCATGCCGGGGCGTTCCGGCCTACATCCGCGCGTTTGCCCATGTAGTCGCGCAGGTCGGCAAAGGTGCGGCGGCGCGCCGGGTCGGGCCAGGACAGGCCATCCGCCGCCGTGAAGACCACCGCGTCACGCAGGCCGCCTTCCTTGTATTTCTGCAAGATCACGCCAAGGCCACGCCCCATTTCGGGCAACTGGTCGAGCGGGAAGACAAGCATGCGGCGGTTCTGGCCAAGGACAAGCACATGGTCGCCCACGGCAGGTGTGCAGATCAGGGCACTTTCCGCTTCCTTCAGGTTCAGTACCTGCTTGCCGGTGCGCTTTTCCGCCGTCATGGCCGTTTCCGCCACGATCATGCCCCGACCACTGCTTGAGGCCAGCAGGCGCTTGCGACTGTCATCGACCGGGAACATCGTGATGATGTCCTCGTCATTCGACAGGTCGATCATGAGGCGCAACGGCTGCCCGTCACCCCGGCCGCGTGGCAGGTCCCCTACGCGCAGCGTAAAGGCCCGGCCATCGGTCGCGAACACGCACAGGCGGTCATTGCTGTAACATTCGACCGACAGGCCGTGCGCGTCCCCTTCCTTGAACTTCATGGCCTGCAGATCCTGCCCGTGCCCACGCACGGTACGGACCCAGCCCTTTTCCGACAGGATGACCGTCACGGGATCACGCTCGACAGGCAGCGCCGCTTCCACATCAATTTCGACCGGCGCATCCGCCAGCATGCTGCGGCGCTTGCCCAGTGCACCACCGCCAAAGGTTTTCTGGATATCCCTGATCTCGGCGGCGATGCGTTTCCAGCGCAGCCCTTCCTGGTCCAGCAACCCCTGCAGCGCATCGCGTTCGGCACTCAGTGCGGCGTGTTCCTTGCGGATCTCCATTTCCTCAAGCCTGCGCAGGCTGCGAAGGCGCATGTTCAGCACGGAATCCGCCTGCAGTTCCGTCAGGCTGAACGCGGCCATGAGGGCGGCCTTCGCATCATCCTCCTCGCGGACAATGCGGATCACCTCGTCAAGGTTGAGATACACGGCCAGGAAGCCATCAAGAATTTCCAGCCGCCGGTTCACCGCCACCAGACGGTTGGCGCTGCGGCGGACCAGAACCTCGTGCCGGTGATCGAGCCACGCCTGCAGCACATCCTTCAGGCCACGCACGCCGGGCACCTGATCGGCGCCTAGCACGTTCATGTTCAGGCCGAAGCGGCTTTCAAACTGCGTGGCGCGGAACAGGGTCTCCATCAGCACCGCGGGTTCGATCCCACGGGACTTGGGCTCAAGCACCAGCCGGATGTCGGTGGTGCTTTCATCACGGATATCGGCCAGAAGCGGCAGTTTCTTCTGTTCCATGAGATCGGCCACCTGCTCGATCAGGCGGGATTTCTGCACCTGATACGGGATCTCGGTCACCACGATCTGCCATGTGCCAAAGCGGCCCTGCTCGACTTCCCACTTCGAACGAATGCGGAAGGAACCACGCCCCGTTTCATAGGCGCGGGCTATGGCGTCACTATCCTCCACAATACTGCCACCAGTGGGAAAATCCGGGCCCGGCATGTGCTGGAGCAGTTCCGCCGTGGTGGTGGACGGCTTGCGGATCAGCGCCAGCGCAGCAGCACAGATTTCGCCCACGTTATGGGGCGGGATGCTTGTGGCCATGCCCACGGCAATGCCCGCCGCCCCGTTTGCCAGCAGGTTGGGGAAAGCGGCAGGCAGCACGACAGGCTCCTGCTCCTCCCCATCATAGGTGGGGCGGAAGTCAACGCTGTCCTCGTCAATCCCTTCAAGCAGGGCCTTGGCAACGGCGGTCAGGCGGGATTCGGTGTAACGCATGGCCGCCGCGTTATCACCATCGATCGAGCCGAAATTGCCCTGCCCCTCGACCAGCGGGTAACGCACGGCAAAATCCTGCGCCAGACGCACCAGCGCCTCGTACACGGAGGCATCGCCATGGGGATGGTACTTACCGATCACATCGCCCACCACGCGGGCGCATTTCTTGAACCCGGCGGAAGGGTCAAGCTTGAGCTGCTGCATCGCGTATATCATGCGCCGGTGCACGGGTTTCAGCCCGTCACGCACATCGGGCAGCGAACGCGACATGATGGTTGACATGGCATAGGCCAGATAGCGCTCGCTCAGCGCGTCGGCCAGCTTGGTGTCTTCAATATGTCCGGCTGATGTATCCACAGGCATGCGATCTTCCTCCCGCAGGTGAACAGATAGCGAAACTTTGGGGTTTGTCCAATGGTTGTCTTGCGCAGTGGCACAAAAGCGCCAGGGCCGGATTGTTCACTCCACCACGGGGGGCTGCGCAGCCGCATCCCCATCCGGCGGGTCTATGTCGGCCAGGCGCGCAATCATGTCCGCCAGCCTGCCGCGTGCTTCCGGCACCGGGCGGTGGCGCTGCCCGAAGGCATCACGCCGCAGGAAATGACCGGACAGGCATAAGCCATCGTACCAGTCCCGTGGCGTGCCGGTCTGCTCGGGATGGCGCACGAAGGCGGGCAGCGGGAGCAGGCGTGAACGCCACTCCCCGACCCGCGCATCCGATACCGCGCGCCCCGTACGTGGCGAGACCCATGCCAGATCATCCTGCCCGCCCCCCAGGGCGCACCGACTCAGATCCAGCCCGAAACCAAGCTCGGACAGCAGCAGGAGTTCCCACTGCACGATTTCAGGCATGGCGGCCTCCGCCGCCCATTGCGGGTCAAGGCTGATCCGCGCCAGCAGGCTGGTCAGTCCCTGGAATATGGCAGGATGCGGCTCGCGCTCGGGCAGGCAGCCATCGGCCAGCGCGCATAACGAGGCCAGCATGGCCAGCGGCAGCGGATGATCGAGCAGCCGCGCGCCCGAGGCATGGACCGTCTCGGCCGTCATGTTGCCAAGCTGTTCGGGCAGGCGCACGGTCCAGCGCGCACGCACAAGGTTTCCCGTCTGCCATACAGCGCGGCCCCGGCTGGATGAGCCCCCACGGGCCAGGCCGTGATACAGCCCATATTCCCCCGTGAGCACATGCACGATCGCGCTGCCTTCCCCATACGGGGTGGCTGAAAGCACAAGGGCGGGTGCCTCCCATTCCATCAGGAAGCACCCGCCCTTGCAGCGATAAACCCGGAAACCGGCAACAGGATCAGTTGCCGGCCGCCTTTGCCACCTCGGCAGCAAAGTCGTTTTCTTCCTTCTCGATGCCTTCACCAAGCTGGAAGCGGTCAAAGCCGGTCAGCTTCGCGCCTGCCTTTTCCACGATCTTGCGCACGCGGCTTTCACCATCATGCACCCAGACCTGCTCCAGCAGCACCACTTCCTCGTAGAACTTGCGGATACGGCCATCGACCATCTTTTCGATGATCGCATCGGGCTTGCCCGAAGCCTTGGCCTGCTCCACCAGCACCGCGCGCTCACGCTCAAGCGCCTGCGGGTCAACGCTGTCCACATCCAGCGCAGCCGGGCGGGTTGCGGCAACATGCATGCCGATGCGACGGCCGAGGTCTTCCATCGCCTCGCTGGCGGTCGGGGCCTCAACAGCGGCCAGCACGCCAATCTTGCCCAGACCGGGGCTGACGGCGGAATGCACGTAGGTCGCGACCACACCCGAGGGCACGCTCAGCACGTGCGCACGGCGGATGGACATGTTCTCGCCAATGGTAGCGATCAGGTGCGTCAGTTCATCGGCAACGGTGCGACCGCTTTTCAGCACGGCGGCCTTCAGCTTTTCCAGATCGTCGCCAACGCTCAGGGCCGCATTGGCCACTTCGGAGACGAAGTTCTGGAAATGCTCGTTACGGGCCACGAAGTCGGTCTCGGCATTGACTTCGACCATGGCGGCCTTCTTGTCAGCCTGCGCCACGCCAACCAGACCTTCCGCCGTAACGCGGCCGGACTTCTTGGCGGCGGCCGAAAGGCCCTTCTTGCGCAGCCAGTCGATCGCGCCTTCGATGTCGCCTTCGGCCTCGTTAAGGGCCTTCTTGCAATCCATCATGCCTGCGCCGGTCTTCTCACGAAGTTCCTTGACGAGGGCTGCGGTAATTTGCGCCATTATCCTGATACTCCTCACGACAGGCGCACGCCCCGCATGACTGCAGGGCGTGTCCTTGCTGTGTCAGTTACGCCGGGGGCGTGTTCAGCCCATGCCGGCGTTCATTTTCATTCCGCGCTTGCGGCAGCTTCCGTCACGGCCGTTTCCACGGCGGGGTCGATCGGCAGTTCCTCGGACGCACCGAAGTCCTCGCCCGACGCACCCAGCTCGGCGGAGATACCGTCCAGAACAGCGGACGAAACCAGCTCGCAATACATGGCAATGGCGCGGATCGCGTCATCATTGCCCGGGATCGGATAGGTCACGCCACGCGGGTCGGAGTTGCTGTCCAGCACCGCCACGACCGGGATACCCAGCTTGTTGGCTTCTTCAACCGCCAGCTTTTCCTTGTTCGTGTCGATCACGAACAGGATGTCCGGCAGGCCGCCCATTTCCTTGATGCCGCCGAGCGAACGCTCCAGCTTCTCACGGTCACGGGTGATGTCCAGGACTTCCTTCTTGGTCAGGCCCTGGGTGCCGTTTTCCAGCATTTCGTCAATGCCGCGCAGGCGCTTGATCGAACCGGTGATGGTCTTCCAGTTCGTCAGCATGCCGCCCAGCCAGCGGTGGTTGACGTAATACTGGCCGCAACGCTTGGCGGCTTCGGCCACCTGATCGGCAGCCGCGCGCTTGGTGCCGACGAACAGCACGCGGCCACCACCGGCCACTGTGTCACGGATCGCCTTGAGCGCACGGTCCAGCATGGGAACGGTCTGCTGCAGGTCGATGATGTGGACCTGGTTGCGCACGCCGAACAGGAACGGCGCCATGCGCGGGTTCCAGCGACGGGTGTGGTGACCGAAATGCACGCCGGCTTCGAGGAGCTGGCGCATGGTGAATTCTGGCATTGCCATGTCGGATTCAATCCTTTGTCTGGTTCATCCTCCGTGAAGCACGCCCGTTTTTACGGACACCAGAGGTATTGGCTTCACGTGCGAATTGGCCCCACGCGCGGGGCCGTGGCGGGATATGGCCGGTTTTGGCGCGGATTGCAAGCACCGTAATGCAGGTGGCAGGTATCGTGATGCAACTTTCCCGCACAGCGCGCATTATGTGCCTTCACGAGCAAAGGACTGATTCGCAATGACAATTACGAAATTCGGCACGGCACACTGGTCTGGTGGACTGAAAGACGGCAAGGGCGAGGTCTCGACACAGAGCGGCGTGCTCGAACAGCAGCCCTATGGCTTCAACACCCGTTTTGAAGGCCGCCCCGGCACCAACCCCGAGGAACTGCTGGGCGCTGCCCATGCCGCCTGTTTCGCCATGGCGCTGTCGGGTATCCTGGGGGGCGCGGGGCTGACCGCCACATCACTGGAAGCAAAATCGGCCATCGTGCTGGAAAAGCAGGGCGAGGGATTCGCCATCACCAGCGCGCACCTGACGCTGGAGGCCGAAATCCCGAATGCGACGGAAGAACAGTTCAATGAACTGGCGCAGAAGGCGAAGGCCGGCTGCCCCGTCTCCAAACTGTTCAACGCCACGATCACGCTGGAAGCCCGGCTCAAGACCTGAGGAACGGGCGCAACGGGAGCCGCTACAGGCTCCCCACCTGCCCCCGGTGGCGCAGCAGGTGGTCAGCCAGCACGCAGGCCATCATCGCCTCGCCCACCGGCACGGCCCGGATGCCCACGCACGGGTCATGCCGCCCCTTGGTCATCACGTCCACATTCTCTCCCTCCCGCGTGACGGAGGGAACGGGTGTCAGGATCGAACTGGTCGGCTTGACCGCAAAACGGACGACAACAGGCTGTCCGGTCGAGATACCCCCCAGCACGCCACCGGCATGGTTCGAGCCAAAGCGCAGGCTACCGTCTTCCATGCGCATCGGGTCGGCATTTTCCTCACCCGTCAGGCTGGCGGCGGCAAAACCTTCCCCTATTTCCACGCCCTTGACGGCGTTGATGCTCATCATTGCCATGGCAAGATCGGAATCGAGCTTGCCATAAACCGGCGCGCCAAGGCCCGCGGGCACGCCTTCGGCCACGACCTCGATCACCGCACCGATGGACGATCCCTTTTTACGGATACCGGCCAGATATTCTTCCCATACCGGCAGCATTTCGGCATCGGGGCAGAACAGCGCGTTGGTGGCGGCCAGATCCCAGTCTAGCCGGTCGCGGTTGATGGCATGGGGACCAACCTGCACCAGTGCACCGCGAATACGCACGCCATCACCCAGCACCCGGCGCGCCACGGCACCGGCCGCCACGCGCATGGCCGTCTCACGCGCCGATGAGCGCCCGCCACCCCGATAGTCACGTATGCCGTATTTCATGTCATAGGCGACATCGGCATGACCGGGCCGGTAGCGGGTGGCGATATCGCCATAATCACGCGAACGCTGGTCGGTATTGTGAATGAGCAGGGAAATGGGGGTGCCGGTCGTCTGCCCCTCGAACACACCGGACAGGATCTCGACTTGGTCGGCCTCCTGCCGCTGGGTGGTGAACTGCGACTGGCCGGGCCTGCGGCGGTCCAGCCAGGGCTGGATGTCCGCCGCGTCCAGCGCGATGCGCGGCGGGCAGCCGTCAATCACGCAGCCAATGGCCGGGCCGTGGCTTTCGCCCCACGTGGTGACGCGGAACAGATGGCCGAAGGTATTGTACGACATGACGGCAGGTTTCCCGCGCTCAGTTACCCGCGACCGTAATGTCCGGTGCGGTGGGGTTTTTCATGCCGACAATGTGGTAGCCGGAATCGACGTGGTGGATTTCGCCCGTCACCCCGCCCGACAGGTCGGACAGCATGTACAGCCCCGCCCCGCCCACTTCTTCCAGCGACACATTGCGTTCCAGCGGGGAATTGTACTGGTTCCACTTCAGGATATAGCGGAAATCCCCGATCCCGTTGGCCGCCAGCGTCATGACCGGACCAGCCGAGATGCCGTTGACACGGATGCCCTCGCCACCAAGGTCCACCGCCATGTAGCGCACCGATGCCTCCAGCGCCGCCTTGGCCACGCCCATTACATTATAGTGCGGCATGACCCGCTCGGCGCCCAGATAGGTCAGCGTGAGCAGCGAGCCGCCGGGGTTCATGATGGCGGCAGCACGACGGGCGACGGCGGTGAAGGAATAGCAGGAGATGTCCAGCGCCTTGAGGAACGCCTCACGCGGGGTATCGACATAGCGCCCGCGCAGGAACTGCTTGTCCGCCCAGCCGATGGCGTGAACGAGGAAGTCGATCTTGCCCCATTCCTTTTCAATGGCGGCGAAGGTTGCGTCCATCGCGGCGTCATCGGTCACGTCGCACGGCAGGACCAGCGTTGACCCCACGGTCTCGGCCAGCGGGCGCACGCGCTTGCCCAGCGCCTCGCCCTGGTAAGTGAAGGCGAGTTCACCCCCCTGCTCGGCCACGGCGCGCGCGATGCCCCATGCAATCGAGCGGTCATTCGCAACCCCCATCACAAGTCCCCGCTTCCCTTTCATCAGTGTTCCCTTGACGGAGATTCTGGGCGCGCCGTCTGACATGCTGGTTTCCTTAATGATAAATGACGGATGAAATTTTGGCCTCGTGGTTGCACAAGCCGTCGTTTCGGACAAGATGCCGAATGCCGTAATTGTAGCGAATATTCGTCACGCGGTAACTTACCTTATGTTTCCATATGTTTCGTATGGCGGCCACGACGGGCTTGCGCGCCGCCGGTTACGAGACAGACAGCCATGCGGAACCTGAAGTTCATGACCCTTCCCCTTATCAACCCGGATGCGGACCCGTTTGACCTGTTCGATGCGTGGATGCGCGATGCGGTCGCGCATGAACCCAACGACCCGAACGCCATGGCGCTGGCCACGGCCACGGCGGATGGCAGGCCATCGGTGCGCATGATCCTGCTCAAGGGCGCGGACCGGCGGGGCTTCGTGTTCTACACCAACCTCAACAGCCGCAAGGCCGATGACCTGATGGCCAACCCGCATGCGGCACTCCTGTTCCACTGGAAGAGCATCCGCCGCCAGATCCGCATAGAAGGCCCGGTCGAGCCCGTCAGCGCGGCGGAGGCCGATGCCTATTTCGCCAGCCGCAGCCGCATCTCGCGCCTGGGCGCCATCGCTTCCAACCAGTCCCACCCGATGCCGGACCGTGCCGTGTTTGAAAAGGCCATCGCGGATCTGGAAGCCCGCTACCCCGAACCCGACGCGGTCATTCCGCGCCCCGCCAACTGGACCGGCTTCCGTGTCGTGCCCCGGCATTTCGAATTCTGGCAGGACCGCCCCTACCGCCTGCATGACCGGGTGGTCTGGGACCGCGACGGCGAAGGCTGGGACGCGCAGCGGCTTTATCCGTAAACCCAGAACTTAACGCCGCCTGATCCGTTTTCATATTTCAGGGGCGGGCTGTCCGCCTGCCCCTGCTGGATACAGGCAGGAGGTGTTTTGATGTGCGTGCGGAGTATATTGCTGCCACTTGGCAGTACGAACCACGCAGAAAGCGCGCTGGAAGTGGGTGGCCAGATCGCACGCATGTTCGACGCGCATCTTGCCGTGCTGCATGTCGGCACCGACATGCAGGAAATCGGCCCCCTGATGGGCGAGGGCCTGTCGGGCGCGATGATGGAGGACATGATCAGCGCGGCGCTGAAGGAAAGCGCCACCCACCTGAAGGCCGTGCGCAGGATGTTCCATGATTTCACCCGCCGCGCGCATATTCCCGTCCTGTCGGGCAACGCCCCGTCCGTGCTGCCCGACGCGCCACGCGGCCCGACCGCCAGTTTCATCACGCACAAGGGACACACACGCAGCGTAGTCGCCTTTCAGGCCCGCATGTCGGACATAGTGGTCGTGCGCCAGCCGGACCCGGAAGGTGATGTCGCCTCGTCCGACACATTGCACGCGGTCCTGTTTGAAAGTGGCCGTGGCGTCATCATCGTGCCGCCCGACGCGCCCGCCAGCATCGGGCAGCGCATCTGCATCGGCTGGAACGGCACGTGCGAGGCGGCATCCGCCGTGCATCACGCCATGCCGCTGCTCCGCCGGGCCGAAGCCGTCCAGATCCTGTTCAGCCCCGCCTACCAACGCCCCGGTCCGGAAGCCCGGGATGTGGCGGCCTATCTGGCCCTGCACGGCGTAAACGCCACTATTCACAAATTTGGGAGTGATTATCGCCCGGTGGGTGAGGACATGATGGCCGCGGCCCATGCCTTCGGGGCGGATATGGTGGTGATGGGCGCTTACTCCCACTCCCGCCTGCGGCAGATGATACTGGGGGGCGTGACCCGGCATGTGCTGGAAAACAGCACTATTGCGGCCCTCATGAGCCGCTGAACCCGCGTTGTTCCCCCATTGCGCGCAGGCCGTGGGGGACATGCCTGCAATATGCGCATAAAAGTGTATGAATGTGGCGCGGTCCCTTGATTTTACGACCGGCGGGGATTAGGTGTGCGGGGAAAGAACGCCGTAACCTAGTGTAAAACCCGACATAGGGAAGATTATGCGCATTAACGCGGATATTGTGGCCGAACTGAAGCAGGCAGGCGAGAACGCATCCGACGTGCTGCGTGTCGCCCTGACACGGCTGCGCGGGCGCATCGCGCTGGTTTCCTCCTTTGGTGCGGAATCCGCCGTCATGCTGGCGCTGGCGGCGGAAATCGACCCCGCCGTGCCGGTCCTGTTCCTCGAAACCGGACAGCATTTCCCCGAGACGCTGGCCTACCGGCAGGAACTGGCCCGCGTGCTGGGCCTGAGCGATGTGCGCGACCTGCACCCCGCGAAAAAGCAGGTCGAAAACCGCGACCCCGAGGGCCAGCTCTGGGCCTTCGACCCCGATGCCTGCTGCATGCTGCGCAAGGTCGAACCGCTGGATGAGGCGATCATTCCCTTTGACGCATGGATTACCGGGCGCAAGCGTTCACAGGCCGCAACACGGCAGAACCTGCCGGTGGTCGAGGACGGGGGGAACGGCAAGATCAAGATCAACCCCCTCATCACCTGGACCCCGCGCGAACTCGATGCGGAAATGACGCGCCGCAACCTGCCGCGCCACCCGCTTACGCTGCGGGGCTACCCCTCCATCGGGTGTGCGCCGTGCACGCGCCCCGTGGGCGAAGGCGAGGACCCGCGCCAGGGACGATGGGCCGGACAATCCAAGACGGAATGTGGTATCCACGTCCGGGAGATTGGCTGATACCGGGTTCACCATTTTCATCGGCCCGGGCCGGGCCGCCTGCTTTTCCTGTTTTCTTTCCTGTTATGGAAGGTGTGTAATTCCATGGACGATCTCGACCAACTTGAGGCCCAGAGTATCTTCATCCTGCGTGAGGCCTACCGGAAGCTGAAGCCGCTGGCGATGCTGTGGTCGCTGGGCAAGGATTCCAACGTCATGATCTGGCTGGCGCGCAAGGCCTTCCTTGGCCGCGTCCCCTTCCCGGTCATGCATGTGGATACCGGCAAGAAATTCCCGGAAATGTACAAGTTCCGCGATGAATACACCAAGAAATGGGATCTCGAGCTGCTGCTGGGCGACTGCCCGCCGGTTGAGGACATCGACCCCACCCTGCCGCCCGCAGCACGTTCCGCCGCGCGCAAGACGGCAGGCCTTGCCGCGATGATCGACAAATACAAGCTGGCGGGCGTGATCGCGGGCATCCGCCGTGACGAACAGGCCACCCGCGCCAAGGAACGCGTGTTCAGCCCCCGTGGCTCGGGCCACAAATGGGACGTGCGCAACCAGCCCCCCGAGTTCTGGGACCAGTACGCCACCCCGCATGAACCCGGCATGCACGTGCGTGTCCACCCCCTGCTGTCATGGCGCGAGATCGACATCTGGCGTTATATCGAGCGCGAGAACATCCCGCTGGTTGACCTGTATTTCGCGAAAGACGGCAAGCGTTACCGCTCGCTGGGCGATCAGGACATCACCAGCCCGGTCGAGAGCAACGCCGTAACGGTGGCGGAAGTGATCGCGGAGCTGGAAACATCCCGCACGTCCGAGCGCGCCGGTCGCGCCATGGACCATGAATCCGAGGATGCTTTCGAGCGCCTGCGCGTGGCTGGCTATCTCTGAGCGGACAGGACGGAGTTACAAGATAATGAGTACATCGATCCCTGCCCCGCAGGAAGCCGCCACCCCCATCGTGATCGTAGGCCATGTCGATCACGGCAAGTCCACGCTGATCGGCCGCCTGCTGTATGATACGGACAGCCTGCCCGAGGGGCGCGTGGCGCAGATCATCGAATCCAGCAAGAAGCGCGGCCTCACGATTGAATGGAGCTTCCTGCTCGACAGCCTCCAGATCGAGCGTGACCAGGGCGTTACGGTTGATTCCACCCGCATCCCCTTCCGTCTGGGTGAGCGTCAGTTCGTGATCGTGGACGCGCCGGGCCACCGGCAGTTCCTGCGCAACATGATCACCGGCGCGGCCGATGCCGAAGCCGCCGTGCTGGTCATTGATGCCAACGAAGGCGCGCAGGAACAGACCCGCCGCCACGCGATGCTGCTGCGCCTGATCGGCATCCGCCACGTGATCGTGCTGATGAACAAGGTCGATATCCTCGACTACGACCAGCACAAGATCGAGAAGGCCGAGCGCGAGGTCACCGAACTGCTGCGCCAGCTCGAGATCGAGCCGACCGTGTTCGTTCCCGCTTCCGCGCGTGAGGGCGACAACATCGCCAGCCGTTCGGACAGGATGGCATGGTACAAGGGGCCCACCCTGACCGAGGCGCTGGCCCAGGTGCCCGCGCCGTCTTCACGCGCCGACCTGCCGCTGCGCCTGCCGGTGCAGGATGTCTATCGCTTCGACAGCAAGCGCGTGGTGGTGGGACGCATCGAGCGTGGCCGCATCCGCGTGGGTGACGAGGTTGTGGTGGGCACCCACGGCGCACGTGCGCGCATCGCCACGATCGAAAGCTGGCACACCGCCCCGCAGGTCGCGGCCGTTGCCGGGCAGTCCGTGGCCGTAACGCTGGAGCCGGACGTGATTCCCGACCGTGGGGATTTCCTGTTCCCGGCATCCGATGCGCCGCTGCGGGCCGCGCGTATCCGCACGCGCCTGTTCTGGCTGCGCCAGGAACCGCTGCGCGTGGGTGAGAGCTTCAAGCTGCGCCTCGCCACGGCGGAGCATCAGGTCACCGTCGCCGCCATCGATTCCGTTGTACGACTGGAAGACCTGACCGAGCACCCCGCCGAGGAAGTGCCGCCCGAGGGCTTTGCCGAGATCACGCTCGCGGTTTCCGAAACCATGCTGTTCGACCCCTTCCTGCCGGGCACGGCGGATGGTCGCGGCGTGCTGGTTGACCGCAACCAGCAGATCGTGGGCGGTGCGCCGCTGGTGGGCGTGGCCGAAAGTGTCGCGGGCCGCAACGCCATCCACCCGACCGGCAGCGGTGTTTCGCTGTGGGACCGCGCGCAGGCCAAGGGCCACCGTGGCGGTGTGTTCTGGATGACGGGCCTGCCGGGTGCCGGCAAGAGCACGCTGGCGCGCGCGGCTGAAAACCGCCTGTTTGCCCGTGGCGTTGATGTGTCGGTGCTGGATGGGGATACGCTGCGTGCGGGCCTGTGCTCGGACCTTGGCTTTTCCGAGGCTGACCGGCGCGAGAACGTCCGCCGTGCGGCGGCGGTGGCACGGATACTGGCGGAAAGCGGTCAGGTCGTGATCGTGGCGCTGATCTCCCCCACCATTGCGGACCGTGAACTGGCACGCCAGATCGTGGGCGAAGGTTTCCATGAAATCTTCATCGACACCCCGCAGGCGACATGCGAACAGCGTGACCCCAAGGGTCTGTACGCGGCGGCCCGCGCTGGCAAGATTGCCGGGTTCACCGGCATCGACGCCCCGTACGAGGCCCCCGTGGACCCGGCCCTGCGGCTGGAGACAACACAGCAGGGCAGCGATGAAACCGCGGCCCGGCTTGCATCCTTCATCGGGGATGCGATCCGCATTGACAATGCGGCGGGACGCCAGCGCTCCTGAACATAAGGGCCTGCCCACGCAAGCGGGCAGGCCCCAGCAGGACAGGACCGCACGGGTGCGGGCGTTATAGGAACCAGTCGCGGCAGACCAAGCCTGCCGCCTGAATAGGAAACGGTTCAGAAGTGGATGTCAGGAACAACCGCCGGGATTTGACCGGTACAAGCGTCATTACGGCCAACCGGCTGCTTGATGGCCGTATCGTCTGGCTGACCGCAACCGGGTGGTCGGAGGCGATCAGTCATGCCCGCATCATTGACAACGCGGATGTGGAAGCAACCATAAAGCAGTGCCGCGCCGCACCCGATGCCCGGCAGGTTGTCGGCATTTACGGCGTGCAGCTTGACCCGGCGGCGGCGGGCATCACCCCCCTGACGGTGCGCGAGCGCATCCGCGCCTTCGGGCCGAGCGTCCACCCTGAATTCGCTCCCGTGGAGACATCCCATGTCCGCTAACACAGCGTCCCTGCCGGTCGGGCGGTATGCCTATGACCAGGTGGACCGCACCTTCCTGTCCCAGCGCGTGGCCCAGTTCCGCGAGCAGGTGAACCGCCGCATCGCGGGCCACCTGACCGAGGATGAATTCAAGCCGCTGCGCCTGATGAACGGGCTGTACCTCCAGCTCCATGCCTACATGCTGCGCGTGGCCATTCCCTATGGCATGCTTGGCGCGGACCAGATGCGCGCGCTGGCGCAGATCGCACGCACCTATGACCGTGATTACGGCCACTTCACCACCCGGCAGAACATGCAGTTCAACTGGATCAGGCTGGAGGACACGCCGGACATCCTCGAACGGCTGGCCGACGTGGACATGCACGCCATCCAGACCAGCGGCAACTGCATCCGCAACGTAACGTGCGATGAGTTTGCCGGTGCCGCCGCCGATGAACTGCTGGACCCGCGCATCCATGCCGAGATCCTGCGCCAGTGGTCCACGCTGCACCCTGAATTCACCTTCCTGCCGCGCAAGTTCAAGATCGCGATCAGCGGCAGCCCGCATGACCGCGTGGCCGCGCGTTTTCATGACATCGGGCTTGTCGCCCGTCCCGGCCCGCAGGGGCGGCCGGTATTTGACGTGTTCGTTGGCGGCGGGCTGGGCCGTACGCCCATCATCGGCGTGCTGCTGCGCGACAACCTGCCCGAGGAAGACCTCGTGGCGTATCTCGAGGCCATCGTGCGCGTCTATAACGCCTATGGCCGACGCGACAACATGTACAAGGCGCGTATCAAGATCCTCGTGCAGGCACTGGGGGTCGAGGCATTCCGTGAGAAGGTGGATGCCGAATTCGCGCTCATGAACCGGGCCGATTACCGTCTGGACCCCGCCATTGTTGATGGAATCAGGGCCAGGTTCGGAATCCCGGCACTTGAGGCCCCGGCGGATGCGGCGGACAGGCTTGCCGCCGACCGCAAGGCGGATGCGGCATTTGACCGCTGGGTGCGGACCAACACCCACCCCCACCGCCACCCCGGCTTCACCAGCGTGGTGATTTCCATCAAGCCCGATGGCGGCATCCCCGGTGATGTCACGGCGGACCAGATGGACGTGATCGCGGATCTGGCCGATGGCTGGTCGTTTGGCGAAATACGCGTCACCCACATGCAGAACGTGGTGCTGGGCCATGTGCGCAAGGACCGGCTGCGTGAACTGTGGCTCAAGCTGGTCGCCGCCGGTCTGGGCACGCCCAATATCGGGCTGGTGGGCGATATCATCGCCTGCCCCGGGCTGGATTACTGCTCACTGGCCAATGCGCGGTCCATCCCCATTGCGCAGAAACTGAGCGCACGCTTTGCCAATGCCGAACTGCAGGAGCGTATTGGCAAGCTGCACATCAACATCTCGGGCTGCATCAATGCCTGCGGGCATCATCATGCGGGGCATATCGGTATTCTGGGCGTGGACAAGCGCGGCGAGGAATTCTTCCAGCTCACGCTGGGCGGCTCGGCTAGCAATGACGTGGCCATCGGTCAGATCATCGGCCCGGCCCTGCCGGAAGATGAAACGGTTGACGCCATTGCCCGCCTGATTGACGCCTATCTGGTGCTGCGGACCGAAGGCGAGCAGTTTATCGACACATACCGGCGCCTTGGCGCCGCCAGCTTCAAGGACGCCGTTTATGCCCCTGCTTGAAAATGGCCGCATTACGGAAGACAGGTGGACAGAAGCGGTTGAGGGTGCGCCTCTGCCTGATGGCGCGGTGATCGTACCCCTCGACCGGCTTGAGGAAGGGCTGGCCCGCGCGGGTCAGGCCCCGCTGGGCGTCGCCATCGGGCCGGATGTGGATGTGCGCGAACTCCATCATGTCCTGCCCCGGCTGGAACTGGTGGCGGTCACGTTCGCCACGTTCCGCGATGGCCGGGCCTTTACGCAGGCACGTGCGCTGCGTGAACACCTGTCCTTCACTGGCGAGATCCGCGCAATCGGCAAGCCGCTGCCCGACCAGTACGAGTTCATGCTGCGCTGTGGCATCACCACCGTAAAAACCGAGCGGGCGGAAGATGTGTCGGTGTGGCAGCAGGCGCATGAAATCATTTCCATCGCCTACCAGCCCTCCACCCTGCATGAACGCAGGGAAGGCCCGGGCCTGCGCCGCTTCCTGGGCTGAAACCCGCAGGAAGGCCAGACCGGACATGCCGCGTGCATGCGCCGGTTTCCTTCCCGCCCGTGCCGGAAGACGGAATACATATCCTTTTCCGGCATCATGAGGCGTGTTACCGCAGGGTTATGCGCCTTCCTGTCTTTTCCCTGATACAGGCATGACCCGTTCCGCCCGACTGCGGCAGCGCGCGTGCGGTGCCATTCTTGGGGCCGGGTGGCGCGGTCTGGCCATGCTACTGGCCCCGGCGCTGCGCCTTAACCTGCGGCTGCGGGTACGGCGCGGCAAGGAAATCGCTGCCTGCCTGCCGCAGCGCCGCGGTTTTGCCCAATGCCCACGGCCATCCGGCCCGCTGGTCTGGCTGCATGCCGCAAGCGTGGGCGAGACGGTGGCGGTCGTGCCCGTTATCGCGCAGGTTCTCCTTACCCGCCCGTCACAGCATGTCCTGATCACGACCGGCACCATCTCGGGTGCGGAAATCCTGCATGCCCGCCTGCGTGACCTGCCGGGTCATGAACGGGTCCACCATCAGTTCGCCCCGCTGGACGTGCCGCGCTGGGTTGCGCGGTTCGTGGATTTCTGGCGGCCTGATGTGGCCGCACTGGTGGAAAGCGAACTCTGGCCCAACCTGATCGCGGCCTGTGTTGCGCGGCGCATTCCGGTCGCCCTGCTCAGCGGGCGGATGTCGGATCGCTCACTGGCGGGATGGCGCAGGGCGGCATGCCTGCTGCACCGGATGCTGTCCAGCCTCGCATGGGTCATGGCCCGCAGCACGGAAGACGCCCGCCGCCTGCTGCAAGGCGGCGCGAACAGGATCGACCTGATCGCGGACCTGAAGGATGCAACCGGCCCCCTGCCCTATGACGCAGCGGCGCTGGACGAACTGCGCCGCACCCTTGCCGGGCGACCGGTCTGGATCGCGGCTTCGACCCATCCGGGCGAGGAGGCGGAAATCCTCCACACCGCCGACCTGATCCGGCAGGCCATGCCCGATGTGCTGACCATCATCATCCCCCGTCACCCCCAGCGGGGCGCGGAAGTCGCCGCCCTGTCCGACAACCCCATACCCCGCCGCTCGCTAGGGCAGGCTCCCACGCCACGGGACGCAGTATGGATATGCGACACGCTGGGCGAGACCGGCCTGTTCTACGCCCTAACCGCCCCGGTACTGCTGGGCAACAGCCTGCCCGGCTGTGCCGGTGGTGGCCACAACCCTGTGGAACCCGCACGTGCGGGCTGCGCGCTGGCCAGTGGGCCGAAGACGGATAATTTCCGTCAGGCCTATGCCCGGCTGGGCGACAGCGTGCGCCATGTCACGACCGCACAGGACATTGCGGCATGGGTTCTCTCGCTGCTCAGGCAGGAAGATGCGCCCGAAGCCGCAGGTGCTGCTGCCCGCCGCCATGTGCTGCCCGACCCCGATATTGCCCGGCAGGTGGCGCAGGCCCTGATTGCACTGGGCCGCACCTGATGCGCGCGCCTTCATTCTGGTGGCAGGCACCTGAACATGCCGGACTGGCTGCGCGCCTGCTTTCGCCATTTGCTTACCTGTATGCGCAGGGTACGGCCCGCCGCCTGCGACAAGCGGGATGGAAAGCGCCGGTCCCCGTACTGTGCTGCGGCAATATCAGCGTGGGCGGAACCGGCAAGACACCGCTGGTGCTGGATCTGGCCCGGCGCGCCATTGCACGCGGGCGCAGGCCCGCCATCCTGTCCCGTGGCCATGGGGGACGCGTCGCGGCCGGAACACGGGTCGATCCCACACGCCACTGCGCAGCCGACGTGGGTGATGAACCGCTGCTGCTGGTCCGCATCGCGCCATGCTACGTGGGCGCGGACCGTGCGGTTACGGCACGCATGGCCATAAGGGATGGCGCAGACTGCCTGCTTATGGATGACGGGTTCCAGAACCCCACACTCCAGCAGGACATGAGCCTTGTGGTGGTGGATGGCCAGACGGGCTTTGGCAACGGGCGCGTCCTGCCCGCAGGCCCCTTGCGTGAACCCGCCATGGTGGGGCTGGCGCGGGCCAGCGCGCTGGTCGTGATCGGTCCCGACCGGCTGGGTATCGGGGCTTCCGCGCCTTTCGCCCTGCCCTGCCTGGCCGCCACGCTGCGCGAGACGACGGACAATGTGCCGCGTGACATGCCGGTCATCGCCTTTGCCGGAATCGGGCGGCCCGCCAAGTTTTTTGACGGGCTGGCCCGCTGTGGCATCGAGCCGCTCCGCTGTCTCGCCTTTGCCGACCATCATGTCTATACCGCAGCCGAGCGCGGGCGACTGCTGGCGCTGGCGGCGAAATGGAACGCCAGCCTCGTCACGACCGAGAAGGACGCCGTACGCCTGCCCCCGCCCTTTCGCGCGCAGGTGCACACGGTCGGTCTTCAACTGGCATGGGCCACTCCGGCCATGCCGGAACACATACTGGAGCAATGGCTGGGCAGGACGGAAAACGGATGACGGACAAACCTTCCCTACCCCCAACCCGGCAGATGCGACTGGAAGCATTGCTGGTGCGCTGGCTTGTAGCCCTTTTCCGCCGCATCGGCCCGGTCCGGGCTTCCAACCTTGGCGGATGGCTGTGCCGCACGGTGGGACCACGGCTGCCCGTATCCCGCATCGCGGATGCCAACCTGCGCATGGTCATGCCGGAACTTGATGCCGGGGCGCGCCAGCGCATCATCCGCGACATGTGGGACAATATCGGCCGCAATGCCGGTGAATTCCCGCACCTGTCCACCCTGCCACACAATCCGGCCAGCGGGCCGGGATGGGATGTGGTGGGGGAAGAACACCTCCGCGCACAGGCGGCGCGGGGCGGACCGACCATTTTCGTATCAGGCCATATCGGCAACTGGGAGATGCTGCCCCCCGCCGTGGCGCGTTACGGGCTGCCGTTCTCCTCGTTCTACCGTGCGCCCAACAATCCGCTGGTCGATACGATCCTGCGCGACCTGCGGGATCAGGCCATGGGCCAGCCGGTGCCCCTGTTTGCCAAGGGGGCGCATGGAGCACGGGGGGCGCTTGCGCATATTCTCAGGGGCGGACACCTGGGCATGCTGGTGGACCAGAAGATGAATGACGGCGTGGCCGCCCGGTTCTTCGGCCTGCCCGCCATGACGGCAGGTGCCATGGCGGCCATGGCGATCAAGCTGCGCTGTCCGGTCATTCCCGGTTATGTGGAGCGGCTGGGACCGGCACGGCTGCGTATTCATGTTCACCCGCCCCTCGACCTGCCCGCCAGTGGCAACCGCGCACAGGACCAGATGAACCTGACCCAGATGGTCAATGACTGGCTTGAAAGCACGATACGCCAATATCCGGGCAGTTGGCTGTGGCTTCATCGCCGATGGAATGAGCAAGTGACCAATAAAGTGCCCAATAATTAACCATTTAAATCAGGATTTATTGTTTTTTTGTCACAGCCGCCCATTTCTGCCTCTTTCTTCGGCTTTTCCTGTCAGATTTAGTTTGGCAAGCCAGCCATGCGCCAATAGCATGTTCTTACATTGTCACGCCACGACAGGTCAGAGAGCCAGAAAAATGAGCATGATGGATCAACGGGATTTCACGAACAAAGTTGTGTCCCTGCGGCAGGGTTTTCTCCCTCGTCACCGCGAATACCTGATGCGCTGGCTACAGGCCGGCGCGTGCATGGGCCTCTGTGATGCCGACATCACCAGCCATAACGAACATGATGAACCGGACATCGAGCATGTGCTGGTCTGGGTGCGTGAAAACGCCAACCCGGCCTACATGATCCGGCCCGAGGGGATGGGGTGGGTTCTGATCGACCAGATCCGCAACCACCCGCTGGCAACCTATCGCAGCTTTGAAGCCGCGCTCCACGCCATCCGCCCTGTCCTGTCCTGCGGCGCGACCGCCGCAGCCTGAAGCGAAAGCCATGGGCGGAATGATGCTTTCCGCCCGGCTCCCTGCCTAATTGGTGTCGCGGCCCAGCTTGCCAGCGGGGGGCGCGACCATGACGCTGCCACCACTGGGCAGGATCTGGAACACGGCAAGGTCACGCCGGGTCTTTCCATCGGCCGTGAAGCCGAACACACCATCCACACCACCAAAACCATCGGGCCGTGTCAGCGCCTGCACAGAATAGCCATTGGTGCTGCCAGCGGGACGATTCTGGTCCAGCGTTTTCACCAGCGCTGCCGCGTCATAGGTCAGGTCCGCCAGTGGCGTGGGCATGTGGTGATAGGTGGCCATGAACTGCTGGATGAAGGCCTGTCGGCTGGCCGGATCAGGCGCGGCGTACCAGGCCCCCTGCAGCGCGGACAGCTTGCTGGCGAACGCACCCCACAGCCCCGGCCCCATGATCTGTACATGGGCGCTGTCCACATGCATCTGCCCCAGCGCATTGATGATCATGCCCAGTTGCAGCCCGGTATCGCCCAGAAGCAGGGCATCGAAGGGCGCGGGCGGAATATCCTTGGCAATGTTGAGCGCGGGCGGCAGCGTGGTGCTGTCCTGCGTGGATTGCGGCAGTTGCGCGCCATCGGGGTTGATGGGGTCCAGCGCCTCGGACGCAGGCAGCGATTCGATGGCCTTGTTGGCAGCCTTTTCCGCCGGATCGGGCTGCGGCACGGTCGCGATGCGGCTGTCATAGGCAGATAGCGTGTTCAGGTTGGCGGTGATCGTGTTCTGCGTGCCGTCATGGAACATGATCTGGGGTGCCTGAAGGCCATTTTCCTCACAGACCTGCGCCAGCGCCTGCCCCAGCGCATGGCCGAGCCGGTTATCGGGCAGGAAGGCCGCAAAATGCTGCCTGCCCTTCTGCATGGCGAGCGCGACCATGCGGCGCACCTGTTGCTCTGGCGCAATGCCCAGCGTCCACACATCGGGCTGCGCCACAGACATGTCACTGGTAAAGGCCAGCATGGGGATGCTGACGGGCGCGGTGACGGCGGCGGCCTGCGTTGTCTCATTGGCGGTAAGCGGCCCCAGGATCAGGCCATCACCCGCAGCGATGGCGGCCTTTGCCGCAACAGCTGCCCCCCCGCCCACGGCGGCGGTGTCATGCACATCCAGTGTCGGGGCGGTGGGTGTGTTCATGGCCATGCGGGCGGCGACAAGCATTTCCTGCCCCAGCCCGGCGTTGGGGCCGCTCAGCGGCAGGAGCACGCCCACATTGCGCCCCGCCGTGGGGGCCGCGACATGGGTGGGCCGGTGCGGCGTGGATTCGCACGCGCTCAGCGTGGCCATGGCCAGCCCCGCCAGCAATAAGCGCTTGCATGCACGACGTGGAGAGGCAGAATCAACATCCTGTCCTTGTATCCGGGTTCCGAATGTCTGACGCCTCATCTTCCTCGCCTTCAAAATCTGACCACATCGTACATAGCGGAGAATGCACCGCCCGTCATGCCGGGAACGCGGATGAAACCGTTTCGGTTCAGCTTCAGGATGGGGAACTGGTCCTTGTTGCCACACCAATCGGTAATCTGGGCGATATCAGCCGCCGCGCAATCGAGACGCTGGCCGCCGCCGACCTGATCCTGTGCGAGGACACGCGCACCAGCGCGCGCCTGCTGCGTGAATATGGCATCCGTACCCGCACCCGTCCCCTGCACGACCATAATGAAGAACAGCAGATTCCCTTCCTGCTGGACGAACTTGCCGCAGGTCGGCGCATTGCCGTGATTTCGGATGCGGGCACGCCGCTCATGTCCGACCCCGGCTACCGGCTGGTGCGCGCCATCATTGCCGCCGGGGGGCGGGTCAGCGCCGTGCCGGGGCCCAACGCGGCAGTCATGGCGCTGACCCTGTCCGGCCTGCCGCCGCATCCCTTCATGTTCTCGGGCTTCCTACCCCCGCGTGAGGCGGCGCGGCGCGAGGTGCTCTCACAACTGCACGCGGCGGAATGTGCGGGCCTGTCCGCCACCCTGATCTGGCATGAAGCCCCACACAGACTGGCGGAAATGCTGGCGAGCCTTGCCGCCGTCATGGGCGGCGCACGTCCCGCCGCCGTGGCGCGTGAACTGACCAAACGCTTTGAGGAGGTACGGCGCGGCACCGTGGCGGAGCTTGCCGCCCATTATGCCGAAAACCCGGCCCGGGGCGAGATTACCGTGGTGCTCGGCCCCCCGCTGCGCGATGACAGCACGGCCAGTGACCTGGACACCCAGTTGCGCGCGGCATTGCAGACCCTGTCGGTCAAGGATGCGGCGGCACTGGTGGCGGGCATAACCAGCCTGCCGCGCCGCACGGTCTATGCCCGCGCGTTGGAACTGGCGCGCGGAATGGACTGATCCGCCGCCTGCCCTGCCCTCCCCAATGCCGCCTTTTTGAAAACGGGCGGCATCCAGGAGTCCTGATTATTATCCGTCAGTGTTCGGGCAGGTCGGTGTTGAACAGCGAATCCGGCGGCATGGCCCCGCCGGTATGGATATCGAGCAGGTCAACGCGCGTGGTTTCCTGCTGGGCATCCTGAATGATCCAGCCGCGCAGCAGCAGCGGGCTGTCATGGAACAGCAGGGTCAGGCTGCCATCACCGGGGGAATCGGTGCGGACCACCGTGATGTTCAGCGCATTGCCATCACGCGACAGGCCGGTCACGGTCACATCGCCCGAAAGCTGGAGATGCGGGCGCAGCAGCAGCCCCAGCGGCGTCTTGTCCATGGGCATGGTGGTGGTCTGGTCCAACTGGCTGTCATTGAACACGACCTGATCATGATTGGCCACCAGCAGCAGGGGGCTGGGCGGATCATACTCGAACCGCATGCGGCGATTCGCCCGGTCTATCCATGCGGTGCCGGTTGTCTGCTTGCCATCGGGTGCGGTCTGGCGGAAACGGGCCTTGAGCAGGCTGATCGCGTCCAGATGGTGTTCCACGCGTTCCAGCAGGGCATGGTCCTGATCGGACGCACCAACCGCCATCTGCTCCTGCGCCCCGGCGGGAGATGCGTGCATGACGCCAATGGGCAGGCAGGCCAGCGCACAGGCGGCGGCGGGGCGGAGGAATTTCATCATGGCGGGAGGCAATCCATACAGAATGGTACCTGCCCAGTCGTGCCCCAACATGCAAGCAAGATCAAGGCAGCCGGGTCAGGAACTGCCGATCAGCACACCCGCGACAAAGACCAGCAGGCCACCGATCACGATCTGCACCACGGCCGAGCCGAATGGCGTTTCCTGATAACGCCAGCGTATCCACGAAATCGCAAAAAGTTCGATCACCACCACGATCACCGCGGCGATCATCGCGGCCGAGAAGTCATTGATCAGGAACGGCAGCGTATGCCCGATCCCGCCCGCCGTGGTCATAAGGCCACAGATCAGACCACGCAGCACCGGCGCGCCCCGGCCCGACAGCTTGCCATCATCGGACAGTGCTTCGGCAAAGCCCATGGAAATCCCGGCCCCGACCGATGCCGCCATGCCCACCAGAAAGGCGTTCCATGGCAGGTGGGTCGCGAATGCGGCAGCAAAAACGGGCGCCAGCGTGGAGACCGAGCCATCCATCAGCCCCACAAGGCCGGGCTGGACAATCTGGAGCACGAAACGGCGGCGGGCACCTTCATCCTCGGTATCGCGCCGGTCATCAGGCAGGCGGTCACGCTCGATGGCGCTGGCGGTCTCGCCGTGCTGGTCCTCCGCATGGGCAAGGTCACCCAGCAGCTTGCGCGTTGCCGCATCCACCGTGCGGCGGGCGGCCTGGCGGTAGAAACGCGCGGCATCCATCTCCATCTGCCGGGCGTGGCGGCGCACGGCCTCGATACCCAGCGCCTGCACCTGCCACGCGGGCTTGCGCACCATGAAACCGGAAATGTCCTGCCTGCGGATCAGCGGGATATGGGGGCCGAAACGCCGGACATACAGGTCAATCAGCGTCCGGCGGTGTTCGTTCTCCTCCACCGTCATATCGGTAAATATGCGGGAGGTATCGGGATAGTTTTCCCTGATGGCGTAGGCGAAATCCGCGTAGATGCGTGCGTCCTCCTCCTCATTGGAGATGGCGAGCGCGAGGATTTCCTGATCTGACAGGGACGAGAATTTACGCATATTTCAGTCTATGCATAAATTCCCCTGCCATCTCAACAACATTATACTGAATACAACTGACTATCAGTTGTAACAATCAAGTAAATAGACCGGAATTGATTATGCTTCTCGATCACATTACCGGGCAATGCAGGAATATGCCGGAAAAAACCGGCTTCTAACCCCCTACTCTACTTGAAACGCAGGGATCACACCGCCGCTTCGGTAAAGATATGGGTCACATCGCCCTGCCAGCGGCCATGATAGGCGGCAAGCCAGCTTTCTGCCTGCGTGGGGCCACCGGCCGCGATTTCATGCAGGGGGGCGAGATGATGCGTCTCGTCACGTCCCTGCGCATCGCGCCGGGCGCGGGCGCGCAGGCCATCGGTTGCCAGTGCGATCATGCGCGCCGCCAGCGGGCGTAGGTTCCCCTGTCCCCATGGCGCATCCAGCCCGGCGCGCGGCACTTCGGCCCGCAGCGCGATGTAGTCGTCCAGATCGTGCTCCAGCACCAGTTCCTCGGCTGCGTGCAGGGTGGCCTCATCATACAGGAGCCCGGTCCACAATGCCGACTGCGCCAGCATCATGGCCGGCGATCCGGCATCCGCGCCGCGCATTTCAAGGAACTGCTTGAGCCGCACATCAGGGAACGCGGTTGTCAGGTGGTCCTCGAAATCCCCGATCGTCGGGCGCTGGCCTTCCAGTCCCGGCGGGCAATGCCCGTCCAGCCATGCGCGGAAGGAACTGCCCGCCACATCAATCATCCGCCCCCCACGGGTGACGAAATACATCGGCACATCCAGCAGCCATTCCACATAGGCGGCAAAGCTGAACCCGTCGCGCAGGAACTGGCGCGGCATGCCCGCACGTGCATTGTCGGTATCCGTCCACACCCGCGCGCGGTTGGACATGAAGCCATTGGGGCGTCCCTCATAGAACGGGGAACTGGCGAACAGCGCCGTCGCCACCGGCTGCAGGGCCAGCGAGACACGCATCTTGCGCGCCATGTCCGCCTCTGACCCGAAATCGAGATTGACCTGTACGGTGCAGGTGCGCAGCATCATGTCCAGCCCCAGCGTGCCCACGCGCGGCATGTAGTCGCGCATGATGGCGTAGCGGCTCTTGGGCATCCACGGAATGTCGGCGCGGCGCGCGGTGGGGTGGAAGCCCAGCGGCGCGAAACCGATGCCCAGCGCGGCGCAGACCGGGCGGATGGCGGCAAAATGCTGCGCCATTTCCGCCGCCGTTTCATGCAGCGTGCCCAGCGGCGCGCCAGAAAGCTCGAACTGCCCGCCGGGTTCCAGCGATATGGAAGCCCCCTTCGCATCCGCCATGCCCTTGAGGCCGATCAGCGCATCGCGGTCGATGATTTCTTCCCACCGCCTGCCACTTTTTTCCCCCGCCAGGGCCTGCAGCAGGGCCTCGATCCCCTGCGGGGCGTAAGGCGGTGATGACCACGCCCTGCGCTGCGGGCTGGCGGCGGCAGGCAGCACGAAGCCGAATTTTTCATGTTCCGTGCCGATCCGCCATTCCGACCGGGCGCGCGCACCTGCCGCGAGTACGCCGACCATCTGCTCAAATGATTCGATTACGTCTGAATTGTGCGCGCCGGGATTCGACATGGCGGGGGCAATATCCTCAAATAACAGTCAGATTAGGGCTGGCGGCAGGCCGGAATGCGTGCCGGATAAGGGACTGGATACTTACAAGCCTGTACCACATACGGCGTCGAGACCAGCCCCGACAAGAGCCAGCGCCGCTGCCGCCGCCGTATCGGCCCGCAGCACGAGCGGCCCGAGCGACAGCGGGCGCACGAATGCAAGCCTGCGCAGCATGTCGTGTTCACGCGGTGAAAATCCCCCTTCCGGGCCGATCAGCACGCCGTCCCCCACCCGTGGCGCAGGCGGGGTAGCCTGCCGCCCGGTGCGTTCAAGGGCTGCGAACAGGGCCACATCCGCAGGCCATTGTGAAAGCACTTCCGGCAGCGGAAGAAGCGGGTCGATACCCGGCACGTCCAGCCGTTCGCACTGTTCGGCGGCTTCACAGGCGATACTTTCCAGCCGGGCGGCATTGAGCCGGTGGGTGTTGGTCCGTTCGGTCACGACAGGACAGAAACGCGTCACCCCCAGTTCGGTGCCCATGCGGATCACCGTTTCCGTCGCATCGCGCTTGAGGGGGGCGAACAGCAGGCGCAGGCCTGCGGTCGGCGCGGGCGGGCGACTCTGTTCCACCAGCCGGATGCTGCACCGGTCACGGCGCAGGTGCGCGATCTCGCCCCGCCACGCCCCGTCACGCGCGTTGAAAACCTCCACCTCCGCCCCGGCCTGCTGGCGCATCACCGTGCCCAGGTAATGGGCCTGCCCCGGCGCGAGGTCAATCTGGCCCTCCGCCTCCATGGGGTCGGTATGCGCGGGGGATATGAACAGTCGCGGGCAGTCTCTCATGCCGGGCAGCAACCTTTCGCGGTTTGTCATGTACATCTGGCCATCTGTCCCCGGCCAGCCTTGACCCGGCGGGGAGTTCCGGCCCATCTGTTTCGCCATTAGCAGCCATGGGGCGTTGCGTCATCGGCAAACCCTGCCCCACCATTACTATTCCGCAGCCAAGGAGTTGCCTCGTGAACCAGACTGTTCCCCATACCGATATCCGGGTGGATGGCTGGATTGGCCGCCTGCCCGCACGCCTGCGGCCCTATGCGCTGCTGGCGCGGCTGGACCGGCCCATTGGCACGTGGCTGCTGTTCCTGCCCGGGGTGTGGGGCATCATACTGCCTGCGGGCGTGCCCGTGTCGCAGCGGATTTTCCTGATCGTGCTGTTCGGCATCGGCAGCGTGGTCATGCGGGCGGCGGGCTGCGTGGTCAATGACATGTGGGACCGTGACATTGACCGGCAGGTGGCGCGCACGGCGGGCCGGCCGCTGGCCTCGGGCGCGCTGTCCATGCGCGAGGCGGCGCTGTTCCTGGCCGCGCTGCTGCTGATCGGGTTCAACATCCTGATGAACCTCAACACCCTTTCACAGATATTGGGGGCGTCCTCGCTCATTCTGGTCGCACTTTACCCGCTGGCCAAGCGGGTGACATGGTGGCCGCAGCTTGTCATGGGCTTCACCTTCGGCTTTGGCGCGCCGCTGGGATACGCGGCGGCGGCGGACCGGGTCGATGCGGCGCTGTGCGCGCTCTATGCCGCGACCATTGTCTGGCAGCTTGGTTTCGACACCATATACGGCTTTCAGGACATGGAGGATGACGCCCGCATCGGCGTACGCTCCACCTCCCGCCTCATGGCCGGTCATGCCCGGTTGTTCGTGGGTACGTGCTACGTGCTCACGCTTGCGGGGCTGGCGGCAGCAGGCGCGCTTGCCCATGTGGGGTATGGCTTCTGGCCCGCGCTGCTGCTGCCCGCCGCGCTGCTGGGCTGGCAGGTGCGTGCGCTACGCGAGAACGATCCCGCCACCTGCCTGCGCCTGTTCCGCTTCAACCGTGAAACGGGACTGGCGATCGCCCTTGCCCTGCTGGTGGGTGGCCTTACGCGCTGATATGCAGGGCGCGCTCCAGGAACCGGCGGGTCATTTCCATGCCCAGTACGAAAAGGTCCGGGTCAAAGCGGTGCCCCTCATCACGCAGGAAGGCATGCTGGGCATTGAACTCATGCCATTCATAACGGCTGCCCGCGTTTTCCAGCGCCTCACGGATCATCTGCCGCCCTGCGACCTGTTGCCCATGGCCAAGCGTGCGGGAATGGATATCGGTGGCGTAGAAGCACACACCTGCCCGCACGCGGGCATCAAACGCCGCGCGAAAGGCCAGATGCCCGCCCAGACAGACCCCCATTGTGGCCAGCGCACCGGTGCAGTGGGGGCTTGCCGCCAGCCAGTCCAGCGCGGCCCGGGCATCATGGTCATAGGACGCAAGCGGTTTTTCATATTTCAGGAAATTGCCGCGATCGGTTCCGGGCCTGTCATAGGCCAGCACGGTTCCGGCGGCTTCATATTCATGATAGACCTCAGGTACGCACACGACATAACCCTGTCCCGCCATCATCACCGCAAGCCTGCGGATGGGCGCGGTGACCTGATAGATCTCGGAAAAAAGTACAATTCCGGGAAAACGCCCTTCGGTGGCGGGCCGGAAGATGTGTAACCGCATCAGGCCCGAGGGGGTGGGAATATCAGCCGTTTCATCGGAATGGATAATCATGACGGTGATCCTGTTTCCTGCCGCAAAGGCGCACGATAACAGCCCGCACGCGGCTTACCGATAGGGATTGACAGGGAAAATGTGTAATTTCAGGTCCTAAATACGGGCCGTTTTTGTTCAATTATTGCGCAAAAAAGAGGTTCATGCGTTGACATATCCCTTCATCAACGTCCTGTATGGGGCATGAATTTGTTACAGAAACCATAATGTCATCGCTATTTGCATTCTCCCTCGCCACGCTGGCGATCATCTCCGTCATCGTGCTGATCGCCCGGTTCAAGATCAATCCGTTCATCGTGCTGTTCTCGGTATCGCTGGGTCTGGCCCTGTGCGCGGGCATGCCGCCACAGAAGGCCATAGCCTCGTTCGAGAGTGGGGCTGGCCGCGTTCTGGGCCATGTGGCCACCGTCATCGCGCTGGGCACGATGCTGGGCAAGATGCTGGCGGAATCGGGTGGGGCGGACAGGATTGCCGTCACGATCACCCATATGGCGGGCAAGAAACGCATTAGCTGGGCCATGATGGTCATTGGCCTGCTGGTGGGGCTGCCGGTGTTCTTTGAGGTCGGCTTCGTGCTGCTGATCCCACTGGCCTTCACCCTGGCGCGACGTAACAACGTGCCATTGCTGATGCTCGCCCTGCCACTGGGGGCCGCGCTGTCGGTCACGCACGCCATGATCCCGCCGCACCCGGCCACGCTGCTGGCGCTGTCGGCCTATCATGCCGATATCGGGCGGACGATCCTGTGGGGCATCATCATCGGCACACCGGCGGCGGCGATTGCGGGGCCGATATACGCCCGCTTCATTTCCAGCCGGATCGGCCCGGTGCAGGCCAGTGCGCTGGAAGCGCAGTTCGTCAACCACGAGCTGCCTGAAAGCATGCCCGGATTCGGCATTACGGTGCTGACCATCATGTCGCCCGTCATCATGATGCTGGTCGGCTCGATGGCCGATTTCATGGCCCCGGCCCATTCGGCGCTGAACACCTCGCTGCATTTCATCGGCAATACGGACATTGCCCTTGCGGTGGCGACCCTGCTGTCCTTTCAGGTATTTGGCACGGCCCGTGGCTTCAACCGCGAGACGATCCTGAAATTCACCAATGACTGCCTCGCCCCCACCGCGCTGATCATGCTGCTGGTGGGCGCGGGTGGTGGCTTCGGTCAGGAACTGGTGGATAGCGGCGTGTCTTCCGCCATTACCAGCCTGGCCGTGGGGGCGCATGTGCCGCTGCTGGTGCTGGCGTGGCTGCTGGCCGTCGTGGTGCGCGTGGCGACCGGGTCGGCCACGGTGGCCATGAGCACGGCAGCGGGGATTGTCGGCCCGATCCTGCTGCGCACACATTCGGCCTCGCCAGAGCTGATGGTGATCGTGACCGGCGCAGGTTCGGTCGCCCTTGGCCCGCTGAATGACGCCGGGTTCTGGCAGATCAAGGAATATCTGGGCCTGTCCGTGGGCCAGACCATCAAGACATGGTCGGTGATCGAGACACTGATTGCGGTGCTCGGGCTGGTCTTCGCGCTGCTGCTGTCGCTGGTGGTGGGGTAGCTTCCCCCGCCCCGGCAAGACTTACCTACGCGGCGCTGTCCCGAGTTCGGTGCTGGCCATGCACGTGACCCCGTCCGCCGTCAGGCCAGCAAGGACCGTGTCGGGCGCCGCCAGTGCGCTGCGGCAGGCATCATGCAGCACAACCGTGTCAAAGCCTGCCCGCCGCGCATCACGCGCGGTGTGGGCCACGCAGTAATCCAGCGCCACACCCACGATGAACACGCGGGCGATCCCCCGCTCCCGCAGCAGCCCCGCCAGCCCGGTCCGGTGCTGGTGGTCATTGTCCTCAAAGGCTGAATAGCTGTCGATATCGGGATTCATGCCCTTACGCAGCACAAGCCCGATAGGGGCCTGATCCAGCGCGGGCGAAAGTTCTGCCCCGGCCGTGCCCGCCACGCAATGGACCGGCCACGTGCCCGGCCCCTCACCAAACGAGACATGCCCCGCCGGGTGCCAGTCCTGACTGGCCACGACCAGACCGAATGGCAGGCGGGAGAGATCGTTGATCAGCGGCACAAGCCCGTCCGCCCCGTCCACGGCCAGCGCGCCGCCGGGCAGGAAATCGGTCTGCATGTCAATAATCAGCAGGGCGTCGGTCGGGCCGATGGCGGGCATGGATCATCCTCCGGGGCGGACAAGGCCGCCCCATACGGGCGGCCTTAGCGTTCTTTCGCGTACGGATTGCTGGACGCACGCAGCAGCAGCCGGATGGGCGTGCCGGGCAGGTCGAATGTCTCACGCAGCCCGTTGACCAGATAACGCTGGTAATCCTCAGGCAACTGGTCCGTGCGCGTGCCGAACACGATGAAGGTCGGCGGCCGGGCCTTGGCCTGCGTGATGTAGCGCAGCTTGAGCCTGCGCCCGTCCACCAGCGGCGGCGGATGGCGCGAGACCATCATCTCGAACCAGCGGTTGAGCGCGCCGGTCGGCACGCGGCGGTTCCAGACCTCATATGCGCGGCGCACGGTGGGCAGCAGCTTGTTGATGCCCGCTCCGGTCATGGCGGAGAAGGAGACGACCGGGATACCGCGCATCTGCGCCAGCGAGGTCTCGATCCGGTCACGGATGGCCTGCCGGGTCTCGGCCCGGTCCTCCACCGCGTCCCACTTGTTCAGCGCGAGAACGCAGCACCGTCCCTCACGCTCGATCAGGCGGGCGATCTGGAGATCCTGCTCATGCACGCCCAGCGTCGCATCCAGCACGAGGATGACGACCTCGGCCATCTTCAGCGCCTCGATCGAGGCGGAGACGGACATTTTCTCCAGTGTTTCGTCAATGCGGGCCTTGCGGCGCAGCCCCGCCGTATCGACAAGCTGGATCGGCCCTTCATCGTCATTGAGCATGACGGCGATGGAATCACGCGTCAGCCCCGGCTCGGGGCCGGTAATCATCCGCTCCTCGCCCAGCAGGCGGTTGAGCAGCGTGGACTTGCCCGCGTTGGGCCGCCCCACGATGGCTAGGCGCAGCGGGCCGGGCGGGCGGACATCTTCTTCCTCCTCCGCGCTTTCGGCCAGCACGCGGCGGTCGCGGCGGGTCAGCTTGTGTACCGGCGGCAGGTCGGTGGGCGGCAGGCGGTCCACGATTTCGGCCATGAGGTCCGCGACCCCCTCGCCATGTTCGGCGGAGATGGCCAGCGGCGCGCCCAGCCCCAGCGAGAACGCCTCCATGGCGGCGGCGGCTCCCTGCCTGCCTTCCGCCTTGTTGGCGATCAGCAGCACCGGGCGGCCCTGACGGCGCAGCCAGTTGGCGAAATGTTCATCAGCCGGCGTAATGCCGCTGCGCGCGTCAATGCAGAACAGGACCAGATCGGCCGTGGCCACCGCGGATTCGGACGAAGCCCGCATACGCCCGTACAGCGTATCGGGCGCGGCCTCTTCCAGCCCGGCGGTGTCAATGATGCGGATGGCGCGACCGCGCACGGTCGCCTGCCCTTCCTTGCGGTCGCGGGTGACACCGGGCGTATCCGCCACAAGCGCCTGCCTGCGCCCGACAAGCCGGTTGAAAATGGTCGATTTGCCGACATTCGGCCTACCGGCGATCACGACAACCGGCAGCGCATCCACTGGCGCGGATGGAAAAGATGAACTCACTGCGGCAACTCTCTTTAACTGTAGGCTCTAAGGTAGCCGTTATTGTCCATCAGCAACAGCAGATTATCGACCACGATGGGCGCCGTCGTAACCTGTGTCGGCAGGGTATGGAGGGATTCGATATGCCCCTGCGCCGGGTCAAGGATCGCAACACCATTCGCGGGCATGCTCGAGACAAGCACCAGCTTGCCGCCCGCCAGGATGGGACCATTCCATACCACGCCGCGCTTCTGCTTGTCGGCATTTTCGTAGCGGCGCAACTGGGTGATCCAGCGCACATGCCCCGAAAGCCGGTCAAGGCAGGCCACCTGCTCATCCATGGAAATGAGGAATATCCAGTCCCCGATCACCACTGGCGTGTTCTGGCCGGAAATGCCGCGCTCCCACAGCCTGCGGCCCGAGCGCATGTCGATCGCGACCAGAACCGCGCCGGTGCTGATGGCGTAGGCGGTGCCATCGGTAATGACCGGCATGCCATGGACACATGAAAAATCAATCAGCGCCTGCTGCCCGTTGGTGCTGCCCAGCGTGTCGGCCCACACGACCTCACCACCCTCGGCGCGCAGGGCCACAAGGTCGCCCGAGCCGAAGCCCGCCAGCACGACCCCGTCCGCCACGGCCGGGGCGGGCTGGCCATAGATGACCGTATCGGCCGAGGTGGCGGCATAGGTCCACAGGATATTGCCGTTCTCGGCATCGAGGCTGAACAGGTGTTCATCAATGGTGCCGAAGAACAGCCGCCCGTTGACGATGGTGGGTGCCGAGCGGCCCGGGGTCTGGATATTGACGCGCCATTTCAACTTGCCATGTTCCACATCCACCGCCAGCGCCTGGCCAACGCCATCGACGATGTACAGCGTATCGCCATCGACCGTAATGCCGCCGCCAAGGTTGTTGGACATCATCTTGCGCGGCTTGGGGTTGTATTCCCACAGCTTGTGCATGCCCGGCCAGCGGAAGGCACGGACCACGCCCTGTGCGTCAGCCACGAAAATCCGGCCGTTCTGCACCACCGGCGTGGCCTGTATGATGCCGCGCCCGCTATCGCCCAGCGCGACATAGGACAGGATTTCCGGCTCGGAATTACCGGCCCCGATGTCGTGGCTCCACTGGTGCCGCATCTGGCCGCCCCAGGCGATGTTCACGCCTGCATGGTCGGGACTGAGGCCCGATTGCGGCCATGCGTTCACAGTCACCTGCGCGGGGATGGTGACGGCCTGCGTCTCATCCGGATCAACCGTCAGCCCCGCCACCGTGTGCAGCACGTCCGAACGCTGGCCAATGAGCAGCTGCGTCTTCTTCTTGCCGCCACTGCACGCAGCCAGCGCGGGAAGCAGCGCCGCCCCCGCGCCCAGCAGCGCATGGCGGCGGCTCAGGCATGGTTTCATGGTCTTTTCGTCCATCCGCTTCACACTAGCCATCCGTGCCGCCTCCCAGCATCTGCAGCATGGCCTCGGCGCGGCTGCGCACACCGTCGGCCACGCCCATATCCATGCTCAGGCGCTCATAGCGGGCGCGGGCATCCGTTTCCTTGCCCGCGCGCAGGTCAAGCAGGGCCTCGGCCTCGATCGCCTGGCCACGCCATGGCTGGTCCGCCGCGTCCAGCACCGCAAGGCGGGAGCGGAGGGTGGCAGGGTCGCCACTGTCAATCTGGTGCTGGACCCATAACAGGCTGGCCAGTGAGGCGATGACCCGGTCGGTTGCCTGATCGCGCGATACCTCATCCCACAGCGCCAGGGCGCCGGGCGTATCACCGCTACCGGCCAGCAGGGCGGCGCGCTCCATCCGCGCGAGCATGCGCAGCGGAGGCCGGGCCTTGCCGTCAAGCGCCTCGAGGGCCGCCAGAGCACCTTTCTGCCGTGTGCTCAGCGGTGTGACGGTGCCGGCGGGCATGTCGGGCGCGCGGGCGGCGTCACGCATCGCGGCGAAATAGGATGCCGAAACCGCCGCATCCGCCTTGTGCGCCCGCGAAAGGGAGTACTGCCACCCACCGGCCCCGATACAGATTGCCGCCACCGCAACACCCGCAACCACCAGATAACGCCGGGCCAGTGCCCGGATACGCTCGGCACGGATTTCCTCATCGACTTCCGTGAAGATGTCGTCAGCCACGTTCCTGTCGTTCCCTGCTCGCTGGCGCGGTGCGTGATGCATCGCGCATAAAGATTGTCGGCCCCAGCATACCGGGCCTGAAACGGCACGGCAAACCGCCCTGCCCCATTACCGGGGTTTTGCCGTCATTGCGTCCGTCCGATCACATAGACCGGCCCGTTTGCCACCGCCAGCGGTAAGCGGGCGGGAAATGCAAAAAGATGGGGTTTTACCCGCCCGCGTCCTGCCGTTCCCGCAGCAGTTCGCACGCCGCGCGCGTCACCTCGTCCACGCCCAGCCCCTCCATGGGGGCATGACCCGCCGGGCCGGGTGCGACAACGGCGCGCGCCCATGGGCCGGAGGGCGCATATTCCGCAGCCCGGCTGCGCCCGAACAGGCCAAGGGTGGGAATACCGCACGCGCCAGCAAGGTGCATGAGCCCTGAATCATTGCCAATGAACAGCGTGCATCGCGCCAGCAGGGCCGCAACCTGTGACACCGACAGCCCGCCGCCCGTATCCAGCGCATTAGGCAGGGCCGCCAGCACCGGTGCTGCCCGCGCACGTTCCGCAGGCCCCGGCCCGTACAGCACGACCGCCCGCAGGCCCGGGTCCGCCGCGCGCAGGGCCGCGAACACGGCCACGAAGCGTTCGGCGGGCCAGATCTTGCCATCCCAGTTGGCGGTCGGCCCCAGCGCGACCCAGCGCGTGCCCGCCGCCAGCATATGCCCGGCCTGTGCGCGTTCGGCCGCACTGGTCCATGCGACCGGCAGCGGCGGCGGATCGAGGCCGAGCAGGCCGCCAATATGGGCCACCCGCCGCCCCGGCCTGCGCCCCCCGCGCATGACGTACCGCCTGCCCACGCGCAGGAAGTAGCTCACCACCGAGCCGCGCAGGTCAACGCAGATGTCCCACCTGCGCCCCCGGCATGCCTGCCACAGCTCCAGCCAGTGCCGGTTATGCGGGCGCTTGACCATTTCCACGGTCCTGACACGGCGCGGCATGTGCGCGAACAGCCCGGCGGCCACCGGCCCGCACGCAATGGTGAAATCGGCCTGCGGATAGCGCCGCAGCAGTTCATCCAGCACGCCGGTGGACAGGACGGCATCTCCCAGCCGGGTGGAGGTAATGAACAGGATGTGCATTTTACGCCGCCAGTCAGGTTTCACGGATGTAGCGCCCCCTCTTACCCCTTGCCTCGCGGCGCGGACATGGCCAGATTACCGATATGGCCAGAATTGCTCATCTTCCTGATCGCGCCGTGCTGAGTGTCTCCGGGGCGGATCGCGTGTCCTTCCTGCAGGGGCTGGTGTCCAACGACATGACGACTGTCTCCCCCGGCAAGGCGGTGTGGACGGCATTCCTGTCGGCACAGGGAAAATGGCTGGCCGATTTCTTTGTCTTTGCCGACCCCGAAGGCGTGCGCCTGCTGCTGGATTGTGAGGCCGGACAGGCCGACATGCTGCGCCAGCGCCTGTCACGCTACCGCCTGCGCGCGCAGGTCGAGATCGGGGAGACCGGTTACGCGGTGCATGCCGCATGGGGCACGGACGTCACCCCGCCCGAAGGCTACCCCGCCGCCCCTGACCCGCGCCTTGCACAGGCGGGCTGGCGCTTCCTGCTCGGCCATCCCGCCCCGTCCGCCACGGCGGATGATGTCGATTATGACCGCCACCGGCTGGCGCTTGGCCTGCCCGATGGCTCGCGTGACTGCGAAAGTGACAGGACCCTGCTGCTGGAAGCCAATTTTGACCAGCTCAATGGCATTTCCTGGACCAAGGGCTGCTATATGGGGCAGGAACTGACGGCACGCACGCGCTACCGGGGGCTGGTACGCCGCCACCTGCTGCCAGTTGCGGCGGAACGTGAACTCCCGCCACCGGGCACGCCCATCATGTCCGACACGGCCACTGCGGGGGAAATGCGTTCCTCCCGCGATGGGGCGGGCATGGCGATGATCCGTACGGACCATATCAACGATACCGGCCTGACCGCCGGGGGGCACGCCATTGCCGTGCATGTGCCCGAATGGTTCAGCCTGCCCGCCAAAAAGGCACAATAACCAAAGGCCGGACAGCCATGCCCATCCGGGCATGTGCCCAGTCGGGCTTTCTCCCGATATTCAAGGTAAAATCCATGTCCTACACGCCGCCGGACCCGGCCACCCGTTCCGCCATGATCGATCGGGTCAAATTCAATGCCGACGGGCTAATTACCGCCGTAGCCCAGCAGCATGACAGCGGCGAGGTCCTGATGCTCGCCTGGATGAATGCCGAGGCACTGGACGAAACCCTGCGCACGGGCCGGGTATGCTACTACTCACGCAGCCGTGGCGGCCTGTGGCGCAAGGGCGAGACATCTGGCCAGGTACAGAAACTGGTGGATGCCCGCCTGGACTGTGACCGTGACGCGGTCCTGCTTGTGGTTGACCAGACAGGGGTTGCCTGCCACACGGGGCGGCGAAGCTGCTTTTACAATGCGCTACGTCCCGAAGGGATTGTGGAAATCACGCAGCCGGAAGTGGCGGCGGAAACGCTTTATGGCAAAGGCTAGGGAATCCAATGGCGCAAGATGAAGAAAGACGGGAGCAGATCGGCAAGCTCATCTGGATCGGGATCATGGTGGTGGGCACGCTGATCATGGGGTTCATCATGCTGCGCAATGAACTGCATGCCCTCGTCACGGAAAACGAGGCGCCGCGCCCCGCCGCCACTGCCCCCGCCGCGCCGGACGCCCCGCAGGCTACGCCCCCGCGGCAGGACGCACAGCCAGCAAATCCATGACCTCAAGCGCCGCCGCGGTGGCCGGGTCCTGACCCGGCCCACGCAGGCTGGCGCGGATATGCGCAAAACCAGCGCGTTGCAGGCGGCGGCTGGTTTCATCACGTAAAAGCCGCTCGACCGTGGCCGCCAGGCGTTCGGGCGTGCAGTATTCCTGCAACAGTTCCGGCACCAACCTGTGGCCGGACAGCAGGTTCACCATAGCGACGTAGGGCACGCGAATCAGCCGCCGCGCCATGGTTGCCGTTACCGGATTGACACGGTAGGTCACGGCCATCGGCACATCCGCCATGGCCAGTTCCAGCGTGGATGTACCGGATTTGGTCAGCGCGGCATCGGCTGCGGCAAAGGCATCATGTTTGTCATTTACATCGGTGATGACAAGCGGCTTGACCGGCCATTTCGCCACGCCCCGGCGCACGATATCGGCAATGACGGGAGCCACGGGCACAACCGGCACGATACCCGGCATGCTGCGTTGCAGGTGGGCCAGCATCCGCCCATAGACCGGCAGCAGGCGTGGGGCCTCCGACCGGCGGCTGCCGGGCATGAGCACCAGCACGGGCGCGCCGTCTGCTATGCCATGGCGGACGCGGAACGCCGCCCCTGATCCCTGATCCGCCCCGGACTGGATGACCGGATGGCCGACAAAGCGCGCCTCAAGCCCGTGCCGGGCAAAAAATTCCGGCTCGAAGGGCAGCAGGCACAACATCCGCTCCCACAACCCCGGAAATTCCTTTACCCGGTGTTCGCGCCAAGCCCAGACCTGTGGGGCCACATAATGCAGGCGTGGAATGGATAGCGGCGCGATCCGGCGCAGCAGGCGCAGGGTAAAGCCGGGACTGTCAATGGTTATGACCAGATCAGGCCGCAGCCGGGTAATGTTCCTGACCGCCTGGTCCAGCCTGCGCGAGAGATGCCGCAGCCGGGGCAGCACTTCCAGCAATCCCATCACCGCAAGGTCGCGCAGCGGGAACAGGCTGTGCAATCCCTGCGCGTGCATATGTTCACCGCCAATGCCCGCAAACCGCAGGTCGGGCCGCATATGCCGCAACGCCGCCATAAGGCGACCGCCCAGCACGTCACCGCTGGCCTCCCCCGCCACGATCCAGATAAGGGGGCCGGAGGGAGACGGCGGGGGGTGGGAAGAAGATCCTGTCATGCCCAACCGGCTTATCGCGTCATATGGGCCAGCGCAAATGCCGCGTGCCCAGAGCGATACGTTATGGGCAGGGATGTGGCATGAAAGACCATTCCCGCCGCTTCATGTCCCGCCTGGCGAAAAGCCGTCCGTCCCGTTCAGTGCGTGTCCAGCACCGCCCGCATGCTGGTGCTGATCTCAGCAGGCAGGGGCACGTAACCCAGCGCGCGCGCCGCATCACCGCCATGCTGCATGGCCCAGTCAAAGAAGGCCCGCACTGCCCTGCCCTGCGGCGTGGCCGCCCGGTCGAGGGGAACCAGCACATAGGTCGCCGCCATGATGGGCCATGCGCCCGCACCTTCCCCATCCAGCACATCGGCGGAATGGGTGGCGTCCTGCGCCCACCGGGCCGAGGTTACGGCGCGGCTGAAGCTTTCGGGGTCAGCCGCGACCAGATCACCATGCCGGTTGCGCAGTTCCACCATGGGCATGTGGTTGCCTGCCGCATAGGCATATTCCAGATAACCGATGCTGCCTTCGGTATTGCGCACGGCGGCGGCCACGCCATCGTTCCCGCGTGCGCCTTCGCCCGCTGGCCATTCAATGGACGTGCCACGCCCCTCCTCCGCCGCCCAGCGTGGCGACACGCGTGCGAGGTAGGAGGTGAACACAAAGGTCGTTCCCGACCCATCGGCGCGCCGCACCGGGGCGACCGGCATGGCAGGCAGGGTCATGCCCGGGTTTTCCGCAACAATCCGCGGGTCGTTCCACATGGTGACGTCACCGGCGTACAGCCGCGCCAGCAGTTCCCCCGTCAGGTGCAGGTGCGCGGTATCAACACCGGGCAGGTTCACGACCAGAACGATCGCGCCCAGCACCGTGGGAAACTGGAGCAGGCCGTTCTGCGCCAGTTGCTCCGCGTTCATCGGGGCATCAGACGCACCAAAATCCACCGTGCGGGCCCGGACCTGGTTCTGCCCCGCGCCGGAGCCGATGGTCTGGTAGTTCAGGCGGATATCCATGGCATGCGATACCCCTTCCCCCCACGCGCCATAGATCGGTGCGCCAAAGCTGGACCCCGCCCCGATGATCTCGGTAGCATGGGCCGAAAGGCAGGACGTGCCCAGCAGCGCCACCAGACCAAGGCCCGCCCGCCGGATGGCGCGCCATGCCCGGCCAGCGCGCACCGGGCCGCGATCAGCCACGCAGGGCCGCATTGCAGCTTTTATGCGCAGCGGCGACCACACGGTCACAGACAGCTTCGATTTCCGCATCGGTCAGGGTCCTGTCCATCGGCTGGAGGGTGATTTCGACACCCAGTGATTTGTGACCGACCGGAACCTTGTCGCCTTCATAAACATCAAACAGGCTGACCGCGACAATCAGGTTACGCTCGGCCCCCTTCACGGCCCTGAGCAGCTTTTCCGCCGCCACGTCGGTCGCGACGACAAAGGCGAAATCGCGCTTGAGTGGCTGGAAAGCCGACAGCGCGGGGGGAGCCTTGCGCCTGCGCTTGGGTTCCGGCACCGCATCCGGATACAGCGTGAACGCACAGACCGGCACATCAATCCCGCGCCGGGCCAGCAGGGCCGGATGCAACTGCCCGAAATGCCCCAGCACCAGCTTCGGTCCCTGCCGGATCACACCGGAACGGCCCGGGTGGTAATAGGACGGGGCATCAGCCGTGATGCTGCACCCTTCGATCGCCGCGCCCATGACCGCCAGCGCGGCAAGCGCGTCGGCCTTGACCTGCCACAGGTCAACCGGCTGTGCGGGCTGGCCGGGCAGCCGGGCGGAATGACCGCTGCGGATGCCTGCCGCAACCAGCTTCTGGCCATCGGCGTCAAAGCCGGGTCCGACCTCGAACAGGCCAAGGTCGGGATAACCGCGCGCCGCATTGCTTTTGACCGCCGCCAGCAGGTTGACCAGCGGTGTCGGGCGCATCTGGTCCAGATCGGCCGCGATGGGATTGAGCAGGTGCAGGTCGGGCGGCGCATCGCCGAACTCGACAGCCTGATCCAGCGCCACGAACGAAAAGCCTACCGTCTCCAGCAATCCGCGCGCGGCAAGCTCACGCCGCAGGCCGGAAATACGGGCCTGCCGCGGGGTCAGGGCAGCGGTGGGCACCGCGCCATGCACCGGCAGCGAGACGGCGGGCACGCTGTCCAGCCCGCGCAGGCGCAGGATTTCCTCGACCAGATCCACTTCCGGGTCGATCGCCGCAGCGCCCTGTGCTGCCGCCTGCACGCGTGCGGCAGGCAGGTTAGCCCCCTGGTCCAGCAGCAGAGGTGTTGCGATGTCGTTGCGCCATGAGGGCACATCCACCACGACATGGCGGCTGTCGCGCTCACGCACGCCAAAGCCCAGACGCTCCAGCAGGTGAACGGCCTGATCCGACGCCACGGCAAGGCCACCCAGCGTTTCCAGCCGTGCGAATTCCAGATGCGCCTGCCGCTGCCACGCAGGCTCCTGCCCGGCGGAGACGACACTGCCCGCCTCACCACCGCACAGTTCAAGGATCATGCGCGTGGCGGCTTCCAGCGCCGCAGGCGGCAGGGCCTGATCCACGCCGCGTTCGAAACGCTGGCGGGCATCGGAATGCAGGTTATGCCGCCGTCCGGACAGGGCAATGGCCACGGGATCGAACAGCGCACATTCCACGAATACATTCGTGGTCGTTTCACTGACGCCGGTTTCCGACCCGCCCATGATCCCGGCAAGCGACTGCACACCCCGGCCATCGGCAATGACGCAGTCATCCGGTGTCATGACATGTTCGCTGCCATCAAGGGCCACGAAGCTCTCGCCAGCGCCACGGCAGATGGTAAGCTCAGTGCCCATCAGCTTGTCCGCATCGAACACATGCAGCGGGCGGCCAAGGTCAAAGGCGAAGAAATTGGTAATGTCCACCAGCGCCGAGACCGGGCGCAGGCCGATGGATTCCAGCCTGCGCTGCAGCCATTCGGGGCTTGGCCCGTTGCGGACGTTGCGGATGCTGCGCCCCAGCACCCACGGGCAGGCCTCGGGATAGGTGATGCGCCAGTTGATGGGGGTATCAAAATGCCCCTCGACCGTTTCGGTCATCCACGGGCGGAGTTCGCCCAGACCCGCCGCCGCCAGATCGCGCGCCACGCCACGCACGGCCAGCGCGTCGCCACGGTTGGGGGTGATGGCGATATCAATCACCGGATCATCCAGATCGGCAAACAGGGCGTAGGACTGTCCGGGCACGGTGCCATCCGGCAGTTCGGCAATGCCGTCGCTTTCAGCGCCCAGCCCCAGTTCACGCAGCGAACACAGCATGCCGCCGCTTTCCTCGCCCCGCAGCTTGCCCGCCTTGATGGTGATGCCGCTGGCAGGGATGAAGGTGCCCGGCGGCGCGAAGATCACATGCAGCCCGGTGCGCGCATTGGGTGCGCCGCAGACAACCTGCACACGCTCGAACCCCTCACCCGCATCGACCTGGCAGACGCGCAGGCGGTCGGCGTTGGGGTGCTGGGTGGCCTCGATGATGCGGGCGGTGCGGAACGGGGCAAGGATCGCGCCCCGGTCCTCGACCCCTTCCACTTCCAGGCCGATGGTGTTCAGCGTGGCACAGATTTCTTCCAGCGTCGCCGGGGTCTCAAGGTGTTCGCGCAGCCATGACAGGGAGAACTTCATTACTTACAGGCCTTCATGCAGCAGGGCGGGAGACAGGGGCGACGTGCCGTAATGGCGCAGCCAGCGGACATCGCTTTCATAGAACGAGCGCAGGTCCGGAATGCCATGGCGCAGCATGGTCAGCCGCTCGATCCCCATGCCAAAGGCAAAGCCCTGCCATTCGCGCGCATCCAGCCCGCAATTGGCCAGCACGCGCGGGTGAACCATGCCTGCGCCCAGCACTTCCAGCCAGTCACCGCCGGTGCCGATCTGGCCCGTCTTGCGCGACCAGCCGATGTCAATTTCCATGGACGGTTCGGTAAACGGGAAATAGGAGGCGCGGAAGCGCACCGGCAGGTCCGGCATCTGGAAAAACGCGCGCAGGAAGTCCGACAGGCAGCCCTTCAGATGGCCAAGCGTAATTCCCTTCTCGATCACCAGCCCCTCGCACTGGTGGAACATGGGGGAATGGGTAGCATCGTGGTCGGCGCGGTAGGTGCGGCCCGGCGCGATGATGCGGATGGGCGGCTCCTTGCCCAGCATGGTGCGGATCTGCACGCCCGATGTCTGGGTGCGCAGCACGCGCTCGGGCTGGCCCTCGGCCACGGCAGGCAGGTAGAACGTGTCCTGATCCGTGCGGGCGGGATGGTGCGCGGGCGTGTTCAGGGCCGAGAAGTTGTGCCAGTCGCTCTCGATATCCGGGCCTTCGGCAAGCTGGAACCCCATGGCGCCGAAAATGGCGGTCATTTCCTCGATGGTGCGGGTAATGGGGTGCAGCAGCCCCTCCGCCTGCGGGGCGCAGGGCAGGGTCACGTCCACGCGCTCGGCAGCGAGGCGGGCGTTCAGGGCGGCGGTTTCGAGTTCCTGGCCACGCGCCTCGATCAGGCGGGAAAGTTCGTCACGCAGGCGGTTGAGTGCGCCACCGCGCTGGCGGCGCGCATCTGGCGTCATGCGCCCGAGTTCCTTGAGCAGCGCGGTCAGCCGCCCCGACTTGCCCAGCGTGCCAACGCGCACCGCGTCCCATTCGCGCATGTCGGTCGCGGCAGCGAGTGCCTGAACTGTCTGTTCCCTCAGGGTTTCGAGATCGTCACTCATAGCACCTCGCGCTGGCTCCTGCCGGGCGGGCTGGCAGGAACCACCCGCCGGCGGGACCTGCCGGCGCGGGCCAGACCCGACACCTGAAACTGTACCCGCCGCCAACCAGAAAAGCGGCACGGGCATTGCATAAAAAACAAAACGGGCCGCCCGTTCGGACGACCCGTTTCGTGGACCTGTCGCCACACGGGCGTGGAACAGGGATCAGGCCAGAGCGGCCTGGGCCTTCTTCACGATCTCGGCGAAGGTTGCCGCATCGTCAAAGGCAATGGCGGCGAGGACCTTGCGGTCGATCTCGATGCCAGCCTTGTCCAGACCGTTGATGAAACGGCTGTAGGTCAGGCCATGTTCACGCACGGCGGCGTTGATGCGCTGGATCCACAGGGCGCGGAATTCACGCTTCTTGTTGCGGCGGTCGCGATAGGCATAGCGCAGCGCCTTTTCCAGGCGTTCCAGCGCGATGCGGTAATTGGTGGAGGAACGGCCCCGATAACCCTTGGAGAGCTCAAGAACCTTCTTGTGGCGGGCGTGGCTGGTTACGCCGCGTTTTACACGTGCCATATCTCAGCTACTCCTTATGCCAGACCGTAGGGGGCCCACTGCTTTACAGTGCGGCCGTCCATTTCCGTCAGCACCTGCGAACCACGGTTCGTGCGCTTCATCTTCTGCGAGCGGTTGATCAGGCCGTGACGCTTGTTGCCGGGCCCTGCCAGCACCTTGCCGGTCGCGGTGATCTTGAACCGCTTCTTGACCGATGACTTGGTCTTCATCTTGGGCATTTTCTTCTCCTCGGTTTACGTGCCTGCGTTCCTGCCGCGCCATTGTACATGACAGGGCGGGAACGCTACATTGCGGCCGGGCATGCCCTACAGGCCCGGACGCGCGAACACGCCCGCTATAGACAACCCCGAAGGCGCGATCAAGCCCCTTCCCTGCCGGTGTGCATTTTCCCCGGACCGTGCCCGCCACCGAAAGGGCAAGACGCAGGAAAACAACTTCAGCCCGTTAATATAATAATGATGCGCCGTGACGCCGCATGACCATTGACTTCCGCCCATGATGCCACGCAATCCATCATGAACCGTATCAGCACCATGGCTGACAATCATGTCGAGGAATACAAAATGACAGACCGCGTAGCATACATAACCGGCGGCAGCCGTGGCATCGGCGCGGGCATTGCCCGTGCGCTGGCGAAGGATGGCTATGATGTCGCCATCTCCTATGCCCGCAACGCCCAGGCAGCCGAGGAAACGCTGGAATCAATCCGCGCGCTGGGCCGCCGCGCCATTGCCATCCGCTGTGACGGCGAAGGTAATGGCAACCGCGCCGCCATACAGCAGGTCGTGCGTGAACTGGGCCGGATTGACGCGCTGGTGTGCAATGCGGGCATCTATCCCTATGGCGATGTGGCCGAGATGACGGATGAGCAGGTTGACGCCGTGCTGGGCCTCAATGTCCGCGCCGTGATGATCGAAACCATCGAGGCCGCACGCCACATGACCCATGGCGGCCGGATCGTGCTGATTGGTTCGACCTTTGCCGATCGTTCGCCCTTCCCCGGCATTTCGCTTTATTCCGCATCAAAGTCGGCGCTGAACGGCTTTGCCCGTGGCGCCGCGCGCGATCTGGGCCCGCGCGGGATCACCATCAACGTGGTCCAGCCCGGCCCGATCGACACCGACATGAACCCGGCGACAGGTGCCGCGGCGGACCTGCTGCGCAGCTTCATGTGCCACAAGGAATATGGGAAGGTCAGCGATGTCGCGGCCCTGGTTTCGTTCCTGGCCAGCCCGGCAGCCAGTTTCATCACCGGTGCGGCGATGACAACCGATGGCGGCCTCGCGGCCTGAACTACATTGCGTGCGGGCGGCAGATAGACCCGCCTGCACGCTTCCGATTTCTAACGCCTAACAGGCTGACGGCCGCCATCATTCAGGAGGCGGCACGATACGTAGTGGTCGGCCATGCCCTGCCGCCTGCTTGCGGGCACGGACCACGGCTGTATCCAGCGATGAGAGAAATGTGGAACGGTCCGCGCGTGTAAAGCCGCGCCCACCCTGCATGATCGCGCCGGTGGAGCGCAGGTCCTCCATGAGGTTACGCATCGCGAGCGCCATCCCGATCGCATCCTCATCCAGTACCCGCCCACGCGGGTCCAGCACACAGGCACCGCTTGCAACACATCGCGCGGCCAGCGGGATATCGGCGGATATGACAATGTCATGCGCCCGCACCTGTTCGGCAATCCAGTCATCCGCCACATCCATCCCCTGCGTCACCACGATCCGTTCGATCAATGGGGAGGACGGAACCGCAATCATGCGGTTTGACACGACAAATGTATGCAGCCCATGGCGCTGGGCAACCCGATAGGTCTCATCACGGACGGGACAGGCATCCGCATCAATGAATATCCGCGTCATGAGGCGCACAGACCCGCGCGCATCGGCACGCTACGGACAGAATGGCAGCATCGGGGACCAGGCGGCAGGTTGGGACATGACAACATGCCGCCTGTCCTATTCCGGCAGATGCATGGTTAGCAAGGACCAGAGGCAGACAGGACCATGGGCGGGGCATGGATTCCCATCCCCCGCCCACCGGACGGCCGTGAATATGCCATCATGTCCCGAAGTCACATTATCAGGCCATACGCGGCAGATCAGGCGTACAGATCAACGCCGTCCGCATCGCCCTGCGTGCCGGACTGCGCGCCGGTTCCACCCTGCGAGGAGGCGGAATTCGTGCCACCACTGGTGGTTTCGGAAATAATGTCGCCGCTGGAATCCTTGACGATGGTGGTAATTGACCCATCGCTATTGAAAACTTCACTCGTCGTCGTGCTTGAGGACGAGCTTGTTCCCGATGAAGAAGACGAAGACGATGAACTGCTGCCCGACGAAGATGTATCCAGCAGGCTGGCAAGAGAACCGCTACCAATATTCGAAACAGAAACGGACATATGAAACTCCCCTATTTGAATTTAATCCGATGAATTCAGGACATTGCCATGTCACGCTTCTTGTCTTTTTGTGTCAAGGCAGATCGGGAAATGTTTCATAAGTACACAAAAGCCCTGCCCGCCTGTTACAATTACTGTCAAATTCAGGAACCGGACAGGTCACGGCACTGCACGAATTACCGCAACACGATCCCGAACGCGCAATGGCAACCGGCAGAATATTGATTCGCGGCCAATCCCGTCCCGCCGATAACAGCCACGCTGAATCGACCCGAACGATCAGGACAAACCAAACGCATCAGCCCTTGATGGCTGCGGCAGTATCAGATTTTATTTTAGGGAAGTTTTGGCTGGGGGACCTGGATTCGAACCAGGGCTGACCGGGTCAGAGCCGGTAGTTCTACCGCTAAACTATCCCCCAGCAAGGAGAAAGCGGCGCGGTGCGCTGCGGTGATCAGGCATATAGCCGCCATGACTGAGCCGCGCAACCCCCCATATTGCTTTTATGCAAACTTTCTCTTTTGGCTTGCGTTTTATGCAGAACACTCAACACAATAGGTAATACCTCATCCATCAACGGGTTTTGGATGCACATGGTCCAGCAAACGCTCAGCGCGAAGACACGACAGCAGGGGCACCCGCCCCTTCTCTCCCCCGTGGCGCATCGCCGGGGCATGCAGGCACCACTTTACGCAGCCATTGACCTGGGCACCCATAACTGCCGCCTGCTCATCGCGCGTGCCAGTTCGCACGGCCTGCGCGTGATCGACAGTTTCAGCCGCGCGGTGCGCCTTGGCGAAGGGCTGCATCATTCAGGACGACTGGCCGACCCGGCCATGGAGCGCACGATGGCCGCGCTGCGGGCCTGTGTCGCACGCATGGGGCTGTATGACCTGCACGGCCACCGCGCCATCGCGACCGAGGCCTGCCGCCGCGCGGGGAACGGGCTGGATTTCCTCAGCCGTGTCCTGCACGAGACGGGACTGGACATCTCCATCATCTCGGCACGTGAAGAGGCGGAGCTTGCGCTCGCCGCCTGCACCTCGCTGCTGCAGGACAGTCGGGGCACAACCGGTCGTGGCCTGCTGTTCGACATTGGCGGCGGCTCGACCGAGATCGCATGGGCGCGAATCGACCGCCATGCCGGGCGGCACGACCTGTCGGGCTACGTGAGCCTGCCCGTCGGCATCATGACGCTGGGTGAGCGCGACGGCGCCGACATCTTTTCAGACAAGGGCTATTCCGCTGTCGTAGCGGAAATCAGCAACGTCCTGCGCGGGTTTGATGATGTCCACTGCATCGCCCGTGAGATCGTGCGCCAGAATGTCATGCTGCTGGGCACCAGCGGCACGGTCACGACACTGGCCAGCCTCGCACTGGGCCAGACACGCTATGACCGCACCCGCATTGATGGCACCACCCTGCCGGTGCCGCGCGCGCTGGGCATAATCGACGGCCTGCGCCGTGCAGGCATGGACGCGCTGGTCGCCAATCCCCTCATCGGGCCGGAACGCGCACGCTACATCATGCCCGGCTGCGCCATATTCGAGGCGATCGTCACCACCTGGCCCATGGCCGAGGTGACGGTGGCCGACCGGGGATTGCGTGACGGCCTGCTTTTACGCATGATCGGGGACCGTAAACGGCGTGGCGGTCTTTCCGCCGCACCGTCTTCCTTCCCCCTGTATAATCGCATGGAGCACCGGGTCAGTTCCTGACCGCGTCCCCTTATGAAACAGCGTTCCTCCACCCGCATACCGGGCAAGGCCCGTACCAGCAGCCTTACCCCCGGAGATGGCGATACCAGCGCCGATGGCCGGTCCGTACAGGCCAGCCGGACCAAGACCGTCACGGTCAAGAAGGCGCGCGGCCGCACCACCGCACAGCACCGCTGGCTGCAACGGCAACTGAACGACCCCTATGTGCAGGCGGCGCAGAAGCAGGGCTGGCGTTCACGCGCCGCCTTCAAGCTGATTGAACTGGACGACCGTTTCCACCTCATCCGCCCCGGTGCCCGGGTGGTGGATCTGGGGGCGGCCCCCGGTGGCTGGACGCAGGTTGCCGTCAAGCGCGGGGCGGCGGAAGTGGTCGGCGTTGACCTGCTGCCGGTGGACCCGGTTCCCGGCGCTACCATTATCGAAGGGGATTTCAATGACCCCGACATGCCGGACCGCCTGACCGAACTGCTGGGCGGGCGGGCGGATATTGTCATGTCCGACATGGCGCCCAACACAACCGGCCATGCCCCGACCGACCACCTGCGCATTATCGGGCTGGCCGAACTGGCGCTGGATTTCGCCACGCATATTCTTGCCCCCGGTGGCGCGTTCGTGGCCAAGGTGTTTCAGGGCGGGTCGGAAAAACAGATGCTGACGGCGCTCAAGGCCCTGTTCACGCAGGTGCGGCACGCCAAGCCACCGGCAAGCCGCAAGGAATCGAGTGAACTCTATGTCGTGGCGACGGGATTTCGCGGCCTGGACAAAGGGGAAGACTGACTTCCCCGTCGCACCCCCTCAAGGAATGTTCCGCTACCCGGAAAGAAGATTCAGGTAACGCCGCCTTTAAAGGAAAAGGCGGCGACCGGAGACATTTTCCTTGCCGCTCGGCAGGTTAATTCAGGCGGCTTTACGCATCCGTATGGTGGTCATCCCACAGCCACGCCGCCCCGCGCACGCCCGAACTGTCGCCATGGCGGTTGCGGACGATGGGCGTGCGGCAGTCCGGCGTAATGATGTAGCGGCGCATGAGATGGGGCACGCGCTCGTACAGCGTATCAAGGTTGGATACGCCGCCACCCAGCACGATCACGTCGGGGTCCATGAAATTGATCGCCATGGCGCAGGCCCGCGCCATGCGGTCCATGTAACGGTCCAGCGCGCCGATTGCCGTAATATCCCCGGCAGCCGCTTCCTCCTCGATATGGGCAGCACTGCGGTGGCCCGGACCTTTCCAGTCCTGCGCCAGCGCGGAACCGCTCAGGAAACGCTCCATGCAGCCCTCATTGCCGCAGAAGCATTTGGGCATGGGGAATTCCTCAATCCGCGGCCAGGGCAGCGGTGTATGCCCCCATTCCCCCGCAATGTGATTGCGCCCGATCAGCAGCTTGCGGTCGATCACGATCCCGGCCCCCATGCCGGTGCCGATGATCACGCCAAACACGCTGTGGAACCCGGCCCCCGCGCCATCAATCGCTTCCGACAGGGCGAAGCAGTTGGCGTCGTTCTCGATCCGCACCTCACGCCCCAGTGCGGCGGACATGTCACGGTTCAGGGGCTGGTTGTTCAGCCATGTGGCATTGGCGTTCTTGATCACGCCGATATCGGGGCTGATGGAACCGGGAATCCCGATTCCGACCGTGCCCGTTCCACCCAGTTCAGAATCCACGCCATGGATCAGGTCACACATGGCCTGAATGGCCGCGGTGTAATTGCCGGGATTGCTGATCCGCCGGCGGATCAGTTCGGCCCCATCCATGCCCAGTGCGGCGATCTCGATCTTGGTGCCGCCAAAATCTATTCCGATACGATAGGAGCCCATCCGGAGTCTTTCTTTCATCATGATCTTATCAATGGCACGTTTTCTTTTATGATCGTACCCACACGGAACATCAAACCCTGTTGTCCGGGCATGGCTGCCCACCACGAGGAGACAAGGCCCCATGAGTGAGATCCTGCTAGACGCACGCGGGCTGACCTGTCCACTTCCCGTACTCAGGGCAAACCGCATGCTGCGCACCCTCGCACCGGGCGAGCGGCTGCGCGTCATCGCCACGGACCGGGCTTCCGTCGCGGATTTCCAGGCTTTCTGCCGCGAGACCGGCCACGCGCTCATCGCCTTCGGGGAGGAAGGCGGCACGCTCTCCTTCGTCATCCGCCGCAGGCCCGAGCCCGAGGCCCCGCAGCCCGCGGGCGACACCCCCGCCCCGGATGCCCGGCAGGCGTAAAACCAGTTGTCCCCTTGGCAGGATGCCCCTCAAGGATGTAATGCGTCCGCCAGCTACGTTATTGCAGGAAGCACCGCGCGCCGATGACAGATGACCTGACCAACCTTTCCTTCGAGGACGCACTGGCCGAACTTGAGGCCATCGTGCGGCAGCTCGAGGTGGGCCAGCTCAGGCTGGAGGACGCCATCACGTCCTACGAACGCGGCGCGGCCCTGCGGCAGTACTGCCAGAAGAAACTGGACGAGGCAGAGGCCCGCGTTCAGGCGATTGTCCAGCGTGCGGATGGCACGCTGGAAGCAAAACCAATGGATTGATGCGCCAGATGAGCCAAACAACAGCAACCTCGTCCCAAACAGACGGTACGGATCGCATGGTCCGTCTGCGTGCATCCATGTCCGCGCGCGCCACGGCGATCGAAGCGATGATCGACCGTCTCCTCCCCCGTGTCGAAGGGGGCGAGGCCCGCCTGATCGACGCCATGCGCTATGCAACGCTGGGCGGAGGCAAGCGCCTGCGCGGCTATCTGGTGGCCGAGGTCGCCAGCCTGTTCGGCGTCAGCCCCGAAGGCGCGGACCGTGTCGCCGCCTCGGTTGAGATGCTGCATGCCTATTCACTGGTGCATGATGACCTGCCCGCCATGGATGACGACGACCTGCGCCGTGGCCAGCCCTCCACCCACCGCAAGTTTGACGAGGCCACGGCCATCCTGGCGGGTGACGCGCTCCAGACCTCGGCGTTCGACATTCTCGCCAATCCCCTGACCCACGCCAGCGCGGAAGTGCGCGTGAGCCTGGTCCGCGCCCTGGCCGAGGCCTCGGGCGCTGCCGGCATGGTGGGTGGCCAGATGATCGACATGGAGGGCGAAGGCCGCGCCCTGTCGCTGGAGGAAGTGGCCCGCCTGCACGCGCTCAAGACCGGCTGCCTCATCCGCTACTCGGCCGAGGCCGGGGCCATCCTTGGCCAGGCGAGCGATGACGTGCGCAGGCGCATCTCCGCCTATGGCCGTGACCTTGGCGCCGCGTTCCAGATTGCCGATGACGTGCTGGACGCCACCGCCAGCGCCGAGGAACTGGGCAAGACCGCAGGCAAGGACGAAGCTGCGGGCAAGTCCACCTACGTCGCCCTGCTGGGCGTGGAAGGGGCCGCGAACGAGGCGAAGCGCGTCGCGGCGCAGGCGGAATCCCATATCGACATCTTTGGCCCCGAGGCTGATCGCCTGCGCGATCTGATCCGCTACGTGGTCGAGCGCAGGAACTGATTGACATGACCGACAGCAATACGCCTTCCGCGATCCCGACGCTGGGGCGCTATGCGCAGCTTGACCGCGTCCGCATGCCGCATGACCTGCGCAACCTCTCCGTTGAGCAGCTGAAGCAGCTTGCGGAAGAAC
>NZ_QUWV01000040.1 GCF_003403295.1 Komagataeibacter melaceti | reverse complement strand
CAGCCTGTCGGATTGGGCATTTGGGGGCTGATAACGCCGCGGCTGAGCGGGCTTATGCTGCCTGAAGCCGCGCCATTCTTTTGCAGTTGTATGCGAGTGCGACGAGTGTCCATTCAGTTGTGACTTTTGCAAGGCTACGCAGGCTGAATCTCCTGAAACCCATGACACTTTTGATAATTCCAAAGACCGGTTCAACGGTCTGTTTTCGTAGTCTGTAGAGGTCTCGGGCCTGTGTGGTTTCCAGTCTTGTCTTCATGGCAAGCCGCCAGGGTTCGGTGATCCGGCGCGGTTCCCTGTCTTCAGGAGGCGGCCGGAAGTCATAAGGCCTGCGGGCGCAAGGCCGTCCGATGGCGACCAGCGGATCGATATCCTTTTCCTGTAATTCCCGGACCGCCTGCCAGCTGGCGTAACCGGTATCGGCGAGCACCGTTTCGGGGAGACCGATCGTGTTTTCCATCGACAGCACCGTGCCGGCAAAAGATGGTGCGTCTGCTGAGGTGGCGACAACGTCGGTTGTCACAATCAACTGGCTGCCTTCGGCGCAGACCACGGCCTGGGCATTGTAAGCCTGCCGGAATTCATGGGCGTCCGAACGCCGCATGAGGCGGCTGTCGGGATCCGTCAGGCTGATCTGCCTCTCAGGTGGCGGCTCCTCGTCGGGCGGTTTCGGCGCCCGACCGCGACGCCCTGTTTTTGCATCATAAGCGGCTTTTTTCTTCTCGTATGCGGGTCGCGCCGCCTCGGCCTGCGCCTTCGCATCGGCTTCCAGTCGGGCGCAGGCTTCGTCCAGCTTCGCTTTCAGCGTCTCCCGGCGGGCAAGTTCTTCGGGCAGGGCCTGTGGATCACTGTCTGTGGCGTCCGCGCGCTCTGCCTGTTCCATCAGTTGCGCGATATCCACCGCCAGTTGTTCGCGCAGGGCCTTGATCCGGTCGTAGCGCACCGAACGATATTTCGAGGCATCGGCATCGATTTTCGTGCCGTCGATCGACACCACGCCAAGACGCAGCAGGCCCGTCTCGCGCGCCAGGAGCAGGACCTGCGCAAAGGCAGCTTCAATGGCCGTCCGGTTTGTCCGGCGGAAAGTGGCAATCGTGTCGTGATCCGGATGCAGGTTTGCCGCCACAAAGCGCACCCCGATGTCACGATATGTCGCCCGCTCGATCCGGCGTGAGGAAAACAGCCCGTTCGCATAACTGAAGATCAGAAGGGCCAGCATCAGGCGCGGATGATACTGCGCCTTGCCACCCGTGCGCGCCGGCACGCAGAACGCACTCATCGGAACCCGCTCAATGGCAGCGACAATGAAATGCGCCATATCGTCCGCCGGAAGCCACGACTTCAGGTCAGGCGGCAGAAGATATGGCTGGGATCGGTCAAACGGGATGAAACGGCTCATCCCAGCATACTATGCCCTCGCCACTTCAAAGGGTACCCCAACCCGACAGGCTGCTA
>NZ_QUWV01000039.1 GCF_003403295.1 Komagataeibacter melaceti | reverse complement strand
GGGGAGTTCAGGTGGGGTGGGGGGTGTGCCAGCCGGTCAGGCCACGGCGCAGGCGCTGGCCGTCGGGGCTGGAGGCATCAATCATGCCGGTGCGCAGGAACAGGTCAATCAGGACAAGGTTGACGTTGAATTTGAACGCATCGGTATCGCGCACCAGTTCGTAGGCTTCCCGCAGGGGAATCAGGCGGAATTCCTCCACCTCCCCATCAGCGGGCACGGGCACGAAATCGGGTGGCAGTTCCAGCTCGAAGCAGTGCAGCACATCCCGGCGCAATCCCTCCGGCCTGTCAAGCGCGTAGCATATGTCCGCCGTGGGGCGGGCGTTGCGTACCAGTTCCTCGGGCAGGCTGGCTTCTTCCGCGGCTTCCTTGATCAGGGTCTGGATGACGGTATGCCCCGCCGGGATGCCGCCCGCCACCAGATGGTCCAACTTGCCAGGGTCAAGGCGCTTGGTCATGGCGCGGCGGGCCACCCACAGGTGCAGCCCGTCCGCGCGGCGCACGATCCCGTTCAGGTGCACGCCCGCCGCCATCAGGCCAAACAGCGGCAGCGCGCCACGGTCGATGCGGGCCACGGGCGGGGCGGCCATGTCGGTCCAGACATCAAACAGTTCGTGGTGGGAGCGATAGACCCCTTCCGCCGCCATGTCCGCCCCGATCTGTTCCAGCCGCGCCGGGTCGGCCAGCGTGACGGTGCGGCCCGCCACGGTCATGCCATGGCGCAGCAGGACCGGCAGCAGGTCGGGCTGCACCCAGCCCGCGGGCTGGTGGCCCAGCCGGAATTCCAGCCGCCCCCCGGGCAGGACCGCCGTATTGCAGGCGGTAATATGCCGAAAGAAACCATCGAGGCTGTGTGACATGATCCATCCCTGTCTTTCGGGCCCTGTCTTTTGGGCCATGGGTGGCATACCGGCTGTCCCGGATGCTGACAATCCTGCGCCGGACCTGCCGGGTGCAGGGAATATGGGTTGCAAAACGCGGGGCAGATGCCGCATGGCATGCGGATGGCTGTTACCGACAAGGCCCGGCATGACAGGCCGGAGCGTTCCGCCGCCGCGACCCTGCGTGGCCTTCTTCCCTATCTCTGGCCCTCTCACGACCCGCGCACCCGCCTGCGGGTGGGGGCTGTGTGCCTGCTGCTCATCCTGGCCAAGATCGCCACGATCTGCGTGCCCTATGCCTACAGCCGGGTGATCGACGCCCTGCAGCCCACGGCGGGGCGGGGGGCGATGATGCCGCTCATGCTGATCGTGGGGTATGGGCTGTTGCGCATGGCCGCCGCCGCGCTGGGCGAACTGCGTGACGCCCTGTTCGCGCCCCTGCGCTACCGGATCAGCCGGATCGCGGCCATGCGCAGCTTTACCCACATGCACCAGCTATCCCTGCGCTTTCATCTCAACCGCCAGTCAGGCAGCGTGACGCAGGCGATCGCGCGCGGCACGGATGCGATCGAGACCGTGCTGCGCGTGGGTGTGTTCAACGTGGTGCCCACCATGATCGAGGCGCTGATGGTCATAGCCGTGATCTGGCGGCTGTTTGACTGGCGCTACGCCATCGTGATGCTGCTGGCGGTGGCGGCCTATGTGGCGTTCACCATCGGGTTCACGTCGTGGCGGATCGGGCTGCGGCGGCGGATGAACGACATCAACAGCGAGGCAAGTTGGAAGGCGCTGGACAGCCTGCTCAACTACGAGACCGTAAAATACTTCAATAACGAGGAACATGAGCGCCAGCGCTACGAGGATGCCCAGCGCCGCTACGAACGCGCTGCCGTGCGCACCCAGATTTCCCTCAACGGGCTGAATTTCGGGCAGGCGGCAATCATAGCCCTGGCCCTGATTGCCGTCATGCTCATGGCGGGGCGCGATGTCGAGGCCGGTCGCATGACGATGGGCCATTTCGTGCTGGTCAACACCTACCTCATGCAGCTTTACCTGCCGCTGAACTTCCTTGGCAGCGTGTATTCCTCGCTGCGCAATTCACTGGTGGACCTCGAACACATGTTCGCCCTGATGGACGAGCAGGCGGACATTACCGATTCCCCCGGTGCGGTTTCCATTCCCGCGCGGCTTGATGAAGCCCCGGCTGCTGACATCCGCTTCGAGAACGTGCATTTCAGCTACCATCCCGACCGTGAGATCCTGCGCGGGGTCAGCTTCCATGTGCCGACAGGGCATCGGGTGGCCATTGTCGGCCCTACGGGGGCGGGCAAGTCCACTATAAGCCGCCTGCTGTTCCGGTTCTATGACGTGACATCAGGCCGCATCCTGATCGACGGGCATGACATCCGTGACTGCGCACAGGCGGCGCTGCGCGGTGCCGTGGGCGTGGTGCCGCAGGATACCATCCTGTTCAATGATACGATCGGCTACAACATCGCCTATGGCCGCCTTGGCGCCACGCAGGCCGAGATCGAGCAGGCGGCGCGTCTGGCCTGCATCCATGATTTCATCATCTCGCTGCCCGAAGGCTACGCCACCCGCGTGGGTGAGCGCGGCCTCAAGCTGTCGGGCGGGGAGAAGCAGCGCGTGGCCATTGCGCGCACCATCCTGAAAAACCCGCGCGTGCTGCTGCTTGATGAGGCGACCAGCGCGCTCGATACCCGCACCGAACAGGAAATACAGGCCGCGCTGCACACGGTGGCGGCCAACCGCACCACCATCATCATCGCCCACCGGCTGTCCACCATTGTCGATGCTGATGAAATCCTCGTGATGGGACAGGGGCGCATACTGGAGCGCGGCCCCCATCGCGCGCTGCTGGAACGCGGCGGGCATTACGCGCGGATGTGGGCCGCCCAGGCGGAGGAAGACGCCGCCGTATAGGCTTCACGCGCGCTTGTTACCGGTTTCATATCCGCGTCGTACTGGTAAGGGACGGCAGGCAAGCCCATATCAGGCTGAAGACCACAAGGAGCCGCAAGATGACGGAAACAAGCAACCAGCCGCCCGAAGCCGAGGCCATCCCCCCCGAACTGAGCCATTGCGGCGCGGTGGTGGACAAGGCCATTGAATACATGATCGGTGAGAACCTGCCGCCGGTGGCCATCGCGTCCGCGCTGCTGGGTGGCTCACTGGGGCTGCTGTCGCGCACCATGGGCCGCGAGACGATGCAGGCCATGTTGGAAAACGCGCTGCACAGCGTGCAGGCGGGCGAACTGCACCCCGATCAGGACCGCAAGGCGGGCTGACCCACGGGGGCCGGAAGGGGGCAAAAGGGGTGATCCCGGCCCTTTCCGGGACAAAAAATGCCGAATCACGCTTATGCACCTTGACTGTTGGCGGCGGTTTGGCGATAAGCCGCGCCTAATCAAGACGATCCTTGCCGGGCATTTATGCCTCGGCCACAGTTATATCCGAGGATGATAGAATGTCTCGCCGCTGCCAGATCACAGGCAAGGGCGTGCTGACCGGAAACAACGTCAGCCACGCCAACAACAAGTCCCGCCGCCGCTTCCTGCCCAACCTGCAGGAAACCTCGCTGCTGTCCGATATCCTCGGCACGGCCGTTCCCCTGCGCATGACCACCAACGGCATCCGCACGGTCGAGCACAATGGCGGGCTGGACGCGTTCCTGCTGTCCACCCCGAACCGCAAGCTGACGCCGGAAGCCATGACGGTGAAGCGTCGCATCCTGCGCGTTCAGGAAAAGAAGGCTGCCGTAGCCTGATGCGCCACGGGCCACGCCGCCCCGCCCCATGGGGGCAGGGCGCTGGCCCGGCGCTGTAAAAGCCTGACTGATGTCTGGCGCATTGTTCCGCTGTGCCGGTCTGCGTCGTCCGGGTTGAAAAAGACTGAGGGCGGAAGCAGCTTACGGTTCCGGCAGGCGCGAAAGGGACGGATTCCCCTTCGCGCCCGTGTTGTCTTGTGGAGGTAATCCCGTGTCCGCCAAGTCTGATCTGTCCCTGATTCGCAATATCGGTATTACCGCGCATATTGATGCCGGCAAGACCACCACGACCGAGCGCATCCTGTATTACACGGGTGTGTCGCACAAGATCGGGGAGGTGCACGAGGGCAACACCACCACCGATTACATGGCGCAGGAACGTGAGCGCGGCATCACCATCACGTCCGCCGCCGTGACGTGCGAATGGGCCGGGCACCGCATCAACATCATCGACACCCCGGGCCACATCGACTTCAACATCGAAGTCAACCGCTCGCTGCGCGTGCTCGATGGCGCGGTCTTCATCATCGAAGGCGTGGCCGGCGTGCAGCCGCAGTCCGAGACCAACTGGCGTCTGGCTGACCGCTACAACGTGCCCCGCATCATCTTCATCAACAAGCTGGACCGCACCGGCGCCGACTTCTACCGCGCGTTCGACACGCTGAAGGAGAAGCTGGACATCGTTGCCATCCCGCTGCAGCTTCCCATCGGCGCCGAAGAAAACTTCGTCGGCGTGGTGGACCTGATCGAGATGAAGGCCATCGTCTGGGAAGGCGGTGAGCTGGGCGCGAAGTTCCATGACGAGGAAATTCCCGCCGACCTGCTGGAAAAGGCCAAGGAAGCCCGCCAGAACCTGCTCGACACCGCGCTGGCGGTGGACGACGCGGCGATGGAAGAATACTTCGACAAGGGCGATGTCGAGGTCGCGACGCTGAAGCGCTGCATCAAGAAGGGCACCATCTCCGGTGAGTTCCGTCCCGTCCTGTGCGGCACGGCCTTCAAGAACAAGGGTGTCCAGCCGCTGCTCGACGCCGTCATCGACTTCCTGCCCGCGCCGGACGACGTGGAAGGCATCCGCATCGCCCCGCCGGAAGATGAGGAAGTTGACGAGAAGAAGCTGCCGATCATCCCGGTTGACCCGGATGGCAAGTTCGCTGGCCTCGCCTTCAAGATCATCAACGACAAATACGGCACCCTGACCTTCGTGCGCGTCTATCGTGGCGTGCTGAAGACCGGTGACACCGTGCTGAACACGACCAAGGGCCACAAGGAGCGCATCGGCCGCATCTATCAGATGCATGCTGACAAGCGCGAGGAACTGTCCGAAGTCCATGCCGGTGACATCGCGGCCTTCGTTGGCCTGAAGGACAGCCAGACGGGTGACACGCTGGCCGACCCCACCGATCCGGTGGTGCTGGAACGCATGACCTTCCCGATCCCGGTCATCGACATCTCCGTTGAGCCGAAGACCAAGGACGGCGTGGAAAAGATGACCCTGGCGCTGCAGAAGCTGTCGGGTGAAGATCCCTCCCTGCGTCTGAAGACCGATCAGGAAACCGGCCAGACCATCCTGTCCGGCATGGGTGAGCTGCATCTCGACATCATCATCGACCGCCTGCGTCGTGAATATGGCGTGGACGCGAACATCGGTGCCCCGCAGGTTGCGTATCGTGAAACGATCACCCAGACGCACACCGAAACCTACACCCACAAGAAGCAGTCGGGTGGTTCGGGCCAGTTCGCTGAAGTGAAGATCGAGTTCACGCCGGTCGAGCGTAACGAAGGCATCTCCTTCGAGAACAAGGTCGTCGGCGGCACGGTGCCGAAGGAATACATCCCGGCGGTGGAAAAGGGCATCACGGCGCAGGCCACGACCGGCGTGCTCGCGGGCTTCCCCACGGTGGACTTCAAGTTCACGCTGCTGGACGGTAAGTACCATGATGTCGACTCCTCGGCCCTGGCGTTCGAAATCGCTGCGAAGGCCTGCTTCCGTGAAGGCATGAAGAAGGCCGGCCCGGTCATTCTCGAGCCGATCATGGACGTGGAAATCACCACCCCGAACGATCACGTTGGTGACGTGGTGGGTGACCTGAACCGCCGCCGTGGCATGATCCAGAGCCAGGAAAGCTCGGGTTCGACCGTCATGGTCCGTGCGCAGGTTCCGCTGAAGGAAATGTTCGGCTACATCTCGCACCTGCGTTCGATGACCAAGGGCCGTGCATCCTTCACGATGCAGTTCCATCACTACGATCCGGTGCCCCGCAACGTTGCGGAAGAGATCATGGCGAAGTCCGCCTGATCTTTCTCGAAAGAGAGCGCCTGAGGAAACCGGCCCCATGTGGGCCGGTTTTTTTTGGCCTGCCGTCTGCCGGTTACAGCAAAAATAAGGACGCGGATGACCCGCCCGCCGGAGGGGGTGGGCAGGGATGTGCCTGACAGGTGTGTGATTATTGCGGATGGGGGCGACGCGGAGAGACGCGCGGCCGCCATGCCATGCGGGTCAGGGCGTTATTTTCGCCCACCTGTCATCATGCAGGCTGACCCGTCCTTCCTCATGCAGTTTTTCCAGATGGGCATGCAGGTTCAGCCGGGCCGCCCGGCGCAGGCCGGGGCGCAGCTTGTGGTACATGCTGTCCAGAATTTCATCGAGCGTGCGGGGTGTCGCGGGCAGGAGTGCGAGGATGCTTTTCTCGCGCGCGTGGCGGTGGGCGACCAGCCCGTTGATGCACTCGTTCACCTGCGTAATGGCCGGGCCGTGGGCGGAGAGCAGCAGGTGGCTGTTGCGTTGCTGCAGGTAATCCATGCTGTCGAGAAACTGCCGCACCGACCCGTGGGGTGCAGGGGGCACCATGGTCGTGGACCAGCCCATCACATGGTCACCGGTAAAGATGATCCCGTCCGGCGTTTCCAGGCAGATATGGTCATTGGCATGGCCGGGGGTATACAGCACCCGCAGGCCCGCAATCACGTCAGCATCATGCAGGCCGATATCGGGCGTGAACGAAGGCTCGGCGCTCTGGTAAAACCCGCATACCGGGACACCCAGTCGCTCCCCGAGCGGGCGCGCGCCCTCCAGGTGGTCACGGTGGGTATGGGTCAGGATGATATGCGTTACGGGGTGCCCGGCGGTTGCGTTGACCAGAGCGTCCAGATGTTCGGGGGTGGCGCTGCCGGGGTCGATGATCACGCAGCCCTGTGCATGTTCGACCACCCAGCTATTGGTGCCGTTGCCGGTCATCGGGCCGGGGTTGTTGGCCACGACCCGCCTTATGGTGGGGGTTTCGGGCAGTGGCACATCATACAGGGGTGGCGGTTCAGTGACCCGCCACCCGTTGCGTGATGGCTGCGCGGCCTCAGCCAAAGGCGCCGACATGGTGCATCACACCCGTGCTGATTTCACGCACTGTCTGGAACAGGCGCTGCATCGGCTCGAAGATGTCGGTGTATTCGCGGCTGTAGGTGCCTTCCTGCCGGGGGCCATGCGGCTCGTGGAAGTCGAGGTCGAAACTGCCGTCCGAGCGGTAGGGGAAGATCTGCTCCAGTTCCGTCAGCACCGTGGGAATGTCCAGGCACAGGACCTTCAGCGTCAGCACATCACGCGAGAAGGCATGCCGGGGCGAGAAATACGGGATGCGGGTGGAAAGCAGCCAGATATGCTCGATAATGGCAATGCGGATGGCATGCAGCAGCAGTTCATCGGGCTGCATGTGCGGCGCTTCGGGCCACGCGCGGCGCAGGGCCAGATGGTCGGACTGGATGCGGCGGAACATGGCCTGCGTGCTGGCCCAGAAATCCAGGTTTTCCAGTCCGTGCATGAGCGACAGGAACGATTCCTGCCGGGCCGGGTCCTTCTGCGTGGTGGCGCGCTCAAGCCACAGGTCGGGGTCCAGCAGGTGAATGACGCCACGCAGCACCCCGTGGTCCGAATGGGCCAGCGCATGGGCGGCGAAGTCCATAGCCCGGCGGAAGCGCGGGCTTTCGGCCAGGTACCTCTCGAATGTTTCGGGGTGGCGGGCGGCGGCGGTGCCCAGCCCCTGCAGGGTGTTCGCGCACCATGCAAGCTGCTGCAGGATGGCGTTGTTGGGGATGGCCCGCAACTGGCTGGGATGCTTGATGCGGGTAACGGTGGAGGCCGCGTCGCTCTGCCGTGCCGAGGGGCGTGAACCGGTCTTGTCGATCAGCGACGGCCCGAACGCGCCCAGCAGGGCCGCATAGCCGGGATCTTCCACCAGCCCGGTCATGCCGTTGGCGATGGTGGAGAAGAAATCGGCCGAGAAATCCGGCTCGTCATAAACCGGGTCGCGATCAAGCGCCGTGGTGGTGAAGGCATGTTCGGCAATGATGCTGACCGTTGCATCCGCCAGCGCCTGCGTTCCGAACAGGAGGTAGCCGTCCCCACCCTGAAAGGCGGTTTCCTCACGTAGCTGGATACCGGCGCGGGCGAAGCGGGCGCGGGCATGCGGCGGGGAGAGGTAGTCGAAGCGGTCCGCCAGGCGATAGGGATGCGCGCCGCGACCGATGCTCTCGCCATGGGTGTCGAACAGGATCACCTCGACAAAGGCGAGGTCCCACTTGCGCAGCAGGTCGCATACCTTGATGCGCAGCCGCTCGATCAGATAGGTGGCGGCAAGCTGCCCGACATAACGCCCGGAATCGGAGAAACCGAACTGGAGGCTGAGCTTGCGCGTGCGGTGCAGGTAGGCGCGCCAGTGGGGGGAGCGCAGGGCTTCCTCAATGATCTGCTCGCCATTTTCCAGCGCATCCTGCGTCTCGAACAGGGGCGAAATCTCGATCATGTCGTCAATGCCGTACAGCCGCGCCAGCCACAGCGCCGTCAGCAGCGTGTAGCCGGTTTCGGTCTCGGCAATCAGGAAGCGGATGGGGCTGGTGCGGTCGATATGACGCAGGATCTGGCGCACGGTCATCATGAGCCGCCCGGCGCTGGCCTGTTCCATGAGCAGCGAGCCGAAGTCGATCTCGATCGGTTCGACCGTATCCAGCGCCTCGTTCATGCGGCTGATCAGGGCGCGGCGCTGGGCCGGAACGTCCGGGCTGTCGGTAATGTTCAGCCGCTGGCGCGCGATATTGTGAAGCTGCGTTGCATTGAGCCGCGTATGCGTATGCGCAGCCGACAGGCCATGCGCCATGAAGCCCGCGCGCGCCACCGCCAGCGTCATCTTGTCATCGGCCGACGCCGCGTCAATGGCCTCGCCAAAGGTAGCGCTCAGGTCATTGGTGCTGGTCAGGGCGTCGGCACTGCGGTTGATCAGCACATCGGCAAAGCGCGAGACCGCCTCGGGCTCGGGGCCGGTGGGGCAGGCGGCGATCTGTTCGTTCACCGCGTCAAGCGCGGTGTCGATGCGCTGGAGCAGGTCATTGGCGCAGTCGGTGACCGTGGCCACCTGGTCATGCAGGCGGGAAAGCTGGAGCTGCTTCATGCGCAGGCGCAGGCGCAGCGTATCCCACCAGCCGATGTCGGTGCGGCCATCGGTGTCGTACCCGACCCAGCTTGTCATGATGATGGGGCGCGGGACCAGCGTGAACCAAAGCTGGGGCCAGTGCGTCCGGGCTTCCGACAGCAGGATGGCATTCAGCCTGTCCAGCGCCGTGCGGCCGCGCAGGATGGCCTGCGTGGCCAGGCTGAATTCCTCATCCAGCGTGGGCGGCCCCGCGCGGCGATGCGTCAGGAAGGCCGGGACATGGGCGGGCGGCTCGGACGGGTTGGCGGATGCCAGCTCGGCCAGCGCCTCATAGACCGGGTTGGCCAGCGCGAAAGTGGGGTGCGCGGTAAAGACGGCGGCGAAACGGCTGCGCTCGATGGCGGCGCGGAAACGCGCGATCGGCACCGGGCTGTCATCGGGGTCGGGCTGCACGATCCGGCGCGCGACCGTACACATACGCGTGGTTACGGTCTTTTCGTCGGGGCCATCGAGGTAGGTGGCGATATGATAGGCCCGCCCGGCAAAGGCCCTGTCGCGCAGCAGGCGTACGATGTCCTCCACCTGATCCATGGGCAGGGCGCCGCTGCCCATCTGCCGGCCGATGTGGCGTGCCAGCGCCATGACCGGGCTGCCCGATGCGGTCTCGTCATGGCTGGCTATCAGGCGCTCGGCCTGCTGGAGCAGGTCGGACGCATTCCGCGCGGCGGCTTCGGTCATCGTGTGGTCCTGTTGTAAAAGTTCGTCATGGCCCTTTTCAAATCCCATGTTCCGGTGCGGGCCGCAATGTCTGGAGCATCATTTCACGGGTATTTGGGGTAGGGGGGCGAGTGTTGCTTGGGCTGGGGAGAAGACAATGGTATCAATGATGTCATGAATGGTATTGCACAGTCGGATCAGGACGCGCGGCAGGTACTGCAGCGGTATAAACGGTCCGCAACCGGCCTGCTGGGCGCCATGGCGGCGCTTACGGTAGCGGGGTACGCCCTGCCGCAGATGGGCTGGCTGGCGGACCGGCCCTGGCTGGAAATCCTGCGTTCGGGCACCAAGGCCGGGGTAGTGGGCGGCCTGGCGGACTGGTTCGCCGTGACCGCGCTGTTCCGCAGGCCGATGGGCCTGCCGATTCCGCATACCGCCATCCTGCCCGCGCAGAAGGAACGGCTGGCGCAGGCGCTCGGGCGGTTCGTCTCCACCAACGTCTTTACGGAAAAGGAGGTTGCGTCCGCGTTCAGCCGCATCGACCTGCCTTCGATCCTCGGCAACATCCTTCAGGAGCCGGAAACGGCGGAAATGGTCAACCGCGCGGTGCTTGGCTCCGTGCCGCACGTGCTGGACCGGCTGGAGGACGGGCGGGCGAGTCTCGCCATCGCCCGGATGCTGCCCGTCCTGCTGGGTGGTGAGGAGATCGCGCCGGTCGTGACCCGCAGCCTGCGCGCGATGGTGGAGGGAGATTGCCATCAGGAGGTGCTGTCCTTCCTGCTCGCGCGGCTGAAGGAGGGGCTCAAGGCCAAGGAGCCGGCCCTGCGCGCGATGATCGAGGACCGCGTGCGCGAACAGGGCGGGCGCGTGCTGGGCTGGGCCATTGGCGGCTCGATCGCCACCAAGGTGCTGCTGGCGGCCAGTCAGGAGCTTGACCGGATCGACCCGCAGAATTCGGAACTGCGCGAGGGATTCACGACATGGGTGCGCTCCGAAATCGACCGGATCGAGCAGGATGGCGAGCGCAGGCGCGAGATTACCGATGCGGTGATGGGCGTGCTGACGCATGACAGCGTGCGTGGCTGGAGCAGCGAGGTCTGGCACCGCCTGCGCCGCATGATCGAGGAAGACATGCGCAAGGGGGAGACAAGCTGGGCCGCCACCATCGTGCGCGATGCGCTGCACCGCCTGTCGGAACAGATGTATCATGACGCGACCATGCGCAAACGCATAAATGATGGCGCGCGCGGCATGATTCTGGGCAGCCTGCCCTTCCTGCGGGAGCGGATGTCGCGTTTTATTTACTCGGTCGTGAACGGATGGGACGCGGAAAGCCTGAGCGACAGGCTGGAACTGAGGGTAGGCAAGGATCTCCAGTATATCCGCCTTAATGGAACACTGGTCGGTTTTATGGCCGGGTGTGGCCTGTCCGTGCTATTACAACTCATATTCGGAACCGGGATCGGGTAGGGTGCGCGGGTATTGTACGTTAGGACTTGACGACGCGCCGCAGGTGGCCCATCTGGGAATTCATGAAACAGTACTGTTTCGGTCCAATTAGTGCCCCGGGCCAGACGTACGGGAGAACGGAATGCTGAAACTGTCGAAACTGACCGATTATGCCGTGGTGGCTCTGGTCCGGCTGGGGCAGAAGGAAGGGGTCACGACCTCGCCTGTCCTGTCCCGTTCGACGGGCATTCCCGAACCGACGGTGGCCAAGGTGCTCAAGATTCTGGCAACGCAGGGTGTCGTGATTTCCCAGCGCGGGGCGCGCGGCGGCTACAGGCTGGCCTCCCCGCTGGAGGAAATCTCGATCGCCACCGTGATCCAGGCCATTGATGGCCCGATCTCGCTGACCACCTGCGTTGATGGTGGTGACTGCGACGCCCGCTCCACCTGCGGGCTGGGGGAGCAGTGGGATCTGGTCAACTCCGCCATCCGCAATGCCCTGTCCAGCATCACGCTGGCGGACATGAAGAACCACACCGTTACCGACAGGCTGGAAACCATGAACGCCCCAACCATGTTCATCGCGCCCGAAGCCACGGCCTGAACTGGGGAAAGGAGAGAGCCATGCCGGCAGTAGCTGAAACCCGCAAGACGGTCGAAACCCTTGGGCAGAATACCTATAAATGGGGATTCGAGACCGATATCGAGATGGATATCGCCCCCAAGGGGCTGAATGAAGACACGATCCGTCTGATTTCCAGCCGCAAGCAGGAACCGCAGTGGCTGCTGGAATGGCGGCTCAAGGCCTACCGTTCTTGGCTGGAAATGCGTGAGCCGACATGGGCCAAGGTGCATTATCCCCCCATCGACTACCAGGACGTGCATTACTACGCCGCCCCCCGCAAGAAGCCGGGTCCCAAGTCGCTGGACGAGGTTGATCCCGAACTGCTGCGTACTTACGAAAAGCTCGGGATTCCGCTGCATGAACAGGCGATGCTGGCGGGCGTGGAACTGCCCGAGGGGCAGGAAGCCCGCCCCCCCGTGGCTGTTGACGCGGTATTCGACAGCGTTTCCGTCGCCACCACCTTCCGCAAGACCCTGCAGGAAGCGGGCGTGATCTTCTGCCCCATTTCGGAGGCCGTGCGCGACCATCCCGAACTGGTGCGCAAGTACCTGGGCAGCGTGGTGCCGGTTACGGACAATTTCTACGCCGCCCTGAACGCGGCGGTGTTTACCGACGGGTCGTTCGTGTACGTGCCCAAGGGCGTGCGCTGCCCGATGGAACTGTCCACCTATTTCCGCATCAACGCCCGCAATACCGGCCAGTTCGAGCGTACGCTGATCGTGGTGGAGGAGGGGGCTTCCGTCTCTTATCTGGAGGGCTGCACCGCGCCGATGCGCGATGAAAACCAGCTTCATGCCGCCGTGGTCGAACTGGTGGCGATGGATGATGCCTCCATCAAGTATTCCACCGTGCAGAACTGGTACCCCGGTGATGAGAACGGCAAGGGTGGCATCTATAACTTCGTGACCAAGCGCGGGGCCTGCCGGGGCGCGCGCTCCAAGATTTCATGGACGCAGGTGGAAACCGGCTCGGCCATTACATGGAAATACCCCTCGTGCATCCTTCAGGGGGAAGGATCTGTGGGTGAGTTCTATTCGGTCGCCGTCACCAACAACCACCAGCAGGCCGATACCGGCACCAAGATGATCCATATCGGGCGCAACACGCGTTCGACCATCATCGCCAAGACCATAAGCGCCGGGCACTCCGACAGCACCTATCGCGGGCTGGTGCGCATGATGCCCAAGGCATCGGGCAGCCGCAATTTCACGCAGTGCGACAGCCTGCTGATCGGTGACCAGTGCGGGGCGCATACCGTGCCCTATATCGAGAGCCGCAACATGTCCGCGCGCGTGGAGCATGAGGCGACGACCTCCAAGATATCGGAAGACCAGCTCTTCTACTGCCGCCAGCGCGGCCTGTCCGAAGAAGATGCGGTGGGCCTGATCGTCAATGGCTTCTGCAAGGACGTTCTCAAGGAACTGCCGATGGAATTCGCCGTAGAGGCGCAGAAGCTCCTGCAAATCAGCCTTGAAGGCAGCGTGGGCTAACAGGGATTGGGAAACGTGAGCAAGCAATTCGTAAGCATTGATGGCCTGTGCGCCCGTATTTCGGACGGTGGGACACATAAGGAAATCCTGCGCGGTGTGGATCTGCAGATCCCCGCGGGTGAGGTCCATGCGATCATGGGGCCGAACGGGTCGGGCAAGTCCACCCTGTCCTACGTCCTTGCCGGACGGGAAGATTATGAGGTGACCGGCGGCGGCGCGACCTTCAAGGGGCAGGACCTGCTGGCGCTGGAACCGGAGGAGCGTGCGGCCCTGGGCCTGTTCCTTGCGTTCCAGACCCCGGTTGAACTGCCGGGCGTGAACAACGCCAACTTCCTGCGCACCGCGGTCAATGCCGTGCGGCGCGCGCGCGGGCAGGAAGAACTGGACGCCGTGGCCTTTCTCAAGGCCGTGCGCAAGGAGACCAAGCATCTTTCCATGTCGGACGAGATGCTCAAGCGCAATGTGAATGTCGGCTTCTCCGGTGGTGAGAAGAAGCGCAACGAAGTGCTGCAGATGCGCATGCTCCAGCCCTCCTTCGCCATTCTGGACGAGACGGATAGCGGGCTGGACATTGATGCGCTGCGCATCGTGGCGGAGGGCGTCAATTCCCTGCGCGGGCCGGATTTCTCCGCGCTGGTCATCACGCACCACCAGCGCCTGCTGGATTATATCGTGCCCGATCGCATCCACGTCATGGCGAAGGGGCGCATCATCCACAGTGGCGGGCCGGAACTGGCCAAGCAGCTTGAAGCGCAGGGTTACGCGCGCTTCCTGGCGGAGGCGGCGTGAACGCGCTGACACCGGTCGGGGTCAATGCCAGCGCCTTTCTCGACCGGGATGATGGACTGGCGGGTGCCAGCCAGCGCAAGGCGGCGGAGTTCCTGCGCCACGCGGGCCTGCCGCGTGCCGGGGTGGAGGCATGGAAATACACCACCCTGCGCACGCTGGCCGACGTGCCCTTCGCCACGGCCCCGCGCAATGTAAACGACGGTCCCGTCGATACGCTTCTGGCCGAAATCGAGACCATTTCCGGCCTTGGGGCCGGGGCGAACCGTGCCGTGTTCGTCAACGGTTATTTCGATGCCGCCCGTTCGCGCCTGCCCGCCAATGTCCGGATTTCCACCGGCGCTGGTGCGGATGTGGCGGAGGACGGGATTGACCCGGCGGGTGATGTCACGACGGCGCTGAACACCCTGCTGGCGCGCGACGGGCTGGATCTGGTCGTGCCCGAAGGGGTGGATGCCGGTTGCCTGCTGCTGGTCAGCATCGGCATCACGGCGGATGACGCGCCGGTCTCGTTCCATCCGCGCCACCGTATCGTGGTGGAGAAGGGTGGCAGGCTGGCCGTGCTGGATGCCTCCGTGGGGCAGGGCCATTACCTGCATAACCCGCTTTATGACATTGCCGTAGCCGACAAGGGCTACCTGTCCCATGCCCGCATACAGGCGGAAGGCGCGCTTGCGGTGCATCTTGCTGTAAGTCATGCGCATGTTGCGGCGGATGGCGTGTACGATAGCTTTACGCTGACGCTGGGCGGCAACCTGTCGCGGCATGAAGTGCATGCGGGGCTGACCCGGTCGGGCGCGCATGTGCATGTCAACGGCGCGCAGCTTCTGACGGGCCGCCAGCATGGGGACCTGACCAGCGTGATTACGCATGCCGCACCCGGCTGCGTTTCACGCCAGACGGTCAAGAACGTCCTGTCCGATCAGGCGCGCGGCGTGTTTCAGGGCAAGATCCTGGTGGAACGGGTTGCCCAGCAGACCGATGGTTACCAGATGAACCAGGCGCTGCTGCTGTCTGATGGTGCGGAAATCGACGCCAAGCCCGAGCTTGAAATCTACGCCGATGACGTGAAATGCAGCCACGGTGCCACGGTGGGCGCGCTGGATGATGACCAGCTTTTCTACCTGCGCAGCCGTGGCATACCCGATGATGTCGCCCGTTCCATGCTGATCCGTGCGTTCCTGCACGATGTGGTGGACGAGGTGGCTGACCTGCGGCTGAAGGACAGCCTCAACCTGGCCGTGGAAGCATGGTGGAAGCGGGAGGCGGCATGATGGATCAGGTCGTGACACAGGCCTCCGACGCGGCGGGGAGCCTCCGGCATATCCGCGCCGATTTCCCCATCCTGACACAGAAGGTGCATGGCAAGGACCTGGTGTTTCTGGACAGTGCGGCTTCCGCGCAGAAACCCCGGCAGGTCATTGACTGCATGGCCGAGACCATGCGCACCCAGTACGCCAACATCCACCGTGGCCTGTACTGGATGAGCGAGCGCACGACCGAAGCCTATGAGGCCGTTCGTGATCAGGTTGCGGGTTTTCTGGGTGCTGGCGCGCGGGAGGAGATCATATTCACCCGCAACAGCACCGAAGCCATCAACCTCGTGGCCCATTCCTACGGCTCGCTGCTCCGTCCGGGGCAGGTGGTGCTGATTTCGGAAATGGAGCATCACGCCAACATCGTGCCCTGGCAGATGCTGCGTGATCGCGCCGGCATCGAACTGCGGGTCACGCCGGTGACCGATGACGGCGCGCTGGACATGGAAGCCCTCGGGCAGAACCTGTCCGATGGCCGGGTGGCGCTGGTTGCCATTACGCACATGTCCAACGTGCTGGGTACGATCACGGATGCGCGGGCCATTGCCGACATGGCGCATGCCGCCGGGGCGAAGGTGCTGTTCGATGGCAGCCAGCTTGCCGTCCACCGCCGGGTGAACGTGCGCGAACTGGATGCGGATTTCTACGTGCTGACCGGGCACAAGCTGTACGGGCCGACCGGTATTGGCGTGCTGTGGGCACGGCGTGAGATACTGGATGAAATGCCGCCCTTCCTTGGCGGAGGCGACATGATTTCAACCGTGTCCTTCGGCCGTTCGACATGGGCGCCCGTGCCGCACAAGTTCGAGGCCGGAACCCCCGCCATTATCGAGACCATCGGGCTGGGTGCCGCCATCAGCTATATCGAGTCCATCGGCTTTGACCGGATCGGCGCGCATGAGGAAGCCCTGACCGCCCACGCGCTCAAGGCGCTGGGGCAGGTCAGCGGGCTGAAGGTGATCGGGACCGCGCCGGAACGTGGCGGGGTCATTTCGTTCACCATGGCGGATGTGCACCCGCACGATATTGCCACCCTGCTGGACCGCAACGGAATCGCGGTGCGGGCGGGGCATCACTGCGCCGAACCGCTCATGCGCAGGCTGGGCGTGTCGGCCACAGCGCGGGCCAGCTTTGGCATCTACACCACGCCGGAGGAAATAGACCTGCTGGCCGCGACGCTGGTGCAGATACGCGGTTTTTTTGTCTGACGGTGTGATGACGCAGGACGATCTGTACCGCACCGTTGTACTGCAACGGACCAAAACGCCCCTTTACGCGGGCAAGCTGGCGCAGGCAAACGCACAGGGGCAGGGCACGAACCCGCTATGTGGGGACAGGGTTCACCTCCATGCGGTCATTGACGCGCAGGGACGTATCGACGCGATCCGGCATGAAACGCGTGGCTGCGCCATCTGCGCCGCCTCCGCTGATCTGATGGCGGAAAGGGTAACGGGACAGGAACCGGCGCGGATCAGGCAGCTTCATGCGGATATGGAGGCAGCGGTGCAGACGGGCAACGCCCCGGCGGCCCTGGGTGAACTCTCGGCCTTCGCACCCCTGCACCGGCATCGTTCCCGTATCCGCTGCGCCATGCTGCCATGGACGGCACTGATGGAGATGCTCAATGATGACAAAGACAGGTGAAAGTCTCATGGACGAGAAACATCAGGTAGAGCCCGCCATCGGCATGGCTGAGGGAACCGGTTCTTTCTCCCTGGAGGCGGATGATACGGCGACGAAGGTCAAACCCGTGTCGGCCTGGACGCCGGATGGTGAAAAGCCGCCGGAAAACAGCGCAAAGACGGGTACTCCGGATGAAGATACCGTCATCGAGGCGATCGCGACGGTGTATGACCCGGAAATTCCGGTCAACATCTATGAACTCGGCCTGATCTACGCCATCGACCTGCATGATGATGGGTCGGTCAAGGTCGAGATGACCCTTACGGCCCCCAACTGCCCCAGCGCGCAGGAACTGCCCGTGCAGGTGAAGGAAGCCGTGGAAAAGATTGATGCGGTCACCAGCGCCACGGTCGAGATCGTGTGGGAACCGCCATGGGATATGTCGCGTATGAGTGAAGATGCGCGCCTCGCCCTGAACATGTTCTGAACCCAGCAAGGGGAACGTGCCATGACCGAACAGAATACCGTAACCGCCCGGCCCCCGGTCCGCCGTGAACTGCCGCCGCTCCTGTCACTGACGGAGCGCGCGGCGCAACGGCTTGAGACTCTGTACCGGACCAACCATGCCGGCCACCTGCTGCGCATTGGTGTCTCGACCAAGGGGTGCTCGGGCAATGCCTATGACATGACCTTCGTTGAACAGCCCGGCCCGGGTGATGAAGTGGTGAAGGATAAAGGCGTGACCCTGCTGGTTGACCGCAAGGCGACGCTGTTCCTGATCGGCTCGGTCATGGATTATGAGGTCAAGCAGCTTGAAGCCGGTTTTACCTTCAGCAACCCCAATGAAAAAGGCCGCTGCGGGTGCGGCGAGAGCTTTCACGTCTGAAAACGGGCGTTTCCGGGTGCCGCTTTTTCTCGAAAGGGCGGCATTGATGGGATACCGGGGGCACACGGCCCCCGGTGCCTAGCGCCGGTTCTGCCGCGTGCTTCCGGGCAGGGTCAGCACGCATACGGCCTCTACCTCGGCTGACCACAGGAACTGGTCAATCACCGTTACGCTGTCCACCCGGTAGCCTGCCTGCTGTAGCGGGGTCAGGTCGCGCTGGAGTGCCGTGGGGTTGCAACTGACATAAATGACGTGCCGGGGCTTGCCCGCCACGATCTGCGCCACCTGCGCCCCGGCCCCGGCATGGGGCGGGTCCAGCACAATGGCGGCTGCCTTGGCCAGATCGGTCGCCATGACCGGCTGGCGGTTGAGATCGCGCAGCGCAGGCATGACACGCGTGCCGCCACTGGCCTGCTTCAGGCAGGCAAAAGCGGCCTTATCCCCTTCATAGGCAGCAACCTTGGCATGTTCTGCCAGCGCGAAGGACAGCGTGCCGCAGCCTGCGTAAAGTTCGATAATGCCTGCCTTCAGGCCCTTGCGCGGCAGTCCGGCCAGAACCGCAGTCCTGATCGCTTCTTCACCATCAAGTGCCGCCTGCAGGAAGGCACCCGGAGGGGGCACGACACGCACGGCACCAAAATGATGGAAGACCGGCCCGGTCAGGGCCAGTGTCTCCGGTGGCCGGGCGTTCAGGGAAATGCGCGGTATGGCGTGGCTTTTGCAGAATTGGGCCAGAATCCGCCGGTCATTGGCGTCAGGCGTACCATCGAGCGTAATCAGCAGGTCCGGCCCGCTATCAAGCAGGTTGATCTGGACATCACCACCCGCATGCACCGCTGGCAGCGAGTGCAGCATCTGGCGCAGCGGCGCGAGCAGCGCGAAAATGGCCGGGTGCAGCAGGGTGCACTCCGTCATGTCCACCACATCGCCACGGCGGCGATGGAGACCCAGCACGATCTGCCTGTCCACCCGCCGAAAGGCGAGATCGACACGCCGCCTGCCATGCGGGGCGACCTGATGGGTGGTGGGGGTGGGAAGCGCTGCAAAGCCGCAGCGTTCCAGTGCCTCGATCACACGGGTGGTTTTCCATGCCGCGATGGCAGGCAGCGCCATGTGCTGGAGGCGGCACCCACCGCAGGTACCCGCCAGGTGGCACGGTGGCGTGACCCGGTCGGGACCGGGGGTGATGACCCGCTCCAGCGTGGCATGCGTGCCATTCTGGCAGGCCAGCAGGACTTCATCGCCCGGTAGTGTCCCGGGTATGAACACGCGCCCCTGCGGGGACTGGGCCACGCCATCCCCATCATTGCCAAGCGCCACCACCCGGATGGCATCGGCCATTACGTTTTCCATTATGCTGTCGCTTGAAGCGTCGCCTGCCTATTCATCCGCCGGGATGACTGTCTTTTCACGGCGGGGAAGCTGCATGAAGGCGGGGATGTCCTCCCCGAACCCGACAATGCCCTGATCGGCGGCGGGCGGCAGCAGGCCGGCATCGCGCCGTGTGGGGGCGCTTGCCGCCGTATCGGACCTGCGGCCCTTGCGGGGTGCCTTCTCCGCTGCGGGAGCAGGGGCGGGGGCGGCAGGTGCCGCCGGGGTTGGTGCTGGCGCAGGCGCGCTGCTTTTCGGCTGTGCCGCGCTGTCCTTGCGGGGCTTGCGGCGACCGCCAGCGGATCGCGGCTCATCGGACCAGTCCAGATTATCCACGCCATTGACCTCAATTCGGGGGATGGGCTTGCCCGTCAGTTTCTCGATGGCCTGGGCCAGACCTTCCTCATCGGGGGTGGCCAGGCTGTAGGCATGTCCGGTGCGGCCCGCACGCCCGGTGCGGCCGATGCGGTGGACGTAATCCTCCGCATGGAATGGCAGGTCGAAATTGAACACGTGCGACAGACCGCCAATGTCGATACCGCGCGCCGCGATGTCGGAGCAGACCAGTATCTGGAGCTTGCCGGTCTTGAAGGCATCAAGCGTGGCGAAGCGGGTGGACTGCGGCAGGTCGCCATGCAGGGCGCCAGCGGAGAATCCGTGCTTGATGAGCGATTTGCACAGCACGTCCACATCACGCTTGCGGTTGCAGAACACGATGGCGTTCTGCATGTCCGCCTCACGCAGCATCTTGCGCAGGGCGCGACGCTTGTCATGGGCATCCACGACCGCAAGCCCGGTCTCGATGGTGGTCGCGACGGAGGAGGGGCGGCTGACCGTGATTTCCTTCGGGTTGCTCAGGAACATGTCGGCCAGACGCCGGATTTCCGGCGCCATGGTGGCCGAGAAGAACATGGTCTGGCGCAGCGGGGAGAGCATGCTCACGATCTTCTCGATATCGGGAATGAATCCCATATCGAGCATGCGGTCCGCCTCATCAATCACCAGCAGGCGGGTCTGGGTCAGCAGCAGGCCGCCGCGTTCAAACAGGTCGATCAGCCGCCCGGGGGTGGCGATCAGCACGTCAACGCCACGGTTGAGCACTTCCTTCTGCTCGGCCATGCTTTCGCCGCCGATCAGCAGCGCGTGGGTCAACTTGAGGTATTTGCCGTAATTGACGAAATTTTCCGCCACCTGCAGCGCGAGTTCGCGCGTGGGCTCAAGGATGAGCGAACGCGGCATGCGCGCGCGGGCGCGCGATCCGGACAGCATCTCGAGCATGGGCAGCGTGAACGACGCGGTCTTGCCGGTGCCCGTCTGGGCAACGCCCAGTACGTCGCGCCCCATCAGCACATAGGGAATGGCCTGGGCCTGGATGGGGGTGGGATGACGGTATCCCATCTCATCTATGGCCTGCTGGATGGGGGCCGACAGGCCAAGTTCGGAAAACAGGGGCTGTGCCTGTTCCGGCGCGGCTGTTTGTGCTGGCGTGTCACTGGCGGCGGTCCCGTCGATGCTGGCGGCGGGAACTGCGGCTGCCGCCGTTTTTGCGGAACGTGCGGGGGCGGAGGAAGTTTTTTTGGCGCTCAAATTACTCTCGAACATATCAGCAGATGGATATGGCCCCGTCCGATTGCCACCGTGTCGCGCTGTATCAGGCTGCCGTCCCTGATGTACCTGCAGCAATGCAGGGAGGGGGAATGTGACATGGCGGGGACAGACCCCTCATGCGCCACATTCCCTGTGCCTATCTACCTTTGCAACGGAAATCAAGAGGGCGTGACCACGCGGTTCCGTAATTCCGTGTGCGGCCCGGAATTTCAGAACGGATGGGCCAGGCAGGCGGCAACAATGGTCAGCACGCCCAGCCCGGTATTGAGCATGATGAGCGAGCGGATCGAGTCGAACACGCCGGGCTGCGGGCGGATGGCGCGGCGGGCCTTCTGGTAGGGGCCGAAATAGATGCGGGCGAAAATCCCCGCCATGATCAGCCCGAAAAGCTGCATGACGTTGATCTGCCATGGCATGACCGCAAACCCGCCATAATGAAAAATCAGGAGCCAGCCCGTAATCAGCACCGTAGGCATGGTATGCCAGACAATACGGAAAAAGCGGCCCAGCGTCTGCAGGTGGACCGATGCGCGCTGCGTCGCGTCAAGCAGCCCGAGGCTGGGCTTGAGGACGAAGGCCGCATAGATCATGCCGCCGACCCATGCCGCCATGCCGGTAATGTGGAGTGCGAGCACAAGGCTCCAGACTATGGGGTAGGACACGAAGCCTCCTTGCCGGGGTTTGGATATGAATGGGTAAGGGCAGGGCGCGGGCAGGTGCGCCATGCCGGTTTTCCTGTTCCTGTATCATGCGCAGGGCGGTTTCAGCAGTCAAAGTTGTTGGAAAGGGGAGGAAAATATCCATGGCCGAACCAGAACGGGTTGCCGCTGTTGCGCGCTTCATGCTGCCGGACCCGACGGAGATGGGGCGGATCGACGCCGCCGCGTCGCGCAGCGTGCCGGTCGCGACCCTGATGGAGAACGCGGGGCGTGCCGTGGCCCGCGCCATCCGCCAGAATATGCGGCCCTGCCGGGTGCTGGTGCTGTGCGGTCCCGGCAATAACGGGGGGGATGGCTACGTGACCGCGCGCAGGCTGGCGCAGGAGGGATGGCCCGTCTCCATAGCCGCATTGGCGGCTCCCCATCCCGGTGGTGATGCCGCGCATGCGGCGGCGCTGTGGCGCGGCCCCGTCGTGCCGTTCACGGCGCAGGGTGTTGCCGGATTCGATCTGGTGGTGGATGGCGTGTTCGGCGCGGGGCTGAGCCGGGATATCGGGCCGGATGTGGCCGATGTGCTCAGGGCCGCGCGCCGCGTGGTCGCCATAGACATGCCAACCGGCGTGGATGGCGCGACCGGGGCGGTTCGTGGCTACGCGCCCCAGGCGGAGATGACGGTAACGTTTTGCCGCCTCAAGCCGGGGCACCTGTTGTTGCCGGGGCGGACGCTGTGCGGGCGCACGGTGCTGGCAGATATTGGTATTCCCGAAAGCGTGGTGGAGTCCCAGCCGATTCGGACATGGCGCAACGAACCCGGCCTGTGGCGCACACCGCTTTGCAAGGTGGACAGCTATAAATACAGCCGGGGGATCGTGAGCATATGCGGCGGGCGGGAGATGCCCGGTGCAGCCCGCCTGTCCGCCGCTGGTGCGCGCGCTGCCGGGGCGGGGCTGGTGCGGCTGGCCGCTGGTGACAGCGCGCCGGATTACCGCATGACCGCACCGCCGGGCCTGATCGTGGACTCCGGCCCGCTGGAAGAACTGCTCAAGGATGCGCGCCGCCATGTATGGGTGTGTGGTCCGGGCCTGTCGGTGGAGGAAGTCGCGGCAACCCTGCCCGTGCTGTTGCAAGCGGGGCGGGACGTGATCGCGGATGCCGGAGCCTTCAGCATGGCGGAGGGGCAGCCGGAGCGGCTGCGCGGGGCCGCCATCATCACACCACATATAGGGGAGTTCTCGCGCGTGTTCGGCAAACCGGGTGCGGACCGTGTCGGCGCGGCGCGGCAGGCCGCCGCCCGGACCGGCGCAGTGACGGTGCTGAAGGGGCCTGACACCATCATCGCAGCACCTGACGGGCGCGTCGCCATCAATGACCACGCAACCCCCATGCTGGGCACGGCGGGATCGGGCGATACACTGACGGGAATCATCGCCGCCATGCTGGCTGCGGGCATGCCCCGGTGGGACGCCGCCTGTGCGGGCGTGTGGCTGCATGGCGACGCGGCGCTGCACGCGGGTGACTGGCCGGTGGCCGAGGCGTTCGACCTGCATGTGGGCGCTGCGCGGGCACGGGCGGAGGTGGAGGCGCAAAAAGTTTTCGGCTGAAAAGGGTATTCATACCCCCTTGGATCTTGCCCCATGGCCCATCGTGCGCTAAAGCCGCGCGCTTACAGCCTGGGCACAGTGCGGGCGTGGTGGAATTGGCAGACACGCCAGATTTAGGTTCTGGTGACGCAAGTCGTGGGGGTTCAAGTCCCTCCGCCCGTACCAAGATCCCGGCAAGTCGCGTTATGCGAGCAGGCGCGGGTGGCCCGAGCGGCCTCTTGCGTTCTTTGACACGTTACTGACCGAGAGGATGGCCTGGCAGATGCAGGTTACTGAAACGCTTTCCGAGGGCCTGAAGCGCGGGTTCACCGTTACGGTGCCGGCGGCGGGAATTGAGAGCAAGCGCACCGCGCGCCTGAAAGAAGTTGGACAGACCATGAAGCTGCCGGGTTTCCGCCCGGGCAAGGTGCCCATGAGCATCCTGCAGCAGCGTTATGGCGAAGCCGTTCAGGGCGAGGTCCTGGAACAGGTTGTCAGTGAGGCGACCCGCAGCCTGCTCGACGAGCGTGGCCTGCGCCCTGCCATGCAGCCGAAGGTGGATGTCGTGTCCGGTGCGGCCCCCGGCAGCAAGGACGAACTGAAGTTCACCGTTGAATTCGAGGTCCTGCCCGAAATCACGATCCCGGACCTGTCCACCCTGACGCTCGAGCGCCTCAAGGCCGAAGTGAACGCCGAGACCGTGGACAAGGCCCTGAAGGAAATTGCCGGTCGCCAGCGTGAGTTCGAGAAGATCGAAGAAGATCGTCCCTCGGCCGATGGCGATGTCGTGGTCGTGGACTTCGTGGGCAAGGTGGACGGCACCGCGTTCGAAGGCGGCTCGGCTGACGATGTGAACGTCGAGCTGGGTGGCGCCGGATTCATCCCCGGTTTTGCCGAGCAGATCGTGGGCATGAAGGCCGGTGACGAAAAAATGATCACCGTGACGTTCCCTGCCGATTACGGCGCGGAGCATCTGGCGGGCAAGGAAGCCACCTTCGACATCAAGGTGAAGGAGCTCAAGCGCCCGATCGAAGCCAAGATCGATGACGAACTGGCCAAGAAGCTCGGCTTCGAGGGGCTGGACCAGGTGCGCGAACTGATCACCAAGCAGGTGGCCCAGGAATACGAGCAGCTTTCCCGCCTGCGCCTGAAGCGCGAACTGCTGGACAAGCTGGCTGAAAAGACCGATTTCCAGGCCCCTCCGGGCATGGTCGAGGCCGAGTTCGAGCAGATCTGGAACCGTATCGAGGAAGACCGCAAGGCCGGCCGTCTCGACGCGGAAGACAAGGAGAAGGACGACGAAACGCTGCGCGCCGACTATCGCCGCATTGCCGAACGTCGCGTGAAGCTGGGCCTGCTGCTGGCCGAGATCGGTCGGGTCAACACCATCACCGTCACGCCTGACGAGATGATGCAGGCTGTCCGGGCCGAAGCGATGCGCTACCCCGGCCAGGAACAGGCCGTGTTCGAATTCTTCAGCAAGAATCCGCAGGCGGCCGATGGCCTGCGTGGTCCGATCTTCGAAAACAAGGTCATCGACTACATCGTCGAGCTGGCCAAGGTTGAAGACAAGACCGTAACGCCGGAAGAACTGGCGGAAATGCCGGAAGCTGACGTCTGATTCGCCCACGCGGCATGAATGACGGATGCGGCGCACGGAAGGTGACTTCCGTGCGCCGTATGTGTTTGCGGACAGGTGAATGCGAACAGTTTGTCACCCCCGTTCGTGGCAAAATGACAGGGGTGGGGTGGTATCTGGCGTGTTTGTCTCTATTTTGTCATAAGTAACCGGGAAGGGTCCGGCTGCTTCCATAACTGCCCGTGCGTGTGTGCGCCGGGTACGGGAGGTGGAATGGCTCCTCGCTTTTCAGGATCGGGAATATGGCTATGAGGGATCGGGATCCCGTAGAGATCTTCAATAATGCTCTGGTACCGATGGTGGTTGAGCAGACTTCCCGCGGGGAACGGGCATTCGACATCTATTCCCGCCTGCTGCAGGAACGGATCATCTTTCTGACCGGGCCGGTCTATGACCAGGTTTCCGCTCTGGTGTCGGCGCAGCTGCTTTATCTGGAAAGTGTGAACCCCAGCAAGGAAATATCGTTCTACATCAACAGCCCCGGCGGCGTGGTGTCGGCTGGACTCGCGATTTACGATACCATGCAGTACATCCGCTGCCCCGTCAGCACGGTGTGCATCGGGCAGGCGGCGTCCATGGGGTCGCTGCTGCTGGCGGGTGGTGAGAAGGGGCGGCGCTTCGCCCTGCCGAACGCGCGCGTGATGGTGCACCAGCCCTCGGGCGGGGCGCAGGGACAGGCCAGCGACATCGAGATCCAGGCACAGGAAATCCTGACGATCCGCCAGCGCCTGAACGAGATCTACAAGGAGCATACCGGCCGCACGCTTGAGGAAATCGAGCAGAAGCTGGAGCGCGACAGCTACATGTCGGCGGAAGAGGCGCAGGCCTTCGGTATCGTGGATGAAGTCGTCCGTCGCAACGCGGCGTCAAAACCGGCGGAATAGCCGGTAACAGGGGAGGGCGCGCGCAGGCGTGCTCCCCGCCCTTAGGGGTCAGGTCACCTGCGGCGTGCCGGGATGGTGCAGTCCGGCTGCAAGGTATGGAGAAGTTCCCCCTGTGGGAATAGGAGCGGTTATGAACAACAAATCCGGCGATTCCAAAAATACGCTTTACTGCTCGTTCTGCGGCAAGTCGCAGCATGAGGTCCGCAAACTGATCGCCGGTCCCACCGTGTTCATTTGCGATGAATGTGTCGAGCTGTGCATGGATATCATCCGTGAGGAGCACAAGACGCATCTGGTCAAATCGCGCGATGGGGTGCCTACGCCGCGGGAAATCTGCAAGATTCTGGATGACTATGTCATCGGTCAGGCCCATGCGAAAAAGGTGCTGTCGGTAGCGGTGCACAACCACTACAAGCGCCTGGCCCACGCCCAGAAAAACAATGATGTCGAGATTGCAAAATCCAACATCATGCTGATCGGGCCGACGGGCTCGGGCAAGACGCTGCTGGCCCAGACCCTTGCGCGCATCCTTGACGTGCCGTTCACCATGGCCGACGCCACGACGCTGACCGAAGCCGGTTACGTGGGCGAGGATGTCGAGAACATCATCCTCAAGCTGCTTCAGGCCGCGGATTACAATGTGGAAAAGGCCCAGCGCGGCATTGTCTACATCGACGAAATCGACAAGATTTCCCGCAAGTCCGACAACCCCTCCATCACGCGTGACGTGAGTGGCGAGGGCGTGCAGCAGGCGCTGCTCAAGATCATGGAAGGCACCGTCGCGTCCGTGCCGCCGCAGGGCGGGCGCAAGCATCCGCAGCAGGAATTCCTGCAGGTGGACACCACGAACATGCTGTTCATCTGTGGTGGTGCCTTTGCCGGACTCGACAAGATCATCAGTGCGCGCGGCAAGGGTTCGGGCATTGGCTTTGGTGCGGATGTGCAGTCCCCCGATGAACGCCGCATGGGGGCCGTGCTGCGGGACGTGGAGCCGGAAGACCTGCTGAAATTCGGGCTGATCCCGGAATTCATCGGTCGTCTGCCCGTGGTCGCCACGCTAGAGGACCTGGATGAGGCCGCCCTGATCGAGATCCTGACCAAGCCCAAGAACGCGCTGGTCAAGCAGTACGCGCGCCTGTTCCAGATGGAAGACGTGCAGTTGACCTTTACCGAGGACGCGCTGCGTCAGGTGGCCCAGCGTGCGATTGCCCGGCGCACCGGCGCGCGTGGCCTGCGCGCCATTCTGGAAAGCATCCTGCTCCTGACCATGTTTGACCTGCCGGGCCTGAAAAACGTTGAGGAAGTGGTGGTCAACAAGGAAGTGGCGGAAGGCAAGGCGCAGCCCGTTTACGTTTACGGCAAGAACCAGCCGGCCGAGCAGTCTGCCTGAGGTCGGCACGTTCCGGTTCGCGCAAACTGTCATCGCCGGGGTTGTGATGGTGGGGCGCCGTGACAACATGAAGCTGTAAGTTGTCGCATATGCGGCGCAACGGACGGGACAGGCCGCCAGAGCGGGTGTCCCTCCGGGATCGTCCATCAGGAGGTCAAAAAACATGTCTGAAACTGACAGACTGACACCCGTCCCCGAGGGGACGGAATCCATTGAAAATACGGCGGGGACCCCGGTTCCCGCAACGCGTGAACCCGAAGAGGTCTCCGGTGGGCATGACACGATCGCCGTGCTGCCGCTGCGTGATATCGTCGTATTCCCGCACATGATCGTGCCGCTGTTCGTCGGCCGGGAAAAATCGGTCCGCGCGCTGGAAGCGGTCACCCGCAGTGACAAGCAGATCCTGCTGGTTGCCCAGAAGAACGCCGCCCAGGACGACCCCTCGCCGGAGGATATCTATCGCTACGGCACGGTTTCCACCATTCTCCAGCTTCTCAAGCTGCCTGATGGCACGGTCAAGGTTCTGGTCGAAGGCGGCCGTCGCGCCCATATCACGGCGCTGCACGAGATTGACGGTCACTTCGAGGCCGAGATCGAGGACGTGCCCGAGCAGGAAACCGACGGCAAGGAAGCCGAGGCGATCGGCCGCACGCTGATCGGGCAGTTCGAGCAGTACATCAAGCTGAACAAGAAGATCGCGCCGGAGGTGTTGGTCTCGCTCAACCAGATTGATGACCTGTCAAAACTGGCTGACACCATTGCCAGCCATCTGAACCTCAAGATTCCCGAAAAGCAGGAAATCCTTGAAATTCAGGACGTGAATGCCCGGCTGGAGCGCGTTTTCGCGCATATGGAAGCCGAGATCGGCGTGCTTCAGGTCGAAAAGCGCATCCGCAACCGCGTCAAGCGGCAGATGGAGAAGACCCAGCGCGAGTACTACCTGAACGAGCAGCTCAAGGCGATCCAGAAGGAACTGGGCGAGGGCGAGGAAGGCAAGGACGAGACCGCCGAGCTTGAGGAAAAGATCGCCAAGACCAAGCTGAGCAAGGAAGCGCGGGAAAAGGCGGTGGCGGAGCTGAAGAAGCTGCGCGCCATGAGCCCGATGTCGGCCGAGTCGACGGTCGTGCGCAACTATCTCGACTGGATTCTCGCCATTCCGTGGAAGAAGCGCTCCAAGGTACGTCATGACCTGTCCGAGGCACAGGAGGTGCTGGACAAGGACCATTACGGTCTGGAGAAGGTCAAGGAACGTATTATCGAGTATCTGGCCGTGCAGAGTCGCGCGCAGAAGCTCAAGGGGCCGATCCTGTGCCTGGTGGGGCCGCCGGGTGTCGGCAAGACCTCGCTGGCGCGGTCCATCGCCAAGGCGACGGGGCGGCAGTACGTGCGTATGTCGCTCGGTGGCATGCGTGACGAGGCCGAGATCAGGGGGCACCGCCGCACCTATATCGGCTCCATGCCCGGCAAGATCATTCAGGGCATGAAGAAGGCCAAGACCTCGAATCCGCTGTTCCTGCTGGATGAGATCGACAAGCTGGGCGCCGACTGGCGTGGCGATCCGTCATCCGCCCTGCTGGAGGTGCTGGACCCCGAACAGAACGCCACGTTCGGTGACCACTACCTGGAGGTGGATTACGACCTGTCGGACGTGATGTTCATCACCACGGCCAACAGCCTGAACATGCCCCAGCCGCTGCTGGACCGCATGGAGATCATCCGCCTGTCCGGCTACACCGAGGATGAAAAGGTCGAGATCGCGAAGAGGCACCTGCTGTCCAAGCAGACGGCGGCGAATAACCTCAAGCCGGGTGAATGGTCTGTCTCCGACGATGCCCTGCGTGAGCTGATCCGCAGCTACACGCGCGAAGCGGGCGTGCGTAACCTTGAGCGTGAGATCGCGACGCTGGCGCGCAAGGCCGTGACCGAAATCGTGACCGGCAAGGCCAAGACCGTGGAGATCACGGCCGAGAACCTTGAGAAATATGCCGGGGTGAAGCGCTTCCGCCATGGTGAGACCGAGTCGGAAGACATGGTCGGAGTCGTGACCGGGCTGGCATGGACCGAGGTGGGCGGAGAAATCCTGACCATCGAAAGTGTGATGGTGCCCGGCAAGGGCAACATCAAGCTGACCGGCAAGCTCGGGGATGTGATGAAGGAGAGCGTCGCGGCCGCACTGTCCTACGTGCGCAGCCGTGCGGTGACCTTTGGCATCAGCCCCGACCTGTTTGAAAAGCGTGACCTGCATGTGCATGTGCCCGAAGGTGCGACGCCCAAGGACGGGCCGTCCGCCGGTATCGCCATGGCGACATCGCTGGTCAGCGTGATGACGGGCATCCCGGTGCGCAGGGACGTAGGCATGACCGGCGAGATCACGCTGCGTGGCCGTGTCCTGCCGATCGGGGGGCTGAAGGAGAAGCTGCTGGCGGCCCACCGCGCGGGGCTTACGACCATCTTCATCCCCAAGGATAACGAGAAGGACCTGATCGACATTCCTGATGCGGTGAAGGGGGCGTTGACCATCCTGCCGGTTTCACATGTGGATGAGGTGATCGGCCAGGCGCTGGTTGAAAAGCCCGAGCCGATCGAATGGACGGAACCCGTCACCCCCCCGGCCACGGAAAGCACGGCAACGCCCGCATTGACGCATTAGGCGATATTGGGGCAGGGGTAGCGTCGTAAATGCGACATGAAGGCGAGGAATGACAGATATCTCTGTCATTCCTCGAATTCTGTTGGTTGACGTGAGAAAAAACAGCGGCATAGTGCGTGCAGAAATGCGGCGCGACTTTTGAACGATTGCGTGGGCGCACAGTATAAAGAAAGGCGTAAAATGGAGAAGCCACTTAACAAGCAGGAACTCGTCGCTGCGGTAGCCGAGGAAGCCGATCTGGCCAAGGCAAAGGCCAGCGAAGTGGTTGATGCGGTTTTCGGTGCGATTGAAAAGGCGCTGGCGAGCAAGCAGGAAGTCCGTCTGGTCGGTTTCGGCACATTCGTGACGGCAACCCGCAAGGCCGCCAAGGGGCGTAACCCCCGTACAGGCGAGCCGCTGGACATTCCGGCTTCCACCTCCGTGCGCTTCAAGCCCGGCAAGAACCTGAAAGAAGCAGTCAGCAAGTAAGACTGTTCTTTTTCAAAAAAAGAGGGGGCAATCCATTTTTATGGGTTGCCCCTTTTTTTACAATCGACTAGTAGGGTCGCGGGCGATTAGCTCAGCGGTAGAGCGTCTCGTTTACACCGAGATGGCCGGCGGTTCGATCCCGTCATCGCCCACCATATTCCCTGCCTCGTTACACGGCAGGGCAGCACCATGCGGGTGTAGCTCAGTTGGTTAGAGCGCCGGCCTGTCACGCCGGAGGTCGCGGGTTCGAGCCCCGTCACTCGCGCCACATCATGGATCGGATATCCTGCCACACCATTCCTGATATGCAGGTCTGGTGTTTTTTTGTGCCTGTGCACGGAAAAATGAAAACAGGATATAACGACCAAGTATTATTCACACAATATTGACTGCTTTAGTCCTGTATCTAACCTCACAGTAATGTTCCTGAAAGAACATACTTAACCAACTGTTCCCTGCGGGATGTTGGGTCTAGCATCTCCCGTGCCAGACATAAGTCGATTAAGACACCAGCTGGCGCATTAACAGGTTGGGACCACGGAGCATGCATTCCGTTATCGCTGATTATTTGCCCGTGCTGATATTCGGGTGCATCGCGGTTGTCATCGCAGGCGCGATGCTGGGCAGTTCGCTGCTGTTCGGTCACCAGAAGCCCTATGCCGAGAAAACGTCCGCATATGAATGTGGTTTCGAGGCATTTGATGATGCACGCCACCGGTTTGACGTGCGGTTCTATCTGGTTGCGATCCTATTCATCATTTTCGATCTCGAGGTCGCATTCCTCTTTCCGTGGGCGCTCAGCCTGTCACGGATCGGGTGGTTCGGATTCCTGTCCATGATGGGCTTTCTGGGCGTTCTGGTGGTTGGCTTCATCTATGAATGGAGCAAGGGCGCGCTGGACTGGGATTGAGCATGACAAAGGGAGGCGCACCAATGGGCCAAGATACATCAGGGCCGGGTCGGCCGGCGGACAGCATCGCCTGGAATCGTGAAATGCTGCCCCCGGGGGCGGAGCAGGATGCGGTCATCAAGGGCATTACCGGCGAAATTACCGAAAAGGGCTTCGTCGTCGCCAACCTGGACAAGCTGGTGAACTGGGGGCGGACAGGCAGCCTGTGGCCCATGTCCTTCGGGCTGGCATGCTGTGCGGTGGAAATGATCCATGCCTACATGCCGCGCTATGACCTTGACCGCATGGGCATCATCCCGCGCGGATCGCCGCGCCAGTCGGACGTGATGATCGTGGCGGGCACGCTGACCAACAAGATGGCGCCCGCCCTGCGCCGGGTTTACGACCAGATGGCCGAACCGCGCTGGGTCATTTCCATGGGCTCCTGCGCCAATGGCGGCGGGTATTACCACTATTCCTATTCCGTGGTGCGCGGCTGCGACCGGATCGTGCCGGTTGATGTGTACGTGCCCGGCTGCCCGCCGACGGCGGAGGCGCTGATCTACGGAATTCTGCAGTTGCAGAAGAAAATTCGCAGGACAGGGACAATTCGCCGTGGCTGATCCTCAAAACCATCCCGTGCCGGCGGCGGATGTGCCGCGCGTGGTGTCCGGCGGGCTGGGGGTTATCGCCTTCCGCCTGTCCACCACGATTCCGGGCATCATTTCCGCCGGTATCGAAAAGGGCGAACTGGTGGTGCGCACCACACGCGACCGGCTTCTTGCGCTCATGCTCATGCTGCGTGATGACCCGCGTTATGCCTGTGAACAGGCGATGGACATATGTGGCGTTGACTTTCCCGACCGTGCCGAACGGTTCGATGTGGTCTACAACCTGCTGTCCGTCACCCATAACCACCGCATCCGCGTGATCATCACCACGGATGAGACCAGCCCCGTGCCGTCCGTGCACCGGATCTGGCCCGCCGCCACATGGTGGGAGCGTGAATGTTACGACATGTTCGGCATCCTGTTTACCGACCAGCCGGACCTGCGGCGCATCCTGACGGATTACGGGTTCGAAGGGTATCCGCTGCGCAAGGACTTCCCCCTCACGGGCTATGTCGAGATGCGGTACGACGAGGAACGGCGGCAGGTTGTCTATGAGCCGGTCGATCTGGTGCAGGATTTCCGCAATTTCGATTTTGAATCGCCATGGGAGGGCATCCTGACCCTGCCTGGCGATGAAAAGGCGCATGCGGACCGCCAGAACTTGAAACGGCAGGGATAGGCGACAGATGAGCGAGAGCGACGTAACCCTTCGCAGCGATGCGGCTGTTCCGGATTCACTCCTGCCTGAAGACAGCAAGGGCGAAGTGAAGCGCCATGTGGTCGAGATTGACTCCCACGCGGTCAATTTCGGCCCGCAGCATCCATCCGCCCACGGTGTGCTCCGTCTGGTGCTGGAAATGGAGGGCGAGGTCGTTGCCCGCGCCATTCCGCATGTCGGGCTGCTGCATCGCGGCACGGAAAAGCTGATCGAATACAAGACGTACCCCAAGGCCCTGCCGTATTTCGACCGGCTGGATTACGTCTCCCCCATGTGTGAGGAGCACGCTTTCGCGCTGGCGGTTGAAAAGCTGCTCGGGATCGAGGCCCCGGACCGCGCGCGGTGGATACGGGTCATGTTTGCCGAGATCACGCGCATCCTGAACCATATCCTCAACGTAACCGCGCTGGGGCTGGACTGCGGCGCCCTGACACCGGCGCTGTGGGGGTATGAAGAGCGCGAAAAACTGATGGAGTTCTACGAGGCTGCATCCGGCGCGCGCTTCCATGCCAACTACTTCCGCCCCGGTGGTGTCGCGCGTGACCTGCCCGCTGGGCTGGAAGATCGCATTGCCGACTGGGCGCGTACCTTCCCGCAGTGGATCGATGACCTGGAATCGCTGCTGACCGGCAACCGTATCTGGAAGCAGCGAACGGTTGGTATTGGCGTGTTCACCACCGAACAGGCGCTGGCCTGGGGGTTCAGCGGTCCCTGTCTGCGGGCATCGGGGGTGCCATGGGACCTGCGACGCAGCCAGCCCTATGACAATTACGACAAGGTGGAATTCAACGTGCCGGTGGGCAGGCAGGGCGACTGCTATGACCGCTACCTTATCCGCGTGGCGGAACTGCGTGAAAGCGTGCGTATCATCAACCAGTGCCTGGAGCATATCCGCCCCGGCCCGGTGAAGGTGCTGGACCACAAGATTTCGCCCCCCCCGCGCCGAGAGATGAAACGCTCGATGGAAGCGCTGATCCATCACTTCAAGCTGTTTACCGAAGGCTATCACGTGCCGCCGGGCGCTACGTACACGACCGTAGAAACCCCGAAAGGGGAGTTCGGCGTGTATCTGGTGGCCGATGGCAGTAACCGGCCCTATCGCTGCAAGATCCGGCCCACGGGTTTTGCCCATCTCCAGGCCATCGACGAAATGTCGCGTCGGCACATGCTGGCGGATGCCGTGGCCATTATCGGATCGCTTGATCTGGTGTTTGGCGAGATTGACAGGTGACCAAAATGTCCGTCCAGTCTGACGCGCCCCAGGGCGTGGAACCGACCCACTTCGCATTTGATGAGGAAAGCGAGCGCCAGATCGCCGCGATCCTTGCCAAATATCCGCCCGAGCGCAAGGCGAGCGGTACGTTGCCGCTGCTTTATGTGGTGCAGGACCAGATGGGCCGTACCACGGGCAGTGCGTGGGTGCCCCGCGTGGCCATGGATGTCGTGGCCGCACGGCTGGAGGTCGCACCGATCCGTGTGTATGAGGTCGCGACCTTCTATTTCATGTTCAATACCAAGCCGATTGGCCGGTACCACCTGCAGGTCTGCACGACCACATCATGCTGGCTGCGTGGCTCCGATGATGTCACGGCCGCGTGCAAGGCGGCCACGGGCATCAGCAATTTTGGTGAAACCAGCAAGGATGGCCTGTTCACCCTGACCGAGGTCGAATGCCTTGGCGCCTGCGCCAACGCACCGGTCCTGCAGGTGGACAATGATTATTACGAAGACCTTGACGGTCCGCGCACCCACGAACTGATCGAGGCGCTGCGTCGTGGCGAACGGCCACCGGCGGGTTCCACCACCGGGCGCATGGATTCCGCCCCGGCGGGCGGGCGCAAGGTGCTGGTCGATGACGCGGCGCCAAAGCCGCAGGGGCAGGGGTAGGATCATGCTTCAGGACAAGGACCGCATCTTTACCAACCTGTATGGCCAGAATGACTGGAAACTGGCGGGCGCACGGGCACGGGGCGACTGGGACAACACCGCCGCCATCCTCGCCCGCGGGCCTGACGCCATCATTAACGAGATGAAGGCCTCCGGGTTGCGTGGGCGTGGGGGGGCAGGCTTTCCCACCGGCGTAAAATGGTCGTTCATGCCCAAAAAGAACGATGGCAGGCCCCATTATCTGGTCATCAACGGCGATGAATCGGAGCCGGGCACCTGCAAGGACCGCGAGATCCTGCGCCATGACCCGCACAAGCTGGTGGAAAGCGCGCTGATCGCCTCCTTCGCCATGGGTGCGCATACGGCCTACATCTATATCCGTGGTGAGTTCTATAACGAGGCCCGGCATCTCCAGATCGCGATTGACGAGGCCTATGCCGCGGGCCTGATCGGCAAGAATGCCTGTGGTTCCGGCTGGGATTTCGATTTCTACATCCATCGCGGCGCTGGCGCCTATATCTGCGGCGAGGAAACGGCCCTGCTGGAAAGCCTTGAGGGCAAGAAGGGCCAGCCGCGCATGAAGCCGCCTTTCCCGGCGGCGATGGGCCTGTATGGCTGCCCCACCACGGTCAATAATGTGGAAAGCATCGCGGTTGCCGCCACCATCCTGCGCCGTGGGGCCGCGTGGTTCGCCGGGCTGGGCCGCCCCAACAATGCGGGCAGCAAGCTCATGGCCATATCGGGCCATGTGAACACGCCGTGCGTGTTCGAGGAAGAACTCGGCGTGCCGATGAAGGAAATCATCGAAAAACATGGCGGTGGCGTACGTGGCGGGTGGGACAACCTGCTGGCGGTCATTCCCGGTGGCTGCTCGGTGCCCATGCTGCCGCGTTCGGTGTGCGATACGGTGCTGATGGATTATGACAGCCTGCGCGCCGAAGGCTCGGGCCTTGGCACCGGCTGCATGATCGTGATGGACAAATCCACCGACATCATCGCGGCCATCGCGCGCTTCTCCAAATTCTTCAAGCATGAAAGCTGCGGTCAGTGCACGCCGTGCCGCGAGGGCACCGGCTGGATGATGCGCATCATGGAGCGCATGGTCGAAGGCCGCGCCGAAATCGAGGAAATCGACATGCTTGAGCAGGTGACCCGTCAGGTGGAGGGGCACACCATCTGCGCGCTGGGCGATGCGGCCGCATGGCCGATTCAGGGGCTGATCCGCCGTTTCCGCCCGGTGATGGAGGAACGCATCCGCGCCTACAAGGTGGCGCATGGCACCAACCGGAGCGTGCAGGTTCCGGCTGGCATGGTTGAAGCTGCGGAGTAGGAACAGTGGTGAAAGTAACCGTTGACGGTATCTCGGTAGAGGTCGCCCCAGGTTCCAGCGCCCTGCAGGCCTGTGAGGCGGCGGGCAAGGAAATCCCGCGTTTCTGTTACCATGAGCGCCTGTCGGTGGCGGGGAACTGCCGGATGTGCCTGGTGGAGGTTTCCGGCGGCCGCAAGCCGGTGGCGTCGTGTGGCTTCCCGGTAAATGATGGCATGCAGATTTTCACCGATACCGAGGTGGTGCGCCGCGCCCGCCGCGCGGTGATGGAGTTCCTGCTCATCAACCATCCGCTTGACTGCCCGATCTGCGATCAGGGTGGTGAATGTGACCTGCAGGACCAGGCCTTTGGCTATGGCGCCGACCATTCCCGCTACCGTGAAAACAAGCGTGCGGTAACCGACAAATATCTTGGCCCGCTGGTCAAGACCGTCATGACGCGCTGCATCCAGTGCACGCGCTGCATCCGCTTTTCCACCGAGATTGCGGGCGTGCCGGAACTGGGCGGGATTTCGCGTGGTGAAAATCTTGAAATCACCAACTACGTCGAAAAGGCCCTGACATCCGAACTGTCGGGCAACCTGATTGATATCTGCCCGGTGGGTGCGCTGACATCGCAGCCCTATGCCTTCACGGCGCGGTCATGGGAGCTGAAACGCACGGATTCCATTGATGTGTGCGACGCGGTTGGCACCAACATCGTCATGCATGCCCGTGGCGCGAGCGTGCTGCGTATCGTGCCGCGCATCAATGACGAGGTGAACGAGGAATGGCTGTCTGACAAGGGGCGCTTTGTTGTTGACGGTTTCCGCCGCCGCCGCCTTGACCGCCCGTGGATCAGGGTGGATGGCAGGCTCCAGCCCGCAAGCTGGCAGGATGCTTTCGCCACCATCGCGACCCGGCTGAAGGGTGTGCCCGGTGAGCGCATTGGCGCGATTGCGGGTGACATGTGCGACGCCGAGAGCATGCTGGCGCTCAAGGACCTGATGGAAGCACTGGGTTCAGCCAATATCGACTGCCGGCAGGACGGGGCGAAATACGATACTTCCCGCCGGGATTTCTACACCTTCAATACCGGCATCACCGGGATCGAGGAAGCGGATGCCCTGCTGATCGTGGGTTCGGTCCCCCGGCAGGAAGCGCCCGTACTCAATGCCCGCATCCGCAAGCGCTACCTGGCGGCGGGGCGTGGCGGGTTCCCCATCGCCATGATCGGCGCACCCAATGCCGACCCGACCTACGCCGCCGAGGTGCTGGGGGAGGGACCGGACACGCTGGCGGCGCTTGCCGCGGGCAAGCTGCCATTTGCCGATGTGCTGGCCAAGGCGAAAAAGCCGATGATCATCGTGGGCCATGGCGCGCTGACCCGCCCGGACGGGCAGGCCATAGCACGGGCCTGCTGGGATCTGGCGGCACAGGTTGGCGCCATCACTCCTGAATGGCACGGCTTCAATGTCCTGCACACGGCGGCCAGCCGCGTGGCGGGGCTGGACCTTGGTCTCGTGCCCGGCCCGAAGGGGCGCGACGTTGCGGGCATGCTGCGGGGCGGGGTGGATGTGCTGTGGCTGCTGGGGGCGGATGAGTTCCCGACCGACCAGATCGCGCCGGAAACCTTTGTGGTCTATCAGGGCCATCATGGCGATGCGGGTGCCGCGCGGGCGGATGTGATCCTGCCCGGCACGCTCTATGCCGAAAAGCCGGGCACCTACACCAATACCGAAGGGCGGGTGCAGGAGGCTTTCCGGGCCGTCATGCCGCCGGGCGATGCACGCGAAGACTGGCGCATCCTGCGTGCGTTTTCCGAGGTCGTGGGCCACAAGCTGCCCTATGACACGCTCGAGGCCCTGCGCGCACGCATGGCACAGGCCAGCCCCGTGTTCGGGCAGGTGGAGTGGAGCCGCCATGGCACGTCGGACACCACGGCCCCGCAGGCGGGCAAGGTTGCCGTATCGAATGCGCCGTTCAGGCCGGTCATTACGAATTATTACCTGACCCATGCCGTGTGCCGCGCCAGCCCGACCATGGAAACCTGTTCAGGGGTTTACGTGCACCCCGCCATTGAGGCTGCGGAGTAGGTAGATGGCTTATTTCTTCTTTCATACCATTATCGGCCAGATCCTGCTGATCGCGCTTGAATCCCTGGCCGTGCTCGCCCCCCTGCTGCTGGGTGTGGCGTACCTGACACTGGCGGAACGCAAGGTGATGGCCGCCATGCAGTTGCGCAAGGGGCCGAATGTGAACGGTCCGTTCGGCGTGCTGCAGGCTTTTGCCGACGCCATCAAGATGCTGACGAAGGAGACGGTCATCCCGTCAGGCGCGAACCGGATGCTGTTCCTGTTCGCACCGTTCCTGACTTTTTCACTGGCCATGGTGGCCTGGGCGGTCATACCGACGGGCAACGGGCTGGCGATCGCCAACATCAACGTGGGGGTGCTGTACCTGCTGGCGATCTCGTCGCTGGGTGTCTATGGCATGCTGATCGCGGGTTGGGCGTCCAATTCCAAATACGCCTTTCTGGGTGGCCTGCGCTCGGCCGCGCAGATGGTGTCCTACGAGGTCTCGATCGGGCTGGTGATCGTATCGGTCCTGCTGGCCGTGGGCAGCCTCAACCTGAACGACATCGTACTGGCGCAGCGCCATGTCTGGTTCTGCCTGCCCATGTTCCCCATGTTCATCGTGTTTTTCATCTCGGCCCTGGCCGAGACGAACCGCGCCCCGTTTGACCTGCCCGAAGGCGAGAGTGAACTCGTCGCAGGCTTCTTTGTCGAATATTCGGCGCTCGCCTTCGGCCTGTTCTTTCTGGGTGAATACGCGAACATGTTCCTCATGTCCGGCATGGTCAGCATCCTGTTCCTTGGTGGCTGGCTGCCGCCGCTGGGGATCGCGCCGCTGACATGGATACCCGGGCCGCTGTGGCTGATCGCCAAGATCCTGTTCTGCCTGTTCGTGTTTATCTGGGTGCGCGCCACATTCCCCCGCTTCCGCTACGACCAGCTCATGCGGCTGGGCTGGAAGGTGTTCCTGCCCTTCTCACTGGCGTGGATGGTGCTGAGCGCGGGATTCCTGATGGTTACGGGCCTTCTGCCCGGAGGAGCAGGCTAATGGGAAAGTTAGGCAAAACCGCCCACGCCATGCTGCTGTCCGAACTGGTGGCGGGCATGAGCGTGACATTCAGGGCGATGTTCAAGCCGAAGGCCACGATCAACTACCCCTATGAAAAGGGGGTACTTTCGCACCGTTTCCGTGGCGAGCATGCATTGCGCCGCTACCCGAACGGGGAGGAGCGGTGCATCGCATGCAAGCTGTGCGAGGCGACATGCCCGGCGGAAGCCATCACCATCGAGGCCGAACCGCGCGATGACGGCTCACGCCGCACCACGCGCTACGACATTGATATGACCAAGTGCATCTATTGCGGCCTGTGCGAGGAAGCCTGCCCGGTCGATGCGATTGTCGAAGGGCCGAATTATGAATTCGCGACCGAAACCCGCGAAGAACTTATGTACAACAAGGACAAGCTCCTGGCCAATGGCGACCGGTGGGAAAGTGTTCTCGCCCGCAGGCTCGAGCTTGATGCCCCGTACCGTTGACACCGCACGGCCGCCCCGGCGCAGGCCGTGGCCGCCATGCCAGCAGGAGGAAACATCCATGCGGCAGGAAGCTCACCCATGATGACCCAAATCGTCTTTTACGTTTTCGCGGCGGTTCTGGTTCTGTCCGCCACCATGGTGGTGTGTGCCCGTAACCCGGTGCATTCGGTACTGTTCCTCATACTGGCGTTTTTCAATGCGGCGGGGCTGTTCCTGATCGCGGGGGCCGAATTCCTGGCCATGACGCTCGTCATTGTCTATGTCGGCGCGGTCGCGGTGCTTTTCCTGTTCGTGGTCATGATGCTCGATATCCGCTTTGCGCAGATGCGCGAAGGCGTGCAGCGTTACGCCCCGATCGGGGCGGCGGTGGGCGGCGTCCTGCTGGTGGAACTGCTCATGGCGTTCATGCACTGGCGGGTTGCCGGCAATATCGGGCAGATCAGGCATCTCGTGCCCTCATCGCCCGCGCGGACCAATACCGCCGCGCTGGGTGACGTGATCTATACCCACTACATCTTCCTGTTCCAGACATGCGCGCTGGTGCTGCTGGTGGCCATGATCGGCGCGATCGTGCTGACCCTGCGTGACCGGCCCACGGGACGCAGGCAGAACATCGACCGCCAGCACGACCGTGTGCCGCAGGATTCCCTTGAAATGCTGCAGGTTCCGCTGGGCGCCGGTGTCGCGGCGCAGGGCGGGTTCCTGCGCCCCCGTGACTCCTACGACGTGGCGGCCGTGCCCGGAACCTACGGGACCGAGGCATGGCGCCAGAGCGAGGCGGAGGAAGAAATACAGACCGCCCTGGTGGTTGTGGCCCCGGCGGATGGCGCGAAAGGACAGGACAATGGATAACGCGATTGAGGGGATCGGCCTTACGCCATACCTGAGTGTTGGCGCGATCCTGCTGGTTCTGGGGGTGTTCGGCATTTTCCTGAACCGCAAGAACGTCATCATCATCCTGATGTCGATCGAGCTGATCCTGCTTTCGGCCAACATCAATTTCGTGGCGTTCTCAGCCGCTACCGGCGATCTGTCGGGGCAGGTGATGACCCTGTTCGTGCTGACCATCGCGGCGGCGGAATCCGCCATCGGGCTGGCCATTGTCACGGTCTATTTCCGTAATCGCGGCTCGATCGAAGTCGACGATGTTACGATGATGAAGGGGTAAGGGAAAATGCAGATGGCATCCCTCCTTTTTGAGGTGGCAGTCTTCGCGCCCCTTATCGGGTTCCTTGTCGCCGGTGGCTTTGGCCACCTGATGGGCGACGCGGCGGCGCGGCTGACCACCATCGCGCTCATGGCCTGCGCGGCGCTGGCGGCGATCGGCGTGCTGGGCTTCGAGATGGGCAGCGGCATGAACACGGTCATCGTTCCCGTGGCCCAGTGGATTCACGCGGCGGATTTCACCGCGGACTGGCAACTGCGCATGGATGCGCTGTCGGTCAGCGTGGTGGCCATGGTGACCGTGGTCTCGCTGCTGGTGCATGTGTACAGCGTGGGCTACATGGCGCATGAAAGCGCGCCAGTGTACCGTTTCTTCTCCTACCTGTCGCTGTTTACCTTCGCGATGCTCATGCTCGTGACGTCCGACAACCTGCTCCAGCTATTTTTCGGGTGGGAAGGGGTCGGCCTCGCCAGTTACCTGCTTATCGGGTACTGGTATGACCGTCCTGCCGCCGCCCGGGCCGCGATCAAGGCGTTTGTCGTCAACCGCGTGGCGGACCTGTTCTTCCTGGTCGGCATCTCGCTCATCTTCATCCGGCTGGGCAGCGTGTCGTATGATGATATTTTCGCGGCCATTCCCGCCCATGTGAATGATACGTTCCAGCTTTTCGGCACGCATCCGCTGCTGGAAGTGATTGCGACGCTGCTGTTTATCGGCGCGATGGGCAAGTCGGCCCAGTTGCTGCTGCATACATGGCTGCCCGACGCGATGGAGGGACCGACCCCGGTTTCCGCCCTGATCCATGCGGCCACGATGGTCACGGCCGGTGTCTTCCTGATGGTGCGCATGTCGCCGCTGCTGGGGCTTGCGCCCGTTACGCGTGACCTGATCGTGCTGGTTGGCGGCACGACCAGCTTCTTTGCCGCCACGGTCGGGCTGGTGCAGCCGGACATCAAGCGCACCATCGCCTATTCCACCTGTTCGCAGCTTGGCTACATGTTCGTGGCGGTCGGGGTCGGGGCCTATCAGGCCTCCATGTTCCACCTGACCACGCATGCGTTCTTCAAGGCGCTGCTGTTTCTGGGCGCGGGCTGCGTGATCCACGCCGTGCATGATGAACAGGACATGTTCCGCATGGGCGGGCTGTGGCGCAAGATCCCGCTGACCTATGCCGCCATGTGGATCGGCAGCCTTGCCCTGGCCGGTATCTTCCCGTTCGCGGGTTACTGGTCGAAGGACGCGATCCTTGAGGCCGCGTGGATGTCCGATAGCGCCATGGGCCATTATGGCTGGGTCATGGGCTGCGTCACCGCGTTCCTGACCGCGCTGTATAGCTGGCGGCTGATCTTCCTGGTCTTCCATGGCAAACCCCGGGACGCGCACCTGTATGAGGGCGCGCATGAAAGCCCGCCCTCCATGCTGCTGCCGGTCATCCTGCTGGCCTTTGGCGCGGTCGTGGCGGGGCTGGTACTCGAGCCGCTATATGTGGGCGCGCGCCAGGCCGTGTTCTGGAACGGGGCGATTGCCAGTGTTCCCGGCCACGATGTGATTGCCCGGCTTGAGCAGACACCGGGGTTCATTGCACTGGTGCCCACCTTCGCCGCCGTGCTGGGCATTGCCGTGGCCTATGTATGCTACATCGCCAGCCCCGGCATTCCGGCGGCGATGGCCCGCAGCCTGCGCCCGCTTTACCTGTTCCTGCTGAACAAATGGTATTTTGATGAGCTGTATGACGCCATCATCATCCGTCCCTACCGTGCGCTGGCGCGCGTGCTGTGGAAAGGCGCGGATGAAGGCGTGGTCGAGGGCATACCCGAAGGGCTGGCCCGCCTGACCGCGGGCACGGCCGGGCAGGCCGTGCGTGTCCAGACCGGCTCCATCGCGGTTTATGCCTTTTCCATGTTGATCGGCCTGGTGGTTCTTCTCTCCACCATGCTGTTTTCCCGCTAACCCCAAGGATGTCAGGGCCACTACCAATGAACTGGACACTTGCTCTGCCCGAAATCGTGCTGGCCCTGTCCGGGCTGGCCATCCTGCTTGCCGGGGTGATGCAGAAGCGCGGGCAGGCCTTCTTCTCGTGCACGATGATGACGCTGCTGGCGCTTGTCGTCACCGGCATCCTTGTCGTCATGTCGCCTGATGGCACCGGTTACAGCCATGTCTTCATCAATGACGGCTTTGCCCGCTTCATGAAGGTGCTGAGCCTGTCCGGCGCGGCGCTGTCGCTGGTGCTGAGCGTGGGTTACGCGCGGGAAATGGAGATCGACAAGTTCGAATTCCCCATCCTGATCCTGTTCTCCACACTGGGGACCATGATCATGGCATCGTCGGGCAACCTCATGACGCTGTTTGTCGGGCTGGAACTGTCCTCGCTGTCCATCTACATCCTGTGCGCCTTCGCGCGGGACCGGGTTACGGCGGCGGAGGCGGGGCTCAAGTATTTCGTGCTTGGCTCACTGGCCTCGGGCATCCTGCTTTATGGCATTTCGCTGGCTTACGGCTTTGCCGGGACGCTGGAATATGCCGGGCTGCAGCAGGCCGTGCGCGGCAGCGCCGTGCTGCCCGCCGGGCTTATGGTTGGTATCGTGTTCGTGCTGGTGGGGCTGTGCTTCAAGCTGTCCATGGTGCCGTTCCATATGTGGACGCCCGATGTCTATCAGGGTGCGCCGACGCCGGTTACCTCCTACATGGCCGGTGCGCCCAAGATCGCGGCCTTCGCGGTCCTGCTACGGGTCATGGCCGGTCCCTTTGGCAGCATGACGCCGCAGTGGCAGTTGCTGATCGAGGTGGTGTCCGCCGCGTCCATGGTGTTCGGTTCGCTGGCCGCCATTCCGCAGGTGAACATCAAGCGGCTCATGGCCTATTCCTCCATCGGGCACATGGGCTACGCCATGATCGGCATGGCCGCGGGCACGGCGGAAGGCACGCGGGGCACGCTGGTCTATCTTGTCACCTACCTGTTCATGAATGTCGGGGCGTTTGCCGGCATTGTGGCGATGCGCCGCAAGGGGCGGGAAGTCTCGCGCATCAGTGACCTGGCCGGTCTGGGCCGCACGGACCCGGGCATGGCGCTGGCCATGGCGGTGTTCATGTTCAGCATGGCGGGCGCGCCACCGCTGGCCGGTTTCTTTGGCAAGCTGATGGTGTTCTATGCCGCGATCAATGCACAGCTTTACGGGCTGGCGGCAATCGGTATCATCAGCAGCGTGATCGGGGCGTATTATTACATCCGCATCGTCAAGGTCATGTTCTTTGATGCGGCCGAGCCCGCACTAGACCGTTCGCCTGTTTCCGTCTCGTTCGTATCGGTCGGGATGGGGCTGGTGACCGTGTTCTTCGTGGTGGGGCTTGGTCCCGTTTCATCCGCAGCACAGGCCGCCGCCGCCGCATTGTTCAGGTAACGTATGACAGATATCCCGGTCGCTCCCGCCATCTTCCAGCTTCCCCGTGAACAGGGGGAGGGATGGCGGATGGAGGTGTATGACCGGCTGGGATCAACCTCCGACCTATGCAAGGCCCGGCTGGAAGCGGGTGAGGGCGCGAATGGTGTCGCGATCCTCGCGCTGGAACAGACAGCCGGGCGTGGCAGCCGGGGGCGGGAGTGGACCGATCCGGGCGGCAACCTTGCGCTGTCCATCATGCTGACGGGGCAGGGGGCTGGCGTGCCGGTGGGGCTGTGGCCCTTCATTGCCGGGCTGGCGCTGTATGGGGCCGTGGCCCGTTTCCTGCCCACCGATGATGCGCTGGAACTGAAATGGCCCAATGACCTGCTGCTGGCTGGCCGCAAGATGGCGGGTATCCTGATCGAGACCGGCGCCGTGGCGAACATGGCGTGGCAGGTGATCGGGATTGGCGTCAATCTGGCGCGCGCCCCACGGATCGAGGGGCGCGAACTGGCCTGCCTGGCGGATGGCGTGCCGGATGCTCCGACACCACAGGAGATGGCGCGGGCCGTGCTGCGCGAACTCGATACATGGCTGCATCGTTATACGACCGGCGGGTTTGATGTGATCCGTCATGCATGGCTTGAGCGCGCGCATCCGGTTGGTACGACGATCGGCGTAAGGGCGGGAAACCAGCAGTTCAGTGGGACTTTTTATGGTCTGGCGGATGACGGAATCCTGCTTTTGCAGACACCATCGGGCCTGCGGCGCGTGGTTACGGGGGAAGTGCTGCTGGCCCCCGGAGGGTAAGAATAATCGGGGCCGGTCACGGAAAGAGTTTTAAGTTCGCGGGATTACATGATAATCCCATGCGAGAATTCATAACGCTGGCCTGTCGGCCCGCGTGGTGTTGAGCGCCATTTCCAGCCATCCGATCCATCAGGTGGGGCATGGGGAAGTGAGCCGGGTCCACCGCGCACGGCAGGCCACACGCTGGCAATATGCTGGCGACAAACAGGATTACTGGCCCGAGCGGGCTGACAACAGGGCATGCAATTCGACACGGAGCAGGCGTTCCGCGTCCATTTTTTCGAATCCATATCAAAGCAGATCAACACAAACAGGACTTCTTGATGAATGATATAACAGGCGTTTCATTCCTTCCGCTGGGCGGAACAGGCGAAATTGGTATGAACCTCAACCTCTACCGGCAGGGGGAGGCATGGCTGGCGGTGGATTGCGGTATCGGCTTCAGCGGCAACGACACGCCGGAAGCCGAAATCCTGCTGCCGGACCCGGTTTTCATTGCCGAGCGTAAAAAGGCGCTGGCCGGGCTTGTGGTCACCCATGCGCATGAGGACCATCTGGGCGCCATCGCCCATCTGTGGCCGCAGCTTGGCTGCCCGGTTTATGTCACGCCGTTTGCCGCCGCCGTCCTGCGCCGCAAGCTGGGTGAGGCGCAACTGCTCCAGCAGGTGCCGATCCATGTGGTTGCGCCGGGCAGCGCCTTTACCGTGGGGCCGTTCGACCTGCGCTTCATTTCCGTGACCCATTCGGTGCCGGAATCACAGTCACTGGTGCTGCGTACGCCGCAGGGCATCATCATCCATACGGGTGACTGGAAGATCGACCCCGACCCGCAGGTCGGCCCGCCGACCGACCTCGAGACCTTTGCTGCGCTGGGGCGCGAGGGCGTGCTGGCCATGGTGTGTGACAGCACCAATGTCCGGACCGAGGGGCCTTCCGCGTCGGAAGCGGATGTGCGGCGTGAAATGACACGGCTGATCGCCTCGCTGGAGGGGCGGATCGCGGTGACATGCTTCGCCAGTAACGTCGCGCGTGTCGAGACGCTGGCCAAGGCCGCGCAGGCGGCGGGGCGCAAGGTGGCCGTCGTGGGGCGCAGCCTGCGTAACCTGGAGGTCGCGGCGCGTGAATGTGGCTACCTGTCCGACGTGCCGCAGTTCCTGTCCGAGCAGGAGGCGAATTCCGTCCATGACGACCAGATTCTCCTGATCGTAACCGGCAGTCAGGGTGAGCCGCGTTCGGCCCTGTCGCGCATTGCATCGGATACCCACCCCAACATCTCGCTGGGTGAGAATGATACGGTCATCTACAGCAGCCGCATGATTCCCGGTAACGAGCAGGCCGTGATTCAGGTGCAGGACAACCTGACCCGCCGTGGCGTGCAGGTGATTACGGACAAGGACCATCTGGTGCATGTCTCGGGCCATGCAACGGGTGGTGACGTGCGCAAGCTGTATGATCTCGTGCGCCCGCGTTACCTTATTCCCGTGCATGGGGAATGGCGTCACCTGACCGCCAACGCCGCCATCGCGCAGGAACTCGATATCGAGCCGGTGCTGCTGGAGGATGGCGACATCCTTGATATCCGCGCCAATGGCGTGGAGGTGGGCGATACCGCGCCGACCGGGCGGCTGGTGCTTGATGGTGGCCGTATCCTGCCCATGAATGGTGGCGTGCTGTCGGCCCGGCGCCGCATGCTGTTCAATGGCATGGTGCTGGGCAGCTTTGCCGTGGATGACGAAGGCTACCTGATTGGTGATCCGAAGGTCAGCGCCCCCGGCCTGCTGGATATGGAAGACCCGGAAACGCTGCGCATTACGGAAGAATTCGGCAATGCGCTGGATGAAATTCCTGATGAACTGCGCGTGAACGACGCGACCTTCCGCGAGGCTGCGAAAACCGCCCTGCGCCGCGCGCTGGGCCGCAAGCTGCAGAAGCGCCCGCTGGTGGATGTGCACCTGCTGCGCGTGTAATCACTGCGCACAGGGCTGAAAATGATTATGGCAGGAAGCGGTTGACCGTTTCCTGCCATTTTTATTTGGAACGTTTTCCCTAAACCCGGCGTCTTTTGATGCAACCAGATTTGCCCGGGCACACTAGCCCCGCCATGGTGGGGCGGCTACTCCCCCTCACGCGGATGTTTACGCTGAGGGGGAGGGTGGCCATCACGCTTTGGTGTGGCGCGGCTGCCGCTGCCGCACATGCCCCATTCCACGCCGGTTCCGATTGGTTTAGGGTCCGTCGCATTACTGGTTCCCCTACTTCAAGGTTCATACGGATATGCGTCTGTCCCGCAGTTTTCTGCCTACCCTCAAGGAAAATCCGGCCGAGGCCCAGATCACCTCGCACCGGCTCATGCTGCGTGCGGGCCTGATTCGCCAGACAGCCGCGGGCATCTATGCCTGGTTGCCGGCCGGGCTGCGGGTCCTGCGCAACATCGCGGACATCGTGCGTGAGGAACAGGATGCTGTAGGCGCCCAGGAACTGCTCATGCCCACCCTGCAGTCCGCTGAGCTGTGGAAGCGTTCGGGGCGTTATGACGCTTACGGCCCGGAAATGCTGCGTATCCGTGACCGCCACGAGCGTGACATGCTGTACGGGCCGACCAATGAGGAAATGATTACCGACCTGTTTGGCCAGATCATCAAGTCCTACAAGGAACTGCCGCAGGTTCTCTACCACATCCAGTGGAAGTTCCGTGATGAGGTGCGCCCCCGTTTCGGGGTGATGCGCGGGCGCGAATTCTACATGAAGGATGCGTACAGCTTTGATCTGGACCATGACTCCTCGGTCGATACCTACCGCCGGATGATGCTGGCCTACCTGCGTACGTTCCAGCGCCTGGGCGTGCGCGCGATCCCGATGCGCGCCGATACCGGGCCGATCGGGGGCGAGCTGAGCCATGAATTCCTGATCCTCGCCCCCACGGGGGAAAGTGGCGTGTTCTTTGACAGCGCGCTGGAGGAACAGGACTGGCTGGGTGAAGATGTGGATATCCACGACCGCGGGTCGCTCGAAAAGTTCTTCACCGGCATGACATCGTTCTATGCCGCGACGGACGAAATGCATGACGCGGAGGCATGGGCGAAGGTACCTGCCGAACGCCAGCGCGAGGGGCGCGGCATCGAGGTCGGGCATATCTTCAACTTCGGCCGCAAATACACCGAATCCATGGACATTACCGTCAGCGGCCCGGATGGCGCGCCGCTTTATCCGGAAATGGGGTCTTACGGCATTGGCGTCTCCCGCCTTGTCGCCGCAATCATCGAGGCCAGCCATGATGAAGGCGGCATCATCTGGCCGGAAACCGTCGCTCCCTTCCGCGCCGTGATCATCAACCTCAAGAGCGGCGACAGCACGTGTGACGCCCTGTGCGAGAAGCTGTACGCGGCAGCGCCCGAGCATTTCCTGTATGATGACCGCGCCGAACGCGCGGGCGCCAAGTTTGCCGATGCGGACCTGATGGGCCACCCGTGGCAGCTTATTGTCGGCCCCCGTGGCGCGAAGGAAGGCAAGGTCGAGATCAAGAACCGCCGCACGGGCGAGCGCACCGAGGCCACGCCTGAAGATGCGCTGGCCCTTGTCATGAAAACGCAGGGCTGATGTTCGGTCCCTTCGAGCGGATGGTCGCCGGGCGCTACCTGCATGCCCGGCGCGGGGAGCGGTTCGTTTCCGTCATCGCGATCTTCTCGCTTGTGGGGATCGCGCTTGGCGTGGCGACGCTCATCATCGTCATGTCGGTCATGAACGGGTTCAAGGCCGACCTGCTGGGGCGCATCCTTGGCCTGAATGGGGATCTGAGCGTTTACGGCATTTCGCGCACCATCAGTGATTATGATGATGTGGCGGCCCATGTGCGCAGCGTGCCCGGCGTGGTCTCGGCCGCGCCGCTGGTGGAATCGCAGGTACTGCTCAATTCCGGCAATTACAATGCGGGCGGGCTGGTGCGGGGCATGACCCGCAACGACCTGATCGGCCTGCACGAGGTCAGTGACAACCTTGTTGCCGGGTCGATGGATGATTTTGGGGATGACGACACCATCATCGTCGGCACCACGCTGGCCGAACGCGCGGGGCTGACCGTGGGCGGCAGGCTCACGCTCGTCTCGCCCCAGGGGGCGGCCACGGCATTTGGCACCATGCCGCGCGTGCGCGCCTATCGCGTGGTGGGGATTTTTGACGCCGGGGTGAATGACTACAACGCGGGCTACGTCTTCCTGCCCCTGCATGCGGCACAGGTCTATTTCCAGTTGCCGGGGCAGGTGACGCAGGTGCAGGTCATGACGCGGGATGCGGAAAACGTCATTCCGGTCCGTCAGGCCATTGAAAAGGTCATGCACGGTGATGTCCGTGTCATGGACTGGACGCAGAGCAACAATGCCTTTTTCGGCGCGGTGCAGGTGGAACAGAACGTGATGTTCCTGATCCTGACGCTGATCATCCTTGTCGCGGCGTTCAACGTGATTTCCTCGCTCATCATGATGGTAAAGGACAAGAGCGCGGATATTGCCGTGCTGCGCACGCTGGGGGCCACGCGGGGCGCGATCATGCGCATCTTCCTCATGTGCGGGGCATCGGTCGGGGTTACGGGCACGTTTGTCGGCACCGGGCTGGGCATTGTGTTCTGCCTGAATATCGAGCGTATCCGCCAGCTCCTGCAGCGCATCACCGGCACCGACCTGTTCAATGCCGAGGTGTATTACCTCGAACACCTGCCCGCCAAGCTGATCTGGTCGCAGGTGGCGGAGGTGATCGCGATGGCGCTTGCGCTGTCGCTGCTGGCCACGCTCTACCCATCATGGCGGGCCGCGCGAACCGACCCGGTGGAGGCCCTGCGCCATGAGTGAGATGATCAACGCCCCCCCGCTGCGCCTTGATGGCGTGGCGCGGCGCTATATCAGCGGCGAGGAAACGCTTGATGTGCTGCGCGGGGCGGACCTGACCCTCCACCCCGGCGAGATCGTGGCGCTGGTCGCCCCGTCGGGCACGGGCAAGTCCACGCTCCTGCACCTGGCGGGACTGCTGGAAAAACCCGATGCCGGGTGTGTCATGCTGGCGGGGCAGGATGCGGGCGCGCTGGCGGACCGGGAGCGCACGCAGCTTCGTCGCGACCGGATCGGGTTCGTGTACCAGTTCCATCACCTGCTGGCGGAATTCAGCGCGCGGGAAAACGTCATGCTGCCGCAGATGATTGCAGGTGTGCCCCGGCGTGATGCACGGGTACGGGCCGATGAACTGCTGGGCGCGTTCGGGCTGGGCCACCGGCTGGAACACCTGCCGGGCAAGCTTTCGGGCGGGGAAAAGCAGCGCGTGGCCATTGCGCGCGCGCTGGCCAACCGGCCCCATGTGCTGCTGGCCGATGAACCGACGGGCAATCTGGATGTCAACACATCCGACGCCGTGTTCGATGCGCTGCTGGAGACGGTGCGCGCCCATGGCGTGGCCGCGCTGATCGCGACCCATAACATGGACCTTGCCCGCCGCATGGACCGTATCGTCACCCTGCGTGACGGGCTGGTCGTGCCGCTGCATGGGACGGAAGGGGACGTGCGCGGCGGGTAGTGCAATCCGCCGCCACCCTGCGGTAGAGTGGGGCCATGTCCCATGCCGATTTCATCCACCTGCGCGTCCATTCCGCCTATTCCCTCAGCCAGGGGGCCATCCGCGTGCCCGAACTGGTGGCGCTGGCGCATGACATGCGCATGCCCGCCGTCGCGATTACCGATACCGGCAACATGTTCGGCGCGCTGGAATTCTCGCAGTACTGCGGCAAGAAGGGGGTGCAGCCCATCATCGGCTGCCAGATCGCCCTGCCGGCGCGCAGCGACAAGCCCGGCACCCCGGCCGAGCCGGTCGTGCTGCTGGCGCGTGATGCGCAGGGGCTGGCCAACCTGCAGATCCTGTCCTCCGCGGGTTTTCTCCAGCATGAAACGGATGAGCCGACCGTAAGCCTCGACCTGCTGTGCGAACATGCCGCGGGCCTGTTCCTGCTGACGGGCGGCAGCCGGGGGCCGCTGTTCAACATGCTGGCCGAAGGGCAGGAACGCGAAGCCGCCCGCCTCATGGCCCGGCTGCATGAGGCCTATGGTGACAGCATGGCGGTGGAACTGCACCGCCACGGCCGCGCGGCGGAACAGGCGGTGGAGCCGGGCATGATCGCCATGGCCGACCGCATGGGCCTGCCGCTGGTGGCCACGAATGAGTGTTTTTTCCCCCGCCCGGACATGTACGAAGCACATGACGCGCTGCTGTGCATCGCGCAGGGCCGCACCATGGCCGAACGCGACCGCTGGCGCGTTACCCCCGAACACTGGTTCAAGCCGCCGGAGGTCATGCGCGAACTCTTTGCCGACCTGCCGGAAGCCTGTGACAACACGCTGGACATTGCGCGGCGCTGCGCGGTGCAGGTTGAAACGCGCAAGCCCCTGCTGCCTGTCTGCCCGAAGGTGGAGGAAGGCCAGACCGAGGAACAGACCCTGCGGCACATGGCCATAACCGGCCTTGCACGCCGCCTGTCGCGCATGGACGTGGATGAGGAGACGCGGCGCACATACGAGGAACGGCTCGCCTTTGAGCTGGACATCATCGCGCAGATGGGTTTCCCCGGATATTTCATGATCGTGGCCGACTTCATCCAGTGGGCCAAGGCGCATGACATTCCCGTGGGGCCGGGGCGTGGGTCCGGCGCGGGGTCGCTGGCCGCGTGGGCGCTGACCATTACCGATATCGACCCCATTCCCTTCAACCTGCTGTTCGAGCGGTTCCTGAACCCCGAACGCGTGTCGATGCCTGACTTTGATATCGATTTCTGTCAGGACCGGCGTGACGAGGTGATCCGTTACGTCCGGCAGGAATACGGGCCGGACCGCGTGGCCCAGATCATTACGTTCGGCAAGCTGCAGGCCCGCGCCGCCGTGCGCGATGTCGGGCGTGTGCTGGGCCTGCCCTATGGCATGGTCAACCGCGTGGCGGAACTGATCCCCAACAACCCCGCGCAGCCGGTCACGCTCAAGGCCGCGATCGAGGGGGAGCCCCGCCTGCAGGAAATGCGCGACGAGGACGAGGCCATCCGCCGCCTGCTGGAAATCGGCCAGCAGCTCGAGGGCCTGTTCCGCCATGCCAGCACGCATGCGGCGGGCGTGGTGATTGGTGACCGCCAGCTTGTGGAACTGGTGCCGCTGTACCGTGACCCGAAAAGCGAGATGCTGGTCACGCAGTACAACATGAAGTTCGTGGAGCAGGCGGGGCTGGTCAAATTCGACTTCCTTGGCCTGACCACGCTCACCATCCTGCAGCGCGCGGTGAAATTCCTCCATGGCATGGGCATAGAGGTGGATCTGTCCGCCCTGCCGCTGGATGACGAACTGACCTATGACATGCTGGCGCGCGGCGACACCGGCGGCGTGTTCCAGTTTGAAGGCGCGGGGATGCGTGATGTCCTCAAGCAGATGCGCCCGACCCGGCTGGAGGACCTGATCGCCGCCGTGGCGCTGTACCGCCCCGGCCCCATGGCCAATATTCCCGATTACTGCCGCCGCAAGCATGGGGAGGCCTGGGAACCCCCGCACGAGGAAATCCGCGATATCCTCGAAGAGACCTATGGCATCATGGTCTATCAGGAACAGGTGATGCAGATCGCCCAGAAGATGGCGGGCTACAGCCTTGGCGGGGCGGACCTGCTGCGGCGCGCCATGGGCAAGAAGATCCGCGCGGAGATGGACCGCCAGCGCGAGATCTTTACCGAAGGGGCGATGAAGCGCGGGATCGAGCGCGAAAAGGCGGCCGAGGTGTTCGACCTCATGGCCAAGTTCGCCGATTACGGGTTCAACAAATCCCACGCCGCCGCCTATGCGCTGGTGTCGTACCAGACCGCGTGGATGAAGGCGAACCACCCGGTGGCCTTCATTGCCGCGTGTATGTCGCTGGCCCGTGAAAAGACCGACAAGCTGGCTGGCCTGCGGCAGGAAGCCGACCGGCTGGGTATTCCCCTGCTGCCGCCCGACATCAATGCGTCGGGTGCGGATTTCACGGTTGAAAAGATGCCCGATGGCCAGACCTACGGCATCCGCTACGCACTGGCCGCGGTGAAAAAGGTCGGGCTGAGCGCCATGCAGTCACTGGTGGCGGTGCGTGGCGACCGGCCCTTCAGGGATCTGGAGGATCTGGCCGCCCGGCTTGACTCCAAGCAGGTCAACAAGATGCAGCTTGAAAACCTGGCCCGCGCGGGGGCGTTCGATACGATCCTGCCCAACCGCGCGCAGGCCTGCGGGGCGGCGGAAACCGTGATGCGCCGCGCGCAGGCCAACGCGCAGGAGGCCGCCAGCGGTCAGATCGGCCTGTTTGGCGGTGGGGGCGACCTGCCTGCCCAGCGCGAACCGCTGCGCCTGCCGCGCACGCCCGACTGGCCTGAATTCGAGCGGCTGAACATGGAAGCCGATGCCATAGGTTTCCACCTGACCGGCCACCCGCTGGATTCCTACGGCCCGCTCATGCGCCGTCTGGGCGTGGTGCGCGCCACGGGGCTGGAGGCGGCGGCACAGGCCGGGATTGGCCGCGTCAAGATCGCGGGCTGCGTGGTGGACCGCAAGGAACGCCCCACGCGCACCGGCAACAAGATGGCATGGGTGCGCCTGTCCGACGCCAGTGGCGGGTGTGAGGTCACCTTCTTCTCCGAGGTGCTGTCCCGCTCACGCGAGATCCTTGCGGCGGGCAATGCGGTGGTGGTGAGTGCTGACCTCAAGCTGGAAGGCGAGGCCCTGCGCATTACCGCGTCCGATGTGATGGAACTGGAGCAGGCGGCGGCGGAAGCGGCGGCGGAACTGCGCATCTGGTTCGATCAGGCCGAGGCCCTCGAGCCGATCCGTGACGTGCTGCACGGCATTGGTGGCGGGCGCGGGCGGGTCATCCTGCTGCCATCGGTGGCCGAGACGCGCGATGTGGAACTGACCTTGGCCGATCGTTACCGCGTGACCCCGCGCGTGGCGCAGATGATCAAGGCCATTGATGGCGTGGGCAGGGTGGAGCAGTTCTGATGCAAGGGGCCGGATTTGCTGACATGGCCATGAACCTTGCATGTATAGGTCTGTAATGTCATACGCTGTGCCAGCAGGCGGGCCACGCGGCGGGCCGGTCGCCAGCCTGTAGTTTTTATCGTCCCTGTCGACGCAATGCCGGATACAGAATGGACCAGACCGTTTCAGTCAATAACCTGTCGCACCAGCATGTGACCTTTCCGGATGGACTGCATCTGGACTGCGGTTTCCATCTGGCGCCGGTGGATGTGGCCTATCGCACCTATGGCACGCTGTCCGCCAGGCGGGACAACGCCATACTGGTCTGCCACGCGCTGACGGGCGACCAGTACGTGGCCGATCCCCACCCGCTGACAGGCAAGCCGGGCTGGTGGAGCCGCATGGTCGGCCCCGGCCTGCCCATTGATACCGACAGGTTCTTCGTCATCTGCGCCAACGTACTGGGTGGCTGCATGGGTTCGACCGGCCCGCGCAGCCTGCACCGGCGCGAGGACGGGGTGGAGGAACCATGGGGCACCGCGTTCCCCGCCATTACCATCCGCGACATGGTGCGCGCCCAGAAGCTGCTGATCGACCATCTGGGCATCAGGCGGCTGCTGGCCGTGGTTGGTGGGTCCATGGGGGGGATGCAGGTGCTGGAATGGACCGCGACCTATCCCGACTGCGTGTTCGCGGCCATGCCGATTGCCACCTCGCCCTTCCATTCCGCGCAGAACATTGCATTCAACGAAGTCAGTCGGCAGGCCATCTTCGCGGACCCGCAATGGCATGGCGGGCGGTACTGGGAATGTAACGAGGTCCCGGCCCGTGGGCTGGCGGTCGCGCGCATGATGGCGCACATCACCTATATGTCCGAAGCGGCCCTTACGCGCAAATTCGGCCGTCGCGTGCGTCAGGAACCAGGGCGGGGCGGGGTGCCGGGCGCCCTGTTTGGCGAGATGTTCGAGGTGGAGAGTTACCTGCGCCACCAGGGCTCCTCCTTCGTGCGGCGCTTTGATGCCAATTCCTACCTGACCATCACGCGCGCCATGGATTATTTCGATCTGGGCGCGGAGCATGATGGCGACATGTCGCGTCCCTTTGCCGGTACGCGCACGCGGTTCTGCATCATCTCGTTTTCGTCCGACTGGCTGTTCCCCACATCGCAGGCGCGGCTTGTGGCGCGCGCGCTCAACCGGGTGGCGGCGAATGTGTCCTTTGTCGAGATCGACAGTGACAAGGGGCATGACGCCTTCCTGCTTGATGAGCCGGACTTTGATCGTACCATCCGCGGCTTCCTGGCGGGAGCTGCCGAACATGCCGGGATTGCCTGACCATGCGCCTTGACCAGCGGCTGATCGCCGGGATGATCCGCCCCCGAACGCGCGTGCTGGATGTGGGCTGTGGCGACGGCGCGCTGCTGGACTACCTGTTCCGCAATAGCGGGTGTGACGCCCGTGGCATCGAGATCGACATGAAGGAGGTGACGCACGCGGTGGCGCATGGCCTGCCGGTCATGCATGGCGATGCGGACCATGACCTCGTGCATTACCCGGATAACGCATTTGACTATGTAGTGCTGCAACGCACGCTCCAGGCCGTGGAGCGCCCGCGCGCGGTGCTGCGCCAGATGCTGCGCATCGGGCGGTACGCCATCGTGTCCTTTCCCAATTTCGGGCACTGGCGGCTGCGGGTGCAGATGCTCCTGCGCGGGCGCATGCCCATGACCACCGTATGGAATACGCCGTGGTACGACACGCCCAACATCCACCCGTGCACGATCCTCGACTTTTTGACGCTGTGCCGGGATGAGGGTTATGTTGTCCAGCAATGGATGGCTGTGGATGAAGACGGCGAGCGCGCACCGTGGCGGCGGTCGATCCGGCTGGCCAACCTATTCGGGGAGCAGGCGCTGTTTCTGTTGCGGCGCAAGGATACCCCCCGGACATAAGAACGCCACGGTGGGGAGATGCGATAATGGATACTCTTGAGGCCATCCGGAACCGGCGTGCCATACGCGCCTATGACCCGAACCACCGGATCAGCGATGCCGAACTGCACACCATGCTTTCGGCCGCGCGGATGGCGCCTTCCGCCTTCAATATCCAGCATTGCCGCTTCGTGGTGGTCCGTGATCCTGAACTGCGGCGCGAACTGCGCAAGGTGGCATGGGATCAGGCGCATGTGACCGATGCTTCCGCGCTGGTCGTGATCTGTGCCGACCGCGATGCATGGAAGGATAATCCCACCCGTTATTTCAACGGCGCGCCCGACGATGTGAAGGAACGCATGGCCGGGCTGATAAAGAGCTATTACGAAGGCCGCGAATGGGTCCAGCAGGACGAGACCATGCGTAGCTGCGGGCTGGCGGGCCAGACCCTGATGCTGGCGGCAACGGCCATGGGCTACCAGTCCTGCCCGATGGACGGCTTTGATTATGACGCCGTGGGTCGCCTGATCAACCTGCCCGAGAACCACGTGGTGGCGATGTTCGTCGTGATCGGCAAGGGGACGGAAGCCGCCCTGCCGCGCGTGGGCAAGCTGCCCGATAGCGAAGTCATCCTGACCGACCGTTTCCCTGCGGCCTGAACGCGGTAAAAACATGCAATAGGGGGCCGCCTGCACGAAAATGCTTGCGGTTACCCCCACAACGCAGTACAGCATCGCGCTTGGGAGCGGACCGCGCCTGTTCCTTTTGCTGGTTTGATTGCGCATGTCCTTGACGCGGGGGACATGCAGAAACGCAGACTGGACCGGCCTTTATTTTTCACATGATATCCTTGCGACGACAGAATACGCGCCCCCGGCCAATACGGGTCCGGTGCCGGGTATGTCTGTTGGTTCGCTATCCGGGCATGCTGCCTGCTGCACGGCCTGCGGCCCCGTTTTTTCGCGCCAGGAGGCGCCATTCATGACAACGTTTGCCGATCTTCATCTTGCGGAGCCGCTGCTGCGCGCTCTGGACGAGGAAGGCTACGCCACCCCGACCCCCATTCAGGCCGGGGCCATTCCCTACCTGCTGCAGGGGCGTGACCTGCTTGGTCTTGCACAGACCGGCACGGGCAAGACCGCGGCTTTCGCGCTGCCCATCCTTGACCGCCTGCTGCGGGAGAAGGGACGCGCCAACCCCAAGGGCGCGCGCGCGCTGGTGCTGGCGCCCACGCGCGAACTGGCTTCCCAGATCGGGGAAAGCTTTGCATCCTATGCCCGCCACATGCGCTTTACCTATGCTGTCGTGTTCGGTGGCGTGGGGCAGGGGCGCCAGATCGAGGCCCTGCGTCGTGGCGTGGACGTGCTTGTCGCCGCCCCCGGCCGCCTGCTTGACCTGATGGGTCAGGGCCATGTCGATCTGTCCGGGCTTGAAGTGCTGGTGCTTGATGAAGCGGACCGCATGCTCGACATGGGCTTCGTGCGTGATATCCGCAAGATTGTTGCCGCCCTGCCGACCGACCGCCAGACGCTGCTGTTCTCGGCCACCATGCCCAAGACCATTTCCGACCTGGCGCATGGGCTGCTGCGTGATCCGGCCACCGTGCAGGTGACGCCCCCGTCCAGCACGGTGGACCGCATCCGTCAGGCCGTGATGTTTGTCGATACGGGCAACAAGCGCGAGGCGCTGAAGCTGCTGGTCGATTCACCCAAGGTCGAGCGCGCCGTGGTGTTCACGCTGATGAAGCATGAAGCCAACAAGGTCGCGGCCTTCCTGAGCGAACATGGCATTACGGCGGAAGCCATCCACGGCAACAAGTCACAGGGCGCGCGTGAGCGGGCCATGTCCGGCTTCCGTTCGGGCAATGTGAAGGTACTGGTGGCGACCGACATCGCGGCCCGTGGCATCGACGTAGATGACGTGACCCACGTGTTCAACTACGACCTGCCCAACGTGCCCGAAAGCTATGTGCACCGCATCGGCCGCACGGCGCGCGCGGGGCGTGAGGGCTGGGCCGTCTCGCTCTGTGATGCGGAACAGCGGGCATGGCTGCGCGATATTGAAAAGAATATCGGCAAGAACATTCCTGTCGTGTCCGAGCATCCCTACCATTCGGAAGCTGCCGAGAATTCGACCATGCGCCCGCCCGTTCTGGGTGGTGGCCGTGGTCGTGGTGGCGGTGGTCGCCCCGGTGGCGGCGGTGGCCGTCCGCCCATGGGCGCGCGCGGTGGCCGTCCCGGTGGTCGCCCCGGTGGCGGTCGGCCCGGCGGCAACCGTTCTGGTGGTGGTCACCGCCGCGCGGTCTGACCCATCCCGCTTCTTTTTGTAAAGAAGCAGCGGAATGACTTATTGAAAAAGCATCCGGCCGGTATGGTCGGGTGCTTTTTTATTTGTTTGTGGGTTTGTATATTTATGGTGGGTGCCGGTTATACTTCTGCACCATGCAACCGTGGCGCAGGTCACCACAATACATGCCAGTCCAGCCGACATATGACAGTGCTGGGGCGTTGTGTTGGATTCTCTCCTTGCCCATTTCCGTGCTTTTTCACGCCTGCAAGAAAGCGGAGCAGTAAGCACGGAGAATGCCGGCAGAAGGGCAGGAATCTCAGCCTTCTAAAACGGATTAGTGCAGAGTCGGGAATTGGATTGGCGGAGAGGGTGGGATTCGAACCCACGGTACGCTCACACGCACGGCGGTTTTCAAGACCGCTGCCTTCAACCGCTCGGCCACCTCTCCATAAGGTCTGTTTAGCTAGGTATTCCGCCGCCGTCTAGATGTTACTCCGCACAAAAACCGCTACATTCATGGGTATTCTGTGCCGTCTTTTGTGCCGACATGTATTACCCGGTCCAGTTCATCCGCCGTCAGGGCGGACAGATAGATTTCAGTCGTCTTGACCGATGTGTGGCCCAGATGGCGGCTCAGACGGTAGATGTCACCATCTGCCTTGAGCCAGCGGATGGCAAAGGCGTGGCGGAGGTCATGGATGCGGAAGCGGGTGAAGGGAATCCCCCTGGTCTCACAGTGTGCCGCGACCCGGTGCATGACCTGCCCGTAGTTCGAGGCCGCGTTGCGGTAAGGCTGTCCGTCACGGTTCGGGAACAGGAAGCCGCTGCGGAGAGTCTGTTCCAGCAGATCGAGAATCGTCACGGCCATTTCCGGCAGGCAATTGGCTTTTACCCGTGCCACCAGAAGGTGCCGCCCCGACTGGCCCGTTCAAGGTGTTTGCTGAATACGGCACCTGGCTGGTACCGAAACCGCCACCGAAGCCGGCGGGGCAGTTACCGGGATTGCGGTGGCATCCTGGGGGCGGGGGGCGAAGCCACAGTGACGGTGGAAAACGGTGTTGTCACCGGCTTTACGGTTACGGCTGGCGGTGCGGGCTACACGTCTGCGCCCACGGTCACGGTCACGGTTGCGGCTCCGCCTGATCCCACGATGGACGTGGCCGTGCAGATTTCGCAGGACGGGTCCGACTGGGACACGCTTGAGGAGTTCCCCGGCATTGATCTCTCCGTGCTGACCGAACGCACGCCATTTCTCGTCCGCGCCAAGCCCGCATTCTCCAACACGCTGTACCGATACATGCGTCTGACCTACACGGCATCCGTGGCGCTTGACGCAGGCACGGTCACGGCTGGCATCAACCTGGATGTTCCCGCGAACGTCCCGTATCCCCGCAACTACGTGGCGTGAGGCGCATCATGGCGAAATACAAGGTTCTTACCCGCAGCTACATCGGCGGCAAGATCAGGGAAGCGGGGGAAGTCATCGAGTATGGTGGCAACCCCAGTTCAAACCTGGAACCGATAGATGCCGCTGCCGAAAAGAAAATGGCGGAATACTAGAAGCAGGTCGGCGAGCGCGTCAGTGTGTCCGACCCCCGCTTCATCGCCAAGATGATCGAAAAGCAGGGCCAGTAAGGCGCGGCCTGTGACTACGCAGATCGACCTGTGCAACGCGGCACTATTGCGGGCGGGGACGCGCAGCACGATTACGTCACTGGATGATGGATCTGCTGAGGCGACCGCCTGCAGCGCGTTCTGGCCAATGTGCCTTGATACGTTATTCTCGGCCTATCAGTGGCGTCACAGTCACTGGAACCGGTGCTCCCAGCACCGACCAGCAATGGCAGTACGAGTTCCAACGCCCATCTGACTGCGTGGGGGTGCACAAGGTACTGCCTGCCCAGCGGCTCCATCATCCACCGATGGACGGGGAAGCACAGCACGCGTTATTCCGGACGGGGATGCCCTTTGGGGAAGGCGTAGGAACGGCGGGGACGGACACGACTGGCCCTGTCATCCGCACCAACCATGCCAGTGTGCAGGTGCAGTATGTTTCCAATGCACAGCCCATCGACAACTGGCGTCAGCAGGTCCGTGAAGCGTTCACGTGGGCCCTTGCAGCCGAGATCGCCATTGCCGTGACCGGCTGCGGAGAGATCGCTGCCCAGATGCGCAGCATGGCAGCGCAGGCGCGCGACAGCAGGCCATGCAGGCTGATCAGGTGCTGGAACAGCATAGCGCAGAATATGTGCCCGACTGGATCAGGGTGCGCGGCATGCCCGCGTTGCGTAATGAATGGTGCCCCATCCGGTCGGTGAATGAGACATTTCCCGGTGGCTTTGCCGTGGGTGATAGTGCAGCCAGCTGCCCTACACCCGTCTATTTGTCTCCCGCGAATACCCTCAATGGCGTGCAAAACACGGGGTTGATTCCGCGCGATATAGCCAATCGGGACAGCCAGTATATTCTGGCCAGCACGCCTGATAGCCGCGTCGGCATCGTGCCATTGGCACAAGCCCGGTTGGGTGGAGGCGTCCTTATCATAATGCAATCGTTCTGGGTGGAAGCCCGGGCGACGGAGAAACCGAATAATGAGACGCTTCCTTCTGGCCACCCTATGTATTGCTGGCATGACCATGCAGGCGCATGCGCAGTCCTTTCCGAACTGGCACCAGAACTATATTCCCACGGCGAAGGAGTGGCAGGACTGGTGGGCGAGAAAGCTCGATGCCAATGGTGATGGGAGCGGCCTGAAATGGGGAAATTCTACGCTTCCTGAACTTATGGGAACGAAAGTTGACGCATCAGGGGGGCAGTCAGAAAATCAGTCTCTTGCGACGCCTGCAATTGCTGGTGGCACTTCTGTCAGCCAGAAACTGACATCGCCCACGATCACGGATGGCGCGATTACCGCTGCATCCTTCACCTGCCAGAATACCGTAGCCTGCGTGCTTTCCACCCTTATCCAGTATTCCCCACCGTGGGCGCAGTCCGTTGCGCGGACGCTCCTGCTACGGCTTGAGGATACTGTCAGCATCAAGGATTTTGGTGCGCCGGGTGATGGTAATATTGACGACACTCCCCTGATCCAGAACGCGGTAAACGCGCTGTGCGCGCGTGCGCAGGGGAAAGGCGGAACATTGTATTTCCCTGCCGGGCAATACAACATATCTGCCTCCGTTGGCGTTTCGATACCCTGTGGCGGCGTTTATCTGCGTGGCGCAGGTTGGGGGTGGGGCAGCGGGAATCTGGCCAATACCGCTACTTCCATCATCGCAACGGGGACCGGAAGCGCGAACCTTATCAGCTTCGATGCCCCGGTTAATGCAAATGATCTCTACTGGTACGGTGGTGGTATCAGTGACCTGGGCATCATCATGAACAACCGAGGTATGCCTTCCACACAGACAGGGGCTGCCGTCTACATTCAGCATTGCCAGCTCTGCCGTGTTCATGATGTGGAGATTTTCTACCCCTATGTCGGCGTGGAAGTGTTCTCCGGCGTGCATAACAGTATCGACCATGTATCCATAAAGCAGATAGCATTGGATGGTGTCGGTATATGGGGGCACGGTTCGGATAGCGGGTGCAGTACCATTTCAAACTGCCCGACGCGGGCAGACGTGTTGAATGTTTCGGATGGCCGGATTGATAGCCAGCTTCCTAACGCAACCCAGGGTGCTGGCATCGGCATAAAACTTACCGATTTCATGGCTGCGGCCTGGATACGACATACTACCATCGAGCAGACGAATATCGGCGTCTATATTGCGTGTCCCAACAGTTCAGGTATCGGGGCCTGCCCGCAATTCATTCATGGCGATCGGCTGGAGATCGAAGTGAATGCCATGGGAAAGCAGGACACTTCATCGGCCATTCTGGCGGACAATTTCGTGCATCTGGAGTGCAATTCGTGTCAGCTTTACGGGTTTAACCAGCCTTATGCCATTGTCTACCTTACAGCTTCACGTTTCTCCGGAGCGGGCCATGCCGAGTTTCTGAGCGGGAAGATGGAAGGTTCCTACAAGGCATGCCTCCAGACCTTCGTGCAGGATACGAAAGTCATCGGCGGCGATATTATCGGATGCGGACATTCGGGCGCAGCCGCCGATGAATATGGAGTGGCGATAGAACCTTCAGTCCGTGGGGATGGCGCAGACGAGGGATCGACCATAATCAATGGTGTGAATTTCTGTCTTGGAGCCACCCCGTCCGCTTCAACCAGCATGTCGGCGGTCTATCTTGGCAGCGGAGTTGGTTTTAACGTCATTACCGGAAACATATTCCGTGGATGCACGGGTGGCGTTACCGATGCCAGCGGACAGTCAGATAATGTCAGCGCCAACAATACCGTATTTCAATAAGGATGGACCGAAATAACATGTCAGTACCGGAGGGGCCGCCGTCCGGCGATTGCCAATCGTCCCGCCTTTGCGGCAGGCATCATCTCGCCCATGCTGCGTTTCCGCTCCGACATGGAAAAGTGGCAGACCGGCGCGTGCTAGTTGACCAATTTCTGCGTGCATGAACAGACGGTACCCCGGGTAGCCAATTTTGCCATCTATTTCGCGGCAGGCTGCTGAAATGCTTGGGTAATCCGATTGGGATCTTCCAGAAGGCTCATCGTGCGCTTACGGAATTCAGGCGAATGACATTATATCTTCTTTTGTATCATAGGTTTCATCCTCAGAGAGTTTTACTCTTCGGTAAAACCAAGGTCGTTCAGTCAGCCATTAACTCCCGGCAACAGGGCACCAGCCATCCGTAACGCGTTCAAATAGCGGGATGTGGCCAAGGGCATGGACCAGCGCGGGGGTATCCTGCCTGATCTTGCGCAGTTCGGCCTGCCATGCCCAGCCTTCCGTCAGTACCGCCCCGATACCGATAACCTCAGCCTGAACTTTATGCATGAGCCGTGTCGCAACCGCCGCGGTCCGGCCCGTGTTCAGTACGTCATCCATGATCAGGACGCGCTTGCCCTGCACGCGCTCAATCAGCGCGGGGTCCAGATACAGCCGCTTGCTCAGGTCCGGGCTGGTGGAGGAGGTCAGGGGTTCCGACAGGTCTTCATCATACCAGAACTTGCGCGAGTGCCCCAGCGCGACGTAGTTGCCAAAGCCAAGGTTTTCCGCCACCGGCCGCGCATAGGCCAGCCCCATGGTCGGCACCCCGACAATGACCTCCGGGGCCAGTTCCCGTGCCATGGCGGTCAGCAGCCGGATGATTTCACGCTCGACTATGAAATCCGTCTGGTTGGACATGAGAAGCGCAATGGCCTTCTGCCCATCGGGGAGGGGACGGAGCGGCAGGACCAGCGTGGAACCATCCGTCAACCGCACCGGATAAGACGTGGAATGGCAGGACGCGGCTTCCGGCTGGGCATGCGGGAGCCATTCGGCATGGTAGGAAGGTGTCGTCATGGTGGTTTTCCGCAAACATGGTGGGGCCGGACAGTGCAGGCAGGGCATATGAACTGTCGTGCTGGGACGCGTCCTGTCAATAGGGCGATTGGCCTGCCATACGGGCGGGGTGCTGCGCGGAACGGCCGATAATTACCTGATGGATATGGTCTTTTCAGGCCAGAAGAAGGCAGGTTGGTTCAGGGGCGTTCTTTCACTCGTTTTGTTTTCCGCCCTCCTGCGATACACCCTCTATACGGTATCGCGCGACAGGCAGGGGCCGGAAGGGGCAGGGCATGCAACAGGCTGAACTGTGGATGCGGCGGGTTGTGACCGGACTGGTCATACCGATGCCGCTGCTGTTGCTGTACGCGCTGGCTCCTGCGGAAATCGTCATGACAGGCGTTGCGGTGTTGTTCGCCGTCCATTGCATCATGTGCCGCGACTGGTGCTGGCTCCGTCAGGCATGGGTGATTGTGGCGGGACTGCTGTGGGGAGACATCGTGCTGTCTTCCGCCATGACGGGCACGGCCCATGCAGTGATGCAGGCATTATGTCTGGTGCGGTATTTCGTCTTTGTCGCTGCACTTCAGCACTGGGTTCTGCCTGATCCGCATATACGTGGCGTGCTGCTCCGGGCTTACGGGGCGATCGCGCTGTGGCTGGTGGTCGGGTGCTGGCAGCAATATCTGTGCGGGCGTAACTTCATGGGCTATGGCCGCTGGGAAGACGGGGCGCTGCTGGGGCCGTTATGGGCGCCCCGCGCCGGGCAGGCGCTGGTCATGACCGGGCTGCCGACACTTTTTCCCTACGCCATCCGGCTCGCCATGCGTGAGGGTGTGCGCGGGCGGGTCATGGCGGCGGGCTTGCTGCTGGGGCTGGTGCTGACAATGGTGCTGGTGGCCCAGCGCATGCCGCTGCTCTGCCTGCTGGCGGGTATGGCGGCTGTCGGGATCGTGGTGCCACGCCTGCGTGGCGGGGTGGTGGCGGTGGTGCTGCTGGGGGCGGTCGGGATCGGGCTGTCACCGGTGCTGGCGCCACAGGCCTATCACAAGCTGGTTGTGAACTTTCTCATGCACATGCAGGGCTTTGCCCAGAGCCCTTATGGCATGCTGTTCATCCGCGCGGGGGTCATGATCTGGCACCATCCGTGGCTGGGTCTGGGTTTTGACGGCTTCCGCCATGCCTGCCCGGACCCTGCCTATTTCCATGGCCTGCCATGGCTGGGTGTGGCGGAGGACACTTATGGCGGTGCAGGTGGGTGTAACCTGCATCCGCACAACTACTATCTGCTTATGGGGACCATGGGCGGGGTGCCTGCGATGCTCCTGTTTATTGCCCTGGCCATATGCTGGCTGAAGGCGGTATGCGCGGGGATCATACCCATGCGCGACCCGCAGCGGCTTATGCTGGCTATTATATGCGGCATCGTGTTCTGGCCCGTGCAGTCCACCAGTTCATTCCTGACCCAGCCCAGTGCCGGGTGGATGTTCATGGCGATTGGCTGGGCGCTTGCGGCCTGTCCAGTTGCCAGCAGGTTGCAATGCGGGGAGCAGGGGTCTAATCGTGAGGGGAGGCCGCAGTAGGGCGCCCGCGCGAACAGGCATGACGGGGGAGTGGATCACCCTTTGCCCGTCATGGTCGTATCTGGCTTTAGCAAGAGGAGCTTGCCCATCATTTTCGCCAGTTGCCTGAAAGGAACGTGTCCGGTTCTGTCCCGTGCGCGGGTTTTTGCGCGTGTGATGACTCATGTCCACTGACGAACGGGATGCGCTCAAGCGTATATTCGGCAATACCGGCTTCCTGATTGCTGGCCGGGCGACGAACGCGATCTGCAGCTTTGTGTATGTCGCCTGGGCGGTGCGCGCACTGGGGCTGCAGCAGTTCGGTGTGCTCATGCTTGTCACCACCTTTGGCACGGCGGTATCGGCCGCGACGCACCTGCAGTCTTGGCAGCCGCTACTGCATTATGGCACCGACCCGTTCACCAACGGCAGGCGGGCGCAGTTTTCGCGCGTGCTGGCATTCTGCATGCGGGCCGATTACATCAGCGGCGGGGTCGGGTGGCTTGTGGGCACGCTGGGCGTGGCGCTGTTCGGTACCTATATGGGCTGGCCCGCAGCGGACCAGGGGGCGGCATTCGCTTATATGCTGACCCTGTGGTTCATGAACATAAGCTGGTCGGCCGGGGTGTTCCGCCTGTGTAACTGCTTCTGGCTGACAATGCTGACCGACCTGACCGGCATCATGGTCCGTACCGTGGGTTCGGGCATAGGCTTCATGTGGCATATGGGGCTGGATTATTACCTGCTTGTGTGGAGCGCCACGCAGATCGTCATGTTCATAAGCGGCACCACGCTGGGCTGGCTGCAACTGCGCCATGCCGGGGGGTCCCTGCGTTTCAGCCTGTTTACTCGCCTCAAACCTGAGGATGCGCCCGGCATCTGGCGCTTCACGCTTTCCACCAGTTTCAACCATGTGCTGGGTTCGGTCTTCAACCAGTTTGGCACATTGCTGGTGGGGGGTATCCTTGGCCCGGCGGATGCGGCCGTCTATCGCGTTTCCCGCCAGATTGGCGAGGGGATCGCCAAGCCTGCGCAGCTCATGATGCCCGCCCTCTACCCTGAATTCATCCGCCTGCGTGAAAAGCAGGACTGGTACGGGATCAAGCGTGTCACGATCAAGCTGTTTGCCATGATCGCCGGGTTTTCGGTCGTGCTCATGGGGGTGGCGATGGCGGTGGGCAACATCCTGCTGACATGGATGCTCCATGTGCACTGGCAGGGTGGAAAGCACCTGATCATGCTGATGCTGGGCAGCGCCATACTGGGGCTGGGTGTAGTGCCCCTTGAGCCATTGCTGACGGTAATGGGACAGATCTCGCAGGTGCTGAAGGGCCGGATCATCGTGACCCTGACCTACCTGCCGCTGGTCTATGGCATGACGATGGCCTGGCATCTGGAGGGGGCGGCGGCGGCGGCCGATGTGGCAGCACTCATCATGCTGTGTGTGTGCCTGCGGCCCGTTTTTGCCTGGTTCCGCCGTGTGGCGCCGGGCCGTAAGCCGGTGGAAGCGTCTTCTCCCAATCCTGTTGCTGTCGGGGCTGACAAAGAGGCTGGGTAACGGAGCAGCGGCCCCTTGGGATTATGGCGGGTCTGGTGCGTATCCGCTCCCGTTTCCTGCAAAGGGGTATGAGGTTGTGCGGCGTCCGGCCGGGACCACAATTTCGGGCATGCCGCGTTCCATCCGGTTCGATCCTGCAATGCAACCACTGGTATTCATCTGCATCAGGCAGTCGGGCCGGGCAGGGAACGCGTGTGGATGCAACTTATATGTGAATAATGATTTATTTTATCGTGTTGCGGAAATATGGGATAGAAAACCCAAATTGGAATTTCAAATACATAATTCAATTAAATGAATGTATAAAATGATAAAATACTTGGGTGAAGAAAAGACGAGAGAAGCAAAATATATTATATGCCTTCTTGTTTTTTCAATAATTACGCGCTTTCTCGCTCTGGGTAATCCGATAATAGGCGTTGATGTCGGGTTCTATCTGTTCACCGGTGGGCAGTTACTGCACGGCGCCATTCCATTTGTTGATATATGGGACAGGAAGCCGCTGGGGCTTTTCATCCTGTACGCTTTTTTCCACCTGTTTGGCTCCTATCGCGTATGGGCGTTCGAGATTGGCGCACTCATCAGCGTCTGGCTGACCGGCGTTGTGTTGATGCGGATGGCCAGAACCATCGCCCCGGCTTCGGGGGCCTTTGTCGCGGCCCTGTTATATATTGCCTGGACAGTGCTTGAAGGGGGAGACGGAGGGCAGTCCCCCGTTTTTTACAATCTGCCGGTGGCCATGGCGATGGCGCTTGTTTTGCGCGGCCTTGTCCATAAGTCTTCCACGCCGCAGGATATTGCCAGAACGGCCCGCAAGGTCATGCTGCTGTTCGGTATTGCAATACAGATAAAATATACAGTCATATTTGAGGGGGCTTTTGCAGGTCTGTTCCTGATCTATTGCCTTTATAAGGCAGGAGCATCTTACCGGGACATATTTGTCCAGATGCTGGCATGGATGGCTATAGCACTGGCCCCGACCACCGTCATCGCCCTGGCCTATGTGGCCATGGGGCATGGGTATGACTGGTGGTATGCCAATATCCTTTCAATCTTCCATCGTACCGGCCTCTCATCCTCCCGGCAGGAGGGGATCAGGATGCTGTGGCTGACTGCCCCGCTGCTGCTGAGCTTTCCCCTGCGTCCCTTTCTCTCCGCCCCGATGGATGACCAGCAGAAAAGATGCGCGCAGTTTCTCAACCTGTGGGCGCTAGCGGCTGTGGGCGGTGTCTGCATTATGGGTACGCGCTATCTCCATTATGCCCTGCCCATGCTCCCGCCGCTTGCAGTTGCGGCGTCACCGTTATGGAACCGTAAGGCAGGCAAAATCTGGCTATGTCTGGTGGTCACCTACGCCACGGTCAAGGGGCAGGTCCTGCTTGCCAAGCACCTTCACACACAGGGGAATGCCCAGAGGTTCCGTGCGGTCATTGCCGCGGTTTCCAACCCGGAGGGATGTGTGTTCGTGTATGGCGGCTCGCCTATTGTCTATGACTTTACAAAATACTGCCATCTTACCACCCACCCGTTTCCGGACCACCTGAACAGTACGGTGGAAGAGCACGCGACCGGCATCAACCAGCAGGATGAAATCAGGAAAATTCTCGCCAGTCGGCCGACCTATATCCTGACGCATGAGCCGGGGGACATTGCCGAAAATGAGCTGATACGGCAGATGGTGTATCAGGAAATCCGTGCCAACTATCAGGAAACATTCAGGACAGTGCAGGGGCAGAAAAACTGGGTGGTTTATAAGCGCATACACTGACCGGCTGGTTATGGATGCCGGGTTGCCCATGCCTTTTCCTGTCGGACGATTGGATGTCAGGCAGGCGGCACCAACAGGCACAGACAAGCCCCGTGGCACAAAGGTGCCGGAAATGTTTGATATTTTATGGTGAAGATTGGCCCCGGGAATGTACGACAGGCATTGAGTATCGTCATTCAGGGCAAGGTCGGCTGTCCGTGCCTCAGGACACGGCATGCAGGCAGGCGATACAAGCCTGCCTCTAACTGCCAACCCACTGGAAAATGGCGCGCCCTGCTGGATTCGAACCAGCGACCCACAGCTTAGAAGGCTGTTGCTCTATCCAACTGAGCTAAGGGCGCGGGGCATGTCGTTGTGCCAGATGGCGCTTAATGCGTCCAGTTCTGGATACGATCATAACGGAAATTATCGGCATAGGCCTTGGGGCGGCGGATGCGGGGGGCGGGAATCTCAATGTCAAAGGCGATGCCCTGCTCCGTGGCGTAGGCAACCGCGCTGTCCTGATCCGGAAACTGGAGCCTGATCTGGGAGGGGGTATCCGCGCTGCCGGTCCATCCCATCAGGGAATCGACATGGCGGGGGCGGTTCTGCCCGTATTCCAGAACCCATGTATGGGTGCCGGCCTGCCCAGACTGGGTGGAGGGCTTGGACTTCCTGTAAATCCGGGCTCGCATGAACATTTCATCTCCCTGGATATGGTCGGGGCGCCCGGACTCGAACCGGGGGCCTCGTGTACCCAAAACACGCGCGCTACCAGGCTGCGCCACGCCCCGCGACCACGAGCGGGAACCTATGTGGCAACTGCCGCGCTGGCAAGCACATTCTTTCAAAAAAATACCGCGCCCATCGTGCCTGCGGCAAGTGCATGCAGGCGGGCGCGGTCAACAACACCTCGTGTTGAAGGGGAGGGGATCAGTCCTCCCCACCCGATTTGCTGGCCAGCGGCGGAATGAACAGCGGCGCCGTGTCCCACGGGAAAAGAACCCACGTATCCTGCGGCACTTCCACCACGAACAGGTCCGTGATGGGGCGGCCGGCGGGCTTGGCGTACAGGCAGGCGAACACCGCCTTGGGCAGCATCTGGCGCACGAGCTGCGCCGTCACGCCGGAATCCACCAGGTCGTCAATGATCACGAAGCCTTCGCCATCGCCAGCGGCCTCGGGAGACTTGATCACGTTGGGCTCGCCCATCTTTTCTTCATCGTAGGTCACGACGGAGACGGTCTCGATCAGGCGGCAGTCCAGTTCACGGGCGATGATCGCGGCAGGGATCATGCCACCGCGCGTGATGGCCACAATTCCCTTGAAGGGGCCACGGGAAATCAGCGTGCTGGCCAGTTGACGGGCATCGCGGTGCAGCTGGTCCCATGTTACGGTTGCGTAGCTTGTAGCCATCAGAAAAGTTTTCCTCCATCGGGAACGCGGCCATCCGGGCGGATCAGGATGGCTTCTCCATTACTGTCGGGCATGCCCAGCGTCAGCACTTCACTGCGGAAGGTTCCGACCTGCCGGGGCGGGATGTTGATAACCGCGCAGACCTGGCGGCCGGTCAGCCGGGCAGGGTCATAGCGACGACTGACCTGCACCACCGAATGTCGGGTCCCGATATGGGGGCCGAAATCAATGGTCAGCCAGAAGGCATGCTGCCGGGCCTCGGGCACAGGCCGTGCCGCCACGACCGTACCGGCACGAATATCGAGCCAGTCACGTGCGTCCCCTTGCGGGGTGGAGGCAGTGGCATGCTTTGCGGGGTCTGTCATGGAAGAGCTTTTGCCTGTGTTGGGGCGGATTTGCAAACGGGCGAACATACTTTTTACGCGGGTAAGCGTAGGAAAATCGCCATGGCTGCTGCTAGGGTGCGGCCATCATGCCTTCAGCTTCCACAACCCCGGCCCGCACCGGGGGCGAACCACCCCTGCGCCCCGCATCCTTTCGCCATAATCCGGGGCTGGTGGCGTTCCTGGCCGCGCGTACGGCTTCGTCCTTTTCCGCCTGTGTGCAGGCGGTGGCGGTGGGGTGGCAGATCTATGCGCTGACCCACAGCACGACGGCGCTGGCGCTGGTGGGGCTGGCGCAGTTCCTGCCCATGGCCGGGCTGCTGCTGCCCGCAGGCCATGCGGCGGATCACTTCAACCGGCAGGCCATTGTGGTGACGTGCCAGTGTATCGAGGCGGTTGCGGCGCTGCTCATGGCCATCAGTGCGCTGGGGGGCTGGACAACGCCATGGATGATCTACGCCATGGTCATCATATTCGGTGCGGCGCGTGCGTTCGAGATGCCATGCCAGCAGACATTCCTGCCCGTACTGGTGCCCACCCATGTGTTCCCACGTGCGGCGGCGGTTTCATCTTCACTGTTTCAGGCAGCGGCGGTGACCGGGCCATCAGTGGGCGGCCTGCTGTACGGGGCGGGGGCCGGGGTGTGCTATCTTGTCTGCGCCATTGGTTTTACGTGCGCATGCATCGGCACGCTGCGCATCCGGCTGGCCTTTACGCCGCGTGCGCGTGCACCGCTTTCACGCGCCGCCTTTATCGAGGTCATGCATTTCATGCGCGCACGGCCCGACATGCTGGGCGCGATCTCGCTGGACCTGTTCGCGGTGCTGCTGGGTGGGGCGACCGCCATGTTGCCGGTCTATGCCAGTGACATCCTGCATGCCGGCCCGCTGGGGCTGGGCCTGCTGCGGGCCGCGCCAGCCGTGGGGGCGGTGCTGTGTTCGCTCCTGCTGGTGTGGCGGCCGCTCAACCATCGGGCGGGGCCGCGCATGTTCGCGGCGGTGGCCATATTCGGGGTGGCGACCGTCATCTTTGCCCTGTCGCGCTCCATGGCGGTTTCCATCATCGCGCTGGCTGTGCTGGGGGCGGCGGATGTGGTCAGCGTGGTGGTGCGGGGGGCATTGGTGCAACTGCGCACGCCCGACAGCATGCGGGGGCGGGTTTCTGCCGTGAACATGCTGTTCCTTGGCTCCTCCAACCAGCTTGGCGAGTTTGAAAGCGGGATGCTGGCCAGTCTGGTCGGGCCGGTCGGGTCCGTGGCGCTGGGTGGTGTCGGCACGCTGGTTGTTACGGCCCTGTGGATACGGATGTTCCCCGCCTTATGGCGGCTGGACCGGCTGGATGACATAACGCCGGATTAAGGCTTCCCGCCGCCCGGATGCGGCGCATGGTTTTCAGGGCGTATTGTCCCCGCCTGTGCGGGGTGCAAACAGGTGGAAAAGCGGGCCGGTCAGGGTTGTGGAGGCGACCGCCAGAACCATGAGCGAGGCAAAGGCGAAATCCGACAGCATGCCCTGTGCATGCAGGATGGTGGCGGCCACGATTTCCATAAGCCCCTTGCATTGCAGCAGCGCGCCCATGCCAAGCGCCTGCCGCCGTGACAGGTTTGGCGCGGGCGGGAAGATATAGACCGATCCCATCTTGGCCAGCACGGAAATGACGACCAGCAGCAGCGATGCCGTGACCGAGGGCCATGTCAGTGCATCGCCATTGATGTGCAGCCCGCTATGGCCAAAGAACATCGGCGCCAGCCAGATGAGCGAGAACGTCCCGACCCGTTCCACCGGCAGGCGCGCCACCCACCGTGGCGGCATGAGCGCACCGGCAAAATATGCCCCGATCAGTTCATGCAGCCCAAGCTGCATGCTGGCCCATGAACCCGCGGCCAGATAGATCGGCACCGCTGCCCATATGCCCCATGTGGGGGGATTGGGCATGTTGCGGGTGGCCCAGTTGCTGACTATGGCCAGCGCCACCAGAAGTGCGACGGCCACGAATTCCAGCCCGGTCCACCCATGCAGCGCGGCAGGCCCGCGCGCCATGAACTGCAGCGTGACCAGCCCGATCCACAGGGCCGCGTCATCCACCACGGCCAGCTTGAGCGCAAGCTGCCCGATGGAACGCTGGACCGGGTCCAGTTCGCGCACGATCCCGATCAGCACGGGCAGGGCGCTGACGGCGATGCACAGCCCGATGGACATGGCCCCGATCAGCGGAGACACATGCGGGGGCTGCCAGCCATGGAGCGGCAGGAGAAAATAATAGACAAAAACCGACCCGATCACGAACGGGCCGCCCAGTGCGACCAGCGCGCCACCCAGCAGGCGGCCCAGTGAGGGCGGGGGAATGACATGTGCGGATGGGTGGACATCGGGGTCCTGCCACATTTCCAGCCCGGCAGTGAAGGCCAGCACCAGAACGGCCAGCCACCCGATATTGTTGCCCAGGACGGAAGGGATACCCAGTTGCTGCACCGGCGCGTGCATGACAGCCAGTATGATCCCCAGCAGGATAGGCAGGACGACGATGGGAACCGTCCGATGTAACAGCCGCCATAATCCCCATGGGAAAATAACAAACAGGCCAATATCAAGAACAAGCGCCGTAATGTCTGACAAATTGCACTCCTTCCTTATTTATACCGGACATATATGATATATAAAAACCTGAGTGCAAAATTTTATTTTGTTAAGTTTCTGAAAGTATGCAATATATGGCATAATCTGGATTTATTACGGCTGTTTCTTCCCGCCATTTACCACCAGGCATGGGTGGGGTTCATATAGCGGGAAAAGTCTGTAACGCCGGTTTTCAGGCCGGGTTTTGCACCCGGTCAGGCCTTATTTGCCCATTTTTCTGACGTGTAGTGGATGCCGGGTGCGGTTCCATGGATATGGCGAGCGTAATGGTTGCATCCGGTCAGGACGGGCCGCCCCCTCATTCATGATCGTGATCGGCGGAACAGGATAGAACGTCTGTTTGTGATTGCGCCCGGCCCGGGGTGTTGCGCATCATGGGCTGCCACAGCAGGGAATGGCCCGAGATGTCCCCACGTCACGTATTGCGCAATGCCATTATCCTTGCGGGACTGGTGGCAGGTAGTCACGCCCATGCCCAGAGCCATATCGTCACGACCGCCAAGCTGGACTGGTCCACGGCTGAACATCTGGCGTCCGAAGCCGTGCGGGCCTGCGCGGCGCAGGGCTATTCCGTAACCGCGACGGTTGTGGATACGACCGGCCACCAGCAGGCCGTGATCAAGGGGGACAGCGTGCCGCTCCAGTCCCTGTCGGTTTCGTACCGCAAGGCCTATACGGCCTATTCCTACGGGCTGGCTTTCAACATGAATACAACCAGCGAACTGATCGCCGCCAAGGTGACCGGCCCGGCCAATGGCGCGCTCAACACCATTCCGGAGGTGCTGTTCGTGCCCGGTGGGGTCACGTTGCGCCGCGTATCGGATAATGTGGTGCTGGGCGGCATTGGCGTATCCGGCGCGCCCGGAGGCGAGAAGGACGAAGCCTGCGCACAGGCCGCAGTCACGAAATTCAGGGCGGATTTCCGTTAGCGGATCATAGGCTGATTGCAGCTGATCAATGGAGCACAGAAACGCGGGCAGGTTCCCTGCCGGACCAAAGCTGTGCGCAGACGCGAAAGCGCCGTTCCATATTCAGGTAAAGCCCTGAAATCAGGCCCATTATCCGCGTATTTTATTTTAAGGAAAGGTGGCTCCCGAAGTAGGACTCGAACCTACGACCCAGCGATTAACAGTCGCTTGCTCTACCAACTGAGCTATTCGGGATCAGCGTTGAGCAGCTTATAGCCACACAGATGGGGAGGCGTAAACCCCCCTTTTGAACTTTTTTTCAAAAAGGGGAATAAGGGAGGCCATACCGGGTAAAAGAACGGTAACACCCTCGCATGGCAGGAGAAACGGCAGCCAATGATGCAAGATAACCGGGACGGGAAGCCACCACTCCCGCGCCGTCGTGTGGTTATGTCGCTACTGGCTGCCGCAGGGGGGGCGGTGGTGGGCGCGCAATGGCTGCAAAGCCGCCAGCAGGCCCGTATCAGCCAGCGTGATGACGCCCTGCTGGATGGCGAACCCCATGACCTGACGCTGTCATGGCCATATGCGGGAACGTCCATCCTGTACAATGTTGCGCTGAGGCAGGATTTTTTCTCACAGTACCGGCTGGACGTGCATCTGCGCGAAGGGGTGCTGACAGGCCGTGACGCCATTGCTGATATCCAGGCCGGGCGGTGCATGGCGGCGGTGGCGCCCGTGCTGTCATGGTTGCAGGCTTTTCAGGCAAATGCGAACCTGCCGGCCCGGCTGGTCATGGGGTTGCAGGCGGGCACGTTCCGCCTGCTGGTGCGGCGGCGGCTCCGGATCGCCAAGATCGAGGACCTCGTTGGCCACCGTATTGCCGTGCTCAATGCCGATATGGCCGATCGCCTGTTCTTTTCCGTTATCCTGCGGCGCAAGGGCCTGAACCCGGAAACTGCCCCAAACTGGGTCATCCTGCCACCGGACCAGATTGATGATGCCCTGCTGGCCGGAAGTGTCGATGCCGTGGCGCTGCATGACCCGCTGGCGTGGCAGTTATTGCGCAACCCGGCGCTGGGGCTGGTTGAACTGGTCAATAGCGTGAGCGGCCTGTATGCGCGCCGTACCAATCTCGCGCTCGGCATATCAACGGATGTCCTGCAACAGACGCCATCGGCCGCCGTGGCGCTAGTGCTTGCGCTGCGTGATGCGGCCCGCTGGCTGCCCGCGCATATGCCCGAGGCCGCAACCCTGCTGGATGGCCGGGTTGCGGGCATGGGGCAGGATGAGATCCTGCAGATGATGGGCCATGAAGTGCTGGGCATAGCCCCGGTGGGCAATGAGCTGAAAACCCAGATCGCACGCTATGTGGATGAACTGAAGCTGCTGGGCCTATTTCCGGACAGCCTCGATTCAGCAGGTTATGCGCGCCATGTTTCAGCCGATATCCTGCATCACGCCCCGGTTGCAGGGCCGTGACGCAGGTTATGGGCAGGGATCAGCGCACGTCGCGATAGTACGGCTGTGCCAGGGCGGCCGGTGCCGCCATGATGCGCCGCATGCGGTGCCAGACCACCACGGGCACGATAATGAAGGCCATCGTGCCCAGATAGGGCAGCATGTTCAGGAAGGCCGGGTCAATCGGCCAGTTATGCGCCTGCCCGACAAAGGACAGTGCCGTCACCAGCCCGAACAGCAGCGCGGAAAGTGTAACGATAATCGGCCTGTACCCCGCGAAGATGACCAGCGCCAGCGCGATCCAGCCACGCCCCGCCACCATGCCCTCGGACCATACCGGCACATAGGTCAGCGTCAGGTAACCACCCGCCATGCCCGCGAATGCCCCGCCAAGGGTGACGTACCAGAACCGCATGGCCATGACCGGTATGCCCGCCGCATCCGCCGCAGCCGGGTTTTCCCCCACCGCGCGCATGTTCAGGCCGTGGCGCGTGCGGAACATGACGAAATGCACCAGCAGCGGCAGCAGCACGTATATCGGTATGATCAGGATATTCTGGCCAAACAGGGCAGGGCCAATGACCGGAATGGCGGAAAGCAGCGGGATGTTGACATGCCCGAAGATCGCATCCACCGGCTGCCCTGCATAGTTGTGCCCCAGCGCAGTGGACAGCCCCAGCCCCATGAAAGTGGTCGCCAGCCCGCACAGCACCTGGTTGGCCCGCATCACCACGGCGCCAAAGGCGAAGACCATGCCCCCCAGCGCCCCCACGGTGATGGCGGCCAGCAGCCCGAGCCATGGGGAATGGACGGAAAATACGGTAATGACCGCCGTGACCGCGCCCAGCGCCATCAGCCCTTCAACACCCAGGTTGGTCACGCCCACCCGTTCGGCCAGCACCTCGCCCAGCGCGGCGAGGGCGAGTACGCCACCGGCCAGTACGGCGGTGGCCAGCATGCCTGTCAGCAATACGATCATGATGTTTTCCCTCCCGCCGCCACCTTGGCCACAGGCCGGTAATGGGCCAGTTCATCCCCGATTGCGATCATGAACAGGATCAGTCCGGTAATGGCCAGGATGACCGAAGCCGAAAGCTGCTGCGTCTGCATGACAATGCCGGAATCAAGTATGAGCGCCATGAGCAGTGCTGCCGGGATCACGTTCAGGCACGACCCCCGCGCCAGCACTGCCACTACAATGCCCAGGTAACCGAAATTATTGGCCATGCCGCCCTGCAGGCGGTGGACCGTGCCTGCCACCTCGAACATTCCGGCCAGCCCCGCCAGCCCGCCGGAAAGCAGCATGACGGAAATGATGCGCAGCCGCACCGGAATCCCGGCATAGCGCGCGGCTTCCGGGTTGGCCCCGCCAATGCGGATTTCATACCCCCACCGGGTGCGCGACAGCATTAGCGCCAGCCCGATCACGATAAGAATGGCCACCGGGAAGCCCCAGTGCACGATGCCCCACATTTCAGGGATGGAAACCGATATCCGCTGCGTGGAGACCTGCGCCCCGCTGATCCGGTCCCGCCACGGGCCGGTGGTCAGGTAATATGTCAGCAGCGATGCGATGAAGTTGAGCAGGAGCGTGGTGATGATCTCGTTCACCCCGGCATAGGCGCGGGCCAGCGTTGGCACCGCAATCCACGCCATGCCGCCAAGGATGCCCGCAATGGTCATGAGCGGCAGGATGACAAGCGTCGGGCCATGCAGGCCCAGCGCCACCCCGGTCGCGGCGATGGCGCCAGCATAGAACTGGCCTTCCGCACCGATATTCCACAGCCCGATCGTGCCGCACACGGTCACGGCCGCACCGGTCAGCAGCAGCGGGCACATGAACAGGGCCAGGTCCTCCAGCCCGAAGCGTGAGCCGAGTGTTGAATGCACGATCAGTTGCGCCAGCATGAGCGGGCTGTGCCCGGCCAGCGCCAGCACCCCGGCGATGATGAACAGTGACACGATGATCGCCACAAGCCGAAGGGTGAGAATCCGCCCCGCGGGCGCTGTCGGCAGGCGCTGGAATGCACGTGTGGCCATTACTGTGCTGCTCCTGGTTGCATGTCGGTCGGCTCGCGCCCCCCCATAAGCATGCCAATGGTGGCGATGTCGGCCCCTTCGGCCTCGATGACGGACATGAGGCGGCCATGGAACATGACCCCGATCCGGTCCGATACATTCAGCAGGTCTTCCAGGTCCTCCGAGATGAAGACGACGGCCACCCCCTGGTCACGCAGGTCGGTCAGGTAGCCCAGCATGGTGGCGATGGCCCCGATATCCAGCCCGCGCGCGGGGTAGGCCGCGACCAGCACCCGGCTGGCAATGCGGATTTCGCGCCGGGCCACCAGGCGCTGCTGGTTCCCGCCCGACAGGTTGCGCACCGGCATGGCGAAATCGGGAATGTTGACCTGCGCCAGCTCCGCGATCTCGCCAGCCAGCGCGCTGGCAGCGGCGGCGTCATACAGCCCGTGCCGCCCGATGGGGGGATGGACGTATTCACGCAGCGCCATGTTGGACGTGATGGACAGCGAGGGCGCAAGCGCGCTGCGCAGCCGGTCCTCGGGTATGTGGCCGACACCGGCCGAGGCGAACAGTGCGGGGTCGGCATGGGCAACCGGCTTGCCATCCAGCAGGATCTCGCCCGATGTGCGGGCCATGAGGCCGGTCAGCACATGGGTCAGTTCGCGCTGTCCATTGCCGGCAACGCCCGCAATGCCCAGAATCTCGCCGCCATACAGGTCCAGACTGACATCGCGCAGCGTATCCACGCCCCGGTCATCGCACACGCTTACGTTGCGCAACTGCATGATCGGTGTCGTGGCGATGGGGGCCGCTCCCTCGGGCCGGGCGCGCATGTTGCGCCGGACAATGTCGCGGCCCACCATGGTCGCCGCCAGCATGGAGGGATTGCACTCCGCCGTGTTGAACGTGCCGACCTTGCGCCCGCGGCGCAGGATGCTCACCCGGTCGGAAATCTCCATCACCTCGTCCAGCTTGTGGCTGATGATGATGACGGCGTTGCCCTGCGCGCGGAACGCCCGCAGCGCGCGGAAGAGCTCCTGCGTCTCCTCCGGTGTCAGGACGGCGGTGGGTTCGTCCATGATCAGCAGGCGGGCCTTGCGCGCCAGAACGCGCAGGATCTCGACACGCTGCTGCTCACCGGCCGAAAGGTCGCACACCCGCGCATCGGGCCGGACGGGAAAGCCGAAGCGTTCCGAAATCTCGCGCGTGCGGGCTTCCATTACGGCGGGGGAGGCGATACGGGGCGCTTCGTCCCAGCCCAGATGGATGTTTTCGGCCACCGTAAAGGCTTCCACCAGCTTGAAATGTTGATGCACCATGCCGATGCCCGCGCGGATCGCATCCTGTGGGGAGGCAAAGCTCTGGCCGTAGCCATCAAGGATGATCTCGCCTTCTTCCGGCTGGTAGATGCCGGTCACGACATTCATCAGCGTGGACTTGCCTGCCCCGTTCTCACCCAGCAGGGCATGGATTTCCCCCGGCCAGACATCCAGGTCCACATCCTTGTTGGCAACGACGCCGGGAAAGAGCTTGGCAATGCCGCGCAACTGCAGGATGGGCGGCGTGCCCGGCGCCATGCCGGGCGGGTTGGTGGGTTTATTCAAGGCCGGATACTCCCGCCACAGCCCAGTCGCTGTGATAGATGTCCTCATCGCTCAGCGTGACGCCCGCAGGCACGCGCAGGCGACCATGATTGTCGTGGATCGGGCCACGGAACGGGTTGTACCCCGCCAGCAGGCGCGTGCGCATGTCATCCGCCTGCCGTGCCACGGCGGGGGGCACGGTCGGTCCCCAGTCATCACGGTCCACGCCGTGGCCCAGTGTCAGGAAACGGCCTTCGGGCTGCCATGTGCCCGCCAGCAGGCTGCGCACCTGCGCGATATAGAAACTGTCAAAGTCCAGTGTGACGGAACTGACATAGGCATCCGGCCCGTAACTGAGCATACCGGTATTCCACATCGCCGCCTTCAGCCCGCGCTGCACGGCCACGCGCAGGTAGGCGGGCTCATCCATGATGCCGCACAGGAAATCACACCCGTTATCAGCCAGCGCGCTGGCCCCCTGGGTCGCGGCCTGCGGGTCGAACCAGGAATTGGTGGTGATGGCCTGCATTGTAATGGAGGGGTTGATGGTCTGCGCGCCCAGCAGGGTGGCGTTGGCGCTGGCATAGACCGACGGGATGGGAAATGACCCCAGAAAGCCGAGCTTGCCCGTGCGGGTCATGAGCCCCGCCGCGATGCCGATGATGTAGCTGGCGTACCAGTGCGCGACGTAATACCAGCCAAGGTTGCCGGTTACGGTGGAGCCGTCACCTTCCATGAAGGCGACATCCGGCGCACGGTCCGATACGTCCTTGATGAAGTCGCCATATTCCGACGTGGCGAAAACCATCTGCGCGCCCTCCGCCACGAACTGGCGGAAGATTCGCGTGGCGTCGGCCGAATAGGGCACGCTTTCCACATACACGGTGCGCAGTTTCGGGAATGCCCGGCGCACGGCATGCATGCCCCGGTCATGCACCATGGACCAGCCCCCATCGGTAATCGGCCCCGGATGGGCGAACGCGATGACCGCGTCCGATTCCGCCAGCGGCCTGCGCCATGCGGGCTGGCCGGTCGCGGCACGGCCGGAGCGTGGCAGCAGCAGGCTGCTGCCCGCCGCCCCGGTCATGCCCAGCATGTTCCGGCGTGTTGTCAGTAACCGCCCCCGCGGCCCTGAAACTGTCATAAGATACTATCCCCCTGATAATCCACGCCGCACCCCGTTGCGGCAATATGACGTGTTGGTCCCGTGCGGCTGCTCCTGCTACTTCGTGATGGGTTCGTTATGGTAGTAAACGTTACGCGACAGGGACATGCAAGGCCACACTGTGCCGCATGGGTATGGATGGGTGTTATTCGTGCTGCGTGGTAGCAGGCGGCATGCCCGCCAGCGTGCGCCAGCCGCTTTCATCCATGGTGGTTATGCCCAGTTCCGTGGCCTTGCGCGCCTTGGAACCGGCCTTTTCACCCAGCACCACGATATCCGTTTTTTTTGACACGCTGTCCGATACCCTGGCCCCCAGCCGTTCGGCCACCGCGCGGGCTTCGGGGCGGGTCATGGTGGTGAGGGTGCCGGTAAAGACGATGGTCTTGCCCGACAGCGCGCCCTCGGCCACCATTTCCTCGTCCGTGACCTGAGTGAGCACGCCGGTGAGGTCATCCAGCGTTTCGCGGTTGTGCTGTTCGGCAAAGAATGCCACCAGTTCATCGGCAATGGCGGAGCCGATGCCGGTGATCGAGCCGAGTTCCAGCCGCTCGTCCGAGCCGATGACAGCGGCCTTTTCCATCTGTTGGCGCCAGTTGGCCAGTGATCCGTAATGCCGGGCCAGAAGGCGCGCGTTGTTGATGCCAATGCGGCGGATGCCCAGCGCGTAGATCAGCCGTGACAGTTCGATTGTCCGTCGTGCCTCGATGGCGTTGACCAGGTTGCGGGCCGAGAGCCTGCCCCATCCGTCCCGGCTGGCGATTTCCGCCTCATGCGCGGGCAGGCGGAAAATATCGGCCGGTGTGCGCAGCCAGCCCAGTTCATGGAACTCCACGATCGTACGGTCGCCCAGCCCGTCGATATCGAACGCATCGCGCGATACGAAATGGATCAGCCGCTCAACCACCTGCGCCGGGCAGGTCAGCCCGCCCGAGCAGCGCCATACGACCTCGCCTTCCGGCCGTTCGGCATGCGCCCCGCAGATGGGGCAGACATGCCTGAAAACATAGGCGGGACGTTCTGCATCACGCGGCAGTACAACGCCGGTGACCTGCGGGATCACGTCGCCCGCGCGCTGGACATGCACCAGATCGCCCTCGCGGATGTCCTTGCGGGTAATCTCGTCTTCATTATGCAGGCTGGCGCGGGTCACGATCACGCCGCCCACATTGACGGCCTGCAGGTGCGCAACCGGCGTGAGCGCGCCGGTGCGGCCCACCTGGATCTCGATTTTTTCCAGCCGGGTGATGGCCTGTTCGGCAGGGAATTTCCACGCCACCGCCCAGCGCGGCGCACGCCCAGCAAAGCCAAGGCGTTCCTGCAGGCCGCGGTCGTCGAGCTTGTACACAACGCCGTCAATGTCATAATCCAGCGCCGAGCGTTCCCGTGTCAGGCGCTCCATGAACGCCTCGGCCTCAGCCGCGTTGCGGACCCGCAGGTTACGCGGATTGACCCGGAAGCCCCATGCCTCAAGCTGGTCGAGGTAATCATGGTGGGTTGCCGCCAGCGGTGCGCTGCAGAAACCGGCGGCATAAGCGAACAGCGAGAGCGGGCGCTTCGCGGTTACAGCCGGGTCAAGCTGGCGCAGCGAACCAGCGGCGGCGTTGCGCGGGTTGGCGAAGGGTTTTTCCCCCGCACTTTCCTGCGCCGCGTTCAGGTCCAGAAACGCCTGTTTGGACAGGAACACCTCGCCGCGTATTTCAATCAGGTCAGGGTAGGGGGCGGTCAGCCGGGCGGGAATGTCGCCCATCGTGCGCAGGTTGGCTGTTACGTCCTCGCCCTCGGCACCGTCACCACGCGTGGTGCCGCGAATGAACGCGCCATGTTCATAGGTCAGGCTGATGGACAGGCCATCAATCTTGGGTTCCGCGACAAAGGCCAGTTCGTGCGCCTGTGCGTCCGTCAGGCCAAGGAAGCGGGCGATCCGGTTGATGAAGGCATCGAATTCCTCCCGCCCGAAAACGTTGTCGAGCGAGAGCATCGGCACCATGTGCCGGTGGCGGCGGAACGGGCCGGATGCCGGTGCGCCCACGTTGCGTGCCGGGCTGTCGGCGCGGCGCAGGTCGGGGAACTGTTCCTCCAGCCGGGTGTTGAGCATGCGCAGCCCGTCATATGTCGCATCATCGACAAGTGGCGCGTCATTCTGGTGGTAGGCCGCGTCCAGTTGGGGCAGCAGGCGGGCCAGCCGTTCCAGCGCGTGGGCGGCCTGCGCTTCGTCCTGCGCGCTGGTGTTCTGGTCGGCCAGCAGGTTACGGGCTTCCTCGGCGGGCGAGGGGGCGGCGTCGGATTGGGGGGGCATGTCAGTCCCCTTTCAGCAGGCTGTCAGCCGCGGCGCGGGCGGCGGATGTAATTGTGTCACCAGAAAGCATGCGGGCGATTTCCTCGCGCCGGGCCTGTGTGTCCAGCGGGGCGGCATGGGTTTCCGTCCGGCCGCGGCTGACACTCTTGCTTATGCGCAGATGGGCGTCCCCGCGTGCGGCGACCTGCGGGCTGTGGGTAACGACCAGCACCTGCACGCTACGGCCCACGGTATAAAGACGCTCCCCGATGGCGCTGGCGGTGGCGCCGCCCACGCCGGAATCCACCTCATCGAACACCAGTGTGGGAATGGCCGAACGCCCGGCCAGCACGACCTTGAGCGCCAGCATGAGGCGAGAGAGTTCCCCGCCCGACGCCACCTTCGCCAGTGGTCCCGGCGGCTGGCCGGGGTTGGCCGCGATCAGGAAGGAAGCCTGTTCCTTGCCACGTGCGTTCCACGCTTCCGCCTCCAGCGGTACGAGCGAGACGATAAAGCGTGCGCGTTCCAGCCGCAGGGGGCGCAGTTCGGCCATGACCGCCTGTTCCAGCCTGCGGGCCGCCTTTTCACGCGCGGCGGTAAGTTCAAGGGCAATGGCCTCGAAACCGGCACGGGTTTCGGCCACCTTTTTCTCCAGCGCCTCGATTCGGGCATTGCCGGAGTCGAGCGCGCCCAGACGCTCCACAAAGGCGGCAAGCAGCCCGGGCAGTTCCGGCACGGACACGCCATGCTTGCGGGCTTCCGCGCGCAGGGCGAACAGGCGTTCCTCGGTCTGTTCCAGCAGGCGCGGGTCGGCCTGTGCATCCGAAGCGAGGCGGGAGAGCAGGCTTTCGGCCTCGGCCAGTGCTTCTTCCGCCCGTTCCAGCGCATTGAGCGCTTCCTGCGCGGCGGTCTGTTCGGCTGCTCCCACGGCCTCGGGGTTCAGGTCGGTGGGGGCCGGCAGCAGGCGTTGCAGCGCGCGGCTGGCATTGCGCAGCGCGGATGCGGGGCCAGGAGAGCGTCGGTCGCGCGGGGAAAGGTCGGCCAGCGCCGCCGCAATGGCTTCCGCCCGGCGTTCACCCTGCTGCAGCGCCTGACGCAGCCCGGCAAGCTGGGCTTCCTCATCTTCCTGCGGGGCGAGCGTGCCCAGATCATCTACCGCCTGGCGCAGCCAGTCTTCCTCACGCGCGGCATTTTCCATTTCCGCGCGTGCTGCAGCCAGCTCCGCCGTCGCCTCGATCCACTGGCGATAGGTGGCCGCCGTGCGGACGCGCAGTTCTGGCGGGGTGCCAAAGGCATCCAGCAGGTCTAGATGCGTGGCCTGATCCGCCAGCCCCATCTGTTCGTGCTGGCCCTGAATTTCCACCAGCAGCGTGGCCGCGCGGCGCAGCAGGCTGACGGCAACCGGCTGGTCGTTGATATAGGCGCGCGAACGCCCATCGGTCGTCACGACACGGCGCAGCAGTATCGGGTCACGCGCATCATCTACCGAGATGCCCTGCTCATTCAGCAGTTCATGCAGCGGGTGGGCGGGGCTGATCTCGAAACAGGCGCTGACACTGGCCTGTTCGCATCCCGCACGTACAAGGGACGCGCTGGCACGTTCCCCCAGCGCCAGGCCAAGGCTGTCCAGCAGGATGGATTTCCCGGCCCCCGTTTCCCCCGTCAGCACGGTCAGGCCGGGGGGAAAGGCCAGATCCAGTTTTTCGATCAGGACCACATCCCGTATCGAGAGCTGTGTCAGCATGCAGGTTTCCTGTTCAGCGCAAGCCGTTGGCGGAAATCAGAAAATCGAATGCCATGCCCGGGAGAAGATATTGCGGCCCTGTTTGTGGTCCGGTGCGTCAACACCCTTGAGCAGATGGTGCGCGCGCAGGTGGTCATACGCATCGTGGTACCATTTGCTGCTGGGGTAGTTATAGGCCAGCACCGCGCCGGTCTTGCGGGCCTGTTCCAGCAGGCCCATGTCCAGATAGACTTCCACCAGCCGCTCCAGTGCTTCGGGCACATGGTTCGTGGTCTGGAAATCCTGCACCACGCGCTGGTAGCGGCCCGCGGCTGCAAGGAAATCGTTCTGCTGCTGGTAGTAGCGTCCCACCAGCATTTCCTTGCCCGCCAGATGGTCGCGGCACAGGTCGATCTTCAACTGCGCATCACGGGCGTAGGGGCTTTGGGGGAAGCGGGTGATGACTTCCTCCAGCGCATCCATGGCCTCGATCGTGCCCTGCTGGTCACGCTGCACATCCGCCACCTGTTCGTAATAACATAGCGCGCGCAGGTAGAAGGCATAGGCGGCATCGGCGCTGGTCGGGTGCAGTTCCAGAAAGCGGTCAAGCTGCTGCACGGATTCGGGGTATTTGCTCAGCAGGTAGTTGGCATAGCCTTCCATAAGCTGGGCATTGGCCGTGTAGGGCGAATAGGGATAGTTGCGCTGCAGGGTATCGAACTGGTTGACCGAAAGCAGGTAACGGTCGGAGCGCAGGGCATCCACGCCGTTGTTATAAAGGGTCTCCGCCGAACCGACACGGGGCGCGCGTTCATTGATGCTGCTGGCGCTGTTGCCGCATGCCGCCAGCAGGGAGGCGACAGGCAGAAGCGCCAGCCAGCGGGCCGCATGGCTGGCATTGCGCGATGGCTGCGGGGTATATCGTGATCTGCGTGCGAACATGCCGGCTCTTCCAGTTACGGAAGCTTTATATCATGTGCCGGGGGAGGGTGAAGTCTTCGCGTGCTGATTTCGGCCTTCCCATCATGCCGCCTTGATCTGTGGCTGGCGCGCAGGCGGGGTGGATGGGGTCGTGCTCCAGTTCGCCTGATCGGAAAACAGCTTGCGCAACAGGCGGTTATTGAGCGTATGCCCCGATTTGTGGCCACGGAAACAGCCATTGATCGCGCCGCCTGCCAGATGCAGGTCGCCAATCGCGTCCAGAACCTTGTGGCGCACGAATTCCTCCGGGTGGCGCAGACCCGTCGGGTTGAGCACCTGATCGCCATTCACGACAATGGCGTTGTCGAGTGACCCGCCCTGCGCCAGGCCGATGGAATGGAGATGCTCGATTTCAGGCTGCAGCACAAAGGTGCGCGCCGTGCTGAGATGCTGGTGGAAGCAACTGCTTTCCAACCGCGCGGCATAGCGCTGCTGGCCGATGGCCGCGGCCGGGAAATCAATGGAAATATCAATCAGCAGTCCCGGCTCCAGCGTGGGGGAAAGTTCGGCATAGGCGTCGCCATCCTCCACCCTTACGGTCCTGTTGATGTAGATTTCCCGCCGTGCTGCCGCCTGCGCCGTGATGCCCGCACATTCGATCAGGAAGACGAATTCAGCGGCCGAGCCATCAAAAACAGGAATTTCCGGCCCGCTTACATCAATGAAGACATTGTCGATGCCACATCCCGCCAGCGCGGCCATGAGGTGTTCCACCGTGGCGATGCGGCCAGCGGCCCCGGCCTGCGGGTCATGCGCCAGCACCGTACTCAGCCGGGTATCAACCACGGTATCGTAACGTGCGGGCAGGGGCGGCAGGTCCGAATCATCGCGCCGGAACACGATGCCGGTATTCTCCGGCGCGGGTGACAGGCGCAGGGTAATGCGCGCCCCCGTATGGAGGCCCGTACCCACGCTGCTGATCGGCTGGCGCAGGGTATGCTGCATCTGCCCGGCATGTCGGGATTGTGGCATGAAGGGGGCGCCTGTCTGCGGCAACATGCCGTCCATTGCCTGTATCCTTGGCGGAAGAGTAGGGGAATGCGCAGTAAATGGCATGATGAATGCTACTGCGTTATTGCCCCTTCGGACAGTCAAGGATTATTGCCTATTGTTACCTATTCAACACCGCATTCACGGCCTGCCCGCAGGGGACAGGCCGCGTATGTAATGGTCAGGATGAGCGCCGGCGCAGGAATGCCGGAATGTCCAGCCCGCCATCATCCGGCGTGGGGTTGCCCGTGGCCTGCTGCTGCTCCGGCTGGGGCTGCTGGGGCGCCTGCTGCTGCACGGAGGGTTCGGTGCGCGGTGCGGCTTCCGGCTGCGGTGGGGTGGAGTGGCGACGCAGCGCGCCGGTAACGATTCCGAACAGGCTGCGCGGCGCGGGCTGCTGCGGCTCGGGTGCCGGGGCCTTCGCACTTTCGGTGAACAGGGGCGAACGCGGCGAACCACGCTGCGCCACCTGCGGGGGCACGGCATCGGGGGAGGGCGCCTGCGGGGCCGCCGGGTGTGCCGCCTGCGGTGCGGCGGCAGCGGGCTGTCCCGGTGCTGCTGTGGCAGGCTGGGCTGCCGGGGCGGCGGCCGCGGGTGCTGCTGCCTGCGGTGCGGCAGGGGCCGCTGTCGCAGGGGCCGGGGTCTCGGCAGGCTGCTGGGGCGGCTGGGCTGCCGCGCGTGAGGGCGGGTTGTCGATGCCCGTCGCCACTACGGACACGCGGATACGGCCGTTCAGGGACGTATCAATGGCCGAACCGAAGATGATGTTGGCGTCTTCCGCCACTTCCTCACGGATGCGGTTGGCGGCCTGATCAACCTCGAACAGGGTCAGGTCCTCGCCACCCGTGATGTTGATGAGCAGGCCCTGCGCACCCGACATCGACGTATCTTCAAGCAGCGGGTTGGAAATGGCGTCCTCGGCGGCGGCGATGGCGCGGTTTTCGCCCTCGGCCTCGCCCGTGCCCATCATCGCCTTGCCCATCTCGGCCATGATGGTGCGGATGTCGGCAAAGTCGAGGTTGACCAGCCCCGGCGCCATCATGAGATCGGTGACGCCACGCACGCCCATGTAGAGCACGTTGTCCGCCATCTTGAAGGCGTCTTTCCAGCTCGTGCGCTCATTGGCCAGCCGGAAAAGGTTCTGGTTGGGAATTACGATCAGCGTATCAACGAACTGCTGGAGCTCGGCAATGCCCGCCTCCGCCGACTTGGCGCGCCGTCCCCCTTCGAACGTGAAGGGCTTGGTCACGACGCCCACGGTCAGGATTCCGCGCTCACGCGCCATGCGCGCGATGACGGGTGCCGCCCCCGTGCCGGTGCCGCCGCCCATGCCCGCCGTGATGAACACCATATGCGCGCCATCAAGGTGGCGGGAAAGTTCATCGCAGGCTTCTTCTGCCGCCGCGCGCCCGATTTCCGGCTTGGCACCCGCGCCAAGGCCCTGCGTCAGGTGCGGGCCAAGCTGGATGCGGCGGTCGGCGCTGCTGTGGGAAAGCTGCTGGGCATCGGTGTTGGCGACAACGAATTCCACCCCCTGCAACTGCGAATGGATCATGTTGTCCACCGCATTGGTCCCACCACCGCCAACACCGATCACCGTAATGCGGGGGGTGAAATCGGAGTGGTTCTGTTGCGGGATGGTCAGGTTGAGGGTCATGCTTGGCTCCCGATGGATTGGGGTAGGCGGGCTGGCATACGAATGGCTAAATTACAATAAAGGGTTTCTGCACAATGTCATACCCTTTCGCGTATGAAATCCATAAAACGTCGCATCAGGCCCGCCGGGCGGGCGTCGCGCGTGTCGGGTTCTCCCATTTCATCGGCGGCGCCGGCCGCCCAGGCCAGCAGCCCCGCCGAGGTGGAGAACATGGGCCACGTCGCCGCGTTTTCGGGCAGGCCGACAATGCGGCGCGGGCGGCCCAGCCGGACCTGGCGGTTGAGGATGCGCGCGGCCATCGGTCCGATCCCTTCCAGCAGCGAGCCGCCGCCCGTCAGGATCACCCGCCCGTCGGATGCGGGGCCGACGGCGGCCATTTCCAGCCTGTCGCGTACCATTTCCAGTGTCTCCTCCACGCGCGGATGTATGATCGAGACAATCCTTGCGCGTGGAATTCTGACATAATGATGGTCGTTGTCACCGATCAGCTGCACAAGAATGGGATCATGGTCATCCCCGGCCAGCAGTTCGGCCGAGCCGTGCATGGTCTTCAGCCGCTCGGCATTGTCGATGGAGGTGGACAGCCCGTGCGCGATGTCGCGCGTGATGTGCAGGCCGCCCACGGGAATCGTGGATGTGTGCAGTAGCCGTCCGTCGCCAAACACCCCGATCGAGGTGGTGCCGCCGCCCATGTCCACCACCGTGGCGCCCAGGTTGCGCTCATCCTCGTTCATCACCGCAAGGCCGGAGGCGAGGGGGGATGAGACCATCCCCTCGATCTTGAGTTCCACGCGCGACAGCACGGCCTCAAGGTTGCGCAGCGCCGTCGTGTTGGCGTCAATCACATGCAGCCGTGCCGAAAGCAGGTCGCACAGGTGCCCGCACGGGTCGAGCACCTCCTGCGTGTCATCCACCGCGTAATCCAGCGGCAGGGTATGGATGGCCGAGCGCCCCTCCGACACGGCGCGCAGGCGGCCTTCGGCAATGATGCGGCTGACATCGGTTTTCGTGATCTCGCGCCCGCCAATGGGCCAGCGCGCGTTGATGTGGCGGCTTTCGGGGTGGCCGCAGGACAGGTTCACGAAAATCGAGTCCCGGCGTTCCGTCGCCATGTCCTCGGCCTGCGCCACGGCAGCGCGGATGGCGCTTTCCGCCTCGCGCAGGTCAACAATCCCGCCCGAGCGTACCCCGTGCGAACGCCGCCAGCCATGGCCGAGGATACGGATCGTGTTGTCCGGCTCCCCCCGGCCGATCAGGCATACGATTTTGGTCGAGCCGATATCCAGCACGCTGAACGGCCCGGTGCGCAGCCTGCGCGTGGGCGCACGCTCCTCGGCCGCCACCACTGCCGCCGCGTTGCGGGAACGGGGGGCAGGCGCGGGCAGGCCCGCCCCACGTATGGCGGGCACCGGGGCTGAAGGTGTGGTTACGCGCGTTGCGGGAAGGGTCTTGTGGACCGTTCCCGGCACTGGATATGTCATGCCCGCCTCCGTATCGGACCGGTATCGGGGGAAAGCCATGGTGCGACCGGGGCCTGATCCCCCGTGGGGGCCGCCTGTGGCTGCGTGTCACCCTTGTCCCTGTCGTTGTCATTCGACGGGGCGGACGGGTTTTCACGTATGATCAGGCGGTCAGGCAGGCGCATGTCTATGGCGATAACCGGACGGTCCAGTATTCTTATACTTTGCTGCATCTGTGCAAGCCGCTTCAGGGCCGCGACTTCCTGCCCCTCGGGCAGCAGGATGGTGGTGCCGTTGCGCAGGGTCAGGTTCCACCGGCGCTGGCCCACGCGCGCAGCGGCCACCACATGGCTGCGGACCTCCGGCTGGGCCGAAAGTTCATCTATCAGCGCCGCCGCCGCCGTGTTGGCGTCCGGGCCGACCACCAGCGGAAGCTGCATGAAGGCCTCGGCATCCTTGCCGGTCATGCCCTGGTCGCGCACCTGGTTGCCCTCACGGTCGATCAGCATGAAATGCCCGTGATTCTGCCATACGGCGAAGGGGCGGCGTTCGAACAGGTGGATGATGATGGTATGCGGCAGGTGGCGCTCCACCACCGAATGATCGACAAAGGGCAGCGCATCGATGCGGTGGCGCGCGGCAGCCATGGAAAAGCCGAGGATGAAATCCCCCGTCCGCACGCCCAGTGCTTCCTGCAATGCGGATTCACTGGTCAGCACGCAGCCCGTCACGTCGATTTCGGTTATCCGCAACGGCAGCATGTTGATGATCCGGTTGCGCAGCGGCGCAAAGCGCGGGTCGGAGCCGAAATGCCGGTATGCCAGCACGCCAGCCGCCCCCAGCCCCGCCAGCACCACCAGAACGAGGATGGGGCGCAGCAGGCGCTTCTGCCGGCGCAGGAAGATCGAGAGCCGGGAGGGCCGGTGGCTGCTATCGACCGGTCGCTTCATGTACGGCAGGTCGCGTGGTCAATCATCCACTCGCACAGCGTGGCGTAGTCCATGCCACATGCCGCGGCCTGTTCGGGCAGGAGGGAGGTGGGCGTCATGCCCGGCTGTGTATTGGTTTCCAGAATGACAAGGCGCCCGGGCGCATCCGGGTCGGTCGTGTCATCATAACGGAAATCCGTGCGGCTCGCCCCCCGGCAGCCCAGCGCGCGGTGGGTGGCCAGCGCCAGTTCGCGCGCCTGTTCAAACGCTTCGGGGTGGATGCGCGCGGGCAGGTGGTGGCAGGAACCGCCTGCGTTGTACTTGGCCTGATAGTCGTAAAAGCTGGTGGCCCCGCCTGCGGGCGTGATGTCGGTCACGGTCAGCGCCCGGTCTTCAAGCACGCCCACGGTCAGTTCACGGCCGGGCACGTATTCCTCCACCAGCACATGCGTGCCGAAGGACCATGAGCGCGCCACCTCTGCCCGGCGGTTGCTGGCGGGGTGAATGATCTCGACCCCGACGGAGGACCCCTCGTTCAGCGGCTTGACCACATAGGGCGCGGGCAGGGGGTCCGCCCCCTCCAGTTCGGCGGGGGTGAGGATCATCCCGGTCGCCACCGGCAGGCCTGCGGCGGCGAAGACGGTGCGTGCGGCATCTTTGTTCATGGCGGTGGCCGAAGCCCGGACGCCGGAATGGGTGTAGGCGATGCCCATCCAGTCCAGCACGCCCTGAATGGACCCGTCCTCGCCAAAGCGGCCGTGCAGGGCGTTGAACACCACATCGGGCGCATGGTCGCGCAGGTCGGTCACGATGGAGGGCAGGTCTTCGCCCGCGTCGATGCAGCGTACCTCATGCCCACGGCCGCGCAGGGCCTCGGCCACGTTGCGCCCGCTGTTCAGGCTGACCGTGCGTTCGGCCGACATGCCGCCCATCAGGACGGAAATCTTGCGGGGCATCATACGTCTTCTTTCCTACCGGTAACCACCGGGCGGCCGATCCGCCGGATTTCCCAGCGCAGCAGGACGGCGGTGTGGTCATGCACGCGCTGGCGCACCGTCTCGCCCAGCCGCTCCAGGTCGCCTGCGGTGGCATTGCCCGTATTGAGCATGAAATTGCAGTGCTTCTCGCTCATCATGGCGCCGCCCACCTTCAGGCCACGGCACCCGGCGGCGTCAATCAGTTCCCACGCCTTGCGCTCGGATTCGTCGGGGGCGGGGTTGCGGAAGGTGGACCCCCCCGTACGGGCGCGGACAGGCTGGGATGCCTCACGCGCGGCGCGGATGTCCTCGATACGCTGGCGGATGGCGGCGGGCGGGGCTTCCTGCGCGTTCAGCCGGGTGCGCACCACCACGGCATGGGCGGGCAGGCTGGCGTGGCGGTAGCTGAAATCCAGTGATGCGGCGGGCAGGCGCAGCAGCCTGCCGTCACGTGTCACCACCTCCACCCAGTCCAGTACGGTGGCCATGTCCGAACCATAGGCCCCGGCGTTCATGGCCACCGCGCCACCGATCGAGCCGGGTATGCCCGCAAGGAATTCAAGCCCCCCAAGCCCGGCCTGCGCCGCGTGTTCGGCAACGGTCACGTCAAGGCAGGCGGCCCCCACGATCAGCCCGTCCCCATCACGCGTGATGGTGGAAAAGCCACGGGCCAGCCGGATGACCAGCCCGTCAATGCCCCCGTCGCGCACGATCACGTTCGAGCAGGCCCCGAGTGCAAGGACCGGGGCCTCCAGCGGGAGGCAGCGCAGGACACGGGCCAGGTCTTCCGCGCTGGCGGGCTGGAACAGGAGTTCCGCCGCCCCACCCACGCGGAACCACGTGCGCGCGCCCAGCGGTGCCTGCGCGGTCAGGCGGCCACGGGGGCGGCAGGCTTCTGTATCCAGAACCTCCGCCCAGCGGGGCAGGGTGGGCATGGGGGTGGTGTCGCTCATTTAATGGGCATCCACCTTCTGGGGGGCTGCGGGGTGTGCGCCGGACTGGAGTGCGGCCAGTTGTTCGGGCAGCGCCTGCGCCCAGTTGGTGATGCTGCCTGCGCCAAGGCAGACGACAAAATCACCCGGTCGGGCAATGGCGTTGATCATTTCCGCAAGGTGTTCCGGCCCCGGCAGCGGCACGACGGAACGGTGCCCGCGTTCGCGCAGCCCCTCCACCAGCGCATCACGGTCGATGCCCTCGATCGGCTGTTCACCGGCGGCATAGACATCGGCGATGATGACGGTGCCCGCATCGTTCATGCAGGTGCAGAATTCGTTGAACAGTGTTTTCAGCCGCGAATAACGGTGCGGCTGCATGACCGCGATCACGTTGCCCGCACCCGCCTGCCGCGCCGCCTTCAGCACGGCGGCGATTTCCACCGGGTGGTGGCCGTAATCGTCGATGATGGTGATGCCGCCGGTCTCGCCCGTGCGGGTGAAGCGGCGCTTGACCCCCCGGAACGCCGCGAAGGCGGAGCGGATGGTGGCGTCGTCAATCTCCATCTCGGTGCCCACCGCAATGGCGGCCAGCGCATTCTGCACGTTGTGGTGGCCCAGCATGGGCAGGCGGAACGGCCCCGCGCGGCGTGAGCGGTTGCGGTTGCGGCTGGTGATCACGACCTCGAACGTCGCCCCCAGCTTGTCGGTAATCACCTTTTCGGCGCGCACATCCGCCTGCGGCGAGAAACCGTAGGTGATGATCCGGTGGTCCGACAGGCGCGGGATCATCTGCTGCACGGCGGGGTGGTCGATGCACAGCACCGCGAAGCCATAGAACGGGATGTTGGACACGAACTGGTCATAGGCCGCCTGCATGGCCTCCTCCGTGCCCCAGTGATCCAGATGCTCGGGGTCCATGTTGGTCACGACCGTAATGACGGAGGGCAGGCGCAGGAACGAGCCATCACTCTCATCGGCCTCGACCACCATCCAGTCACCCGATCCCATGCGGGTGTTGGTGCCATAGGCTTCGATGATGCCGCCGTTGATGACCGTGGGGTCCAGCTTCGCCGCTTCCAGCACGGCGGCGACAAGGCTGGTGGTGGTGGTCTTGCCATGCGTGCCGCCCACCGCGATCGACCAGCGCAGGCGCATGAGTTCGGCCAGCATTTCCGCCCGGCGCACCACCGGGATCAGGCGCGCGCGCGCGGCCACGACCTCGGGGTTGTCGCGCTGCACGGCGGTGGACGTGACAACCACCTGCGCGTTGCCAAGGTTCGCCGCGTCATGGCCGATGGTGACCGGAATACCGGCGGCGCGCAGGCGCAGGACATTGGCGTTTTCCGCAATGTCCGATCCCTGCACCACATAGCCCAGCATGTGCAGCACCTCGGCAATGCCGGACATGCCAATGCCGCCGATGCCGACAAAATGAATGGTGCCAATGGAAAGGGGCAGGGCTCTCATGAAATCGGATCTCCGTGTTCGCGCAGGCGGAATTAAGCGGTGTGGGTGCGGTCAGGCAAGCGTGCTTCTATCATGTCGGCCAGACGGGCGGCGGCGTCGGGGCGGCCAAGGCGGCCTGCGGCCTGCGCCGTGCGGGCCAGCAGGTCACGGTCCGCCAGCAGCGTGGTCAGGCGTTCGGTCAGCGTGGGGGCGGTGAAATCGGGCTGGCGGATCATCCACGCGGCCCCGGCATCCACCAGCGCGCGGGCATTGGCCCCCTGTTCGTCACGCGCGGCAATGGGCAGCGGCACCAGCAGCGACGGGCGGCCCGCCACCGTCAGTTCCGCGACCGAGGAACCGCCCGCCCGGCCAATGACCAGATGTGCCGTGCGCAGGCGCTCGGGCACGTCATTCAGGAACGGGGCGATTCGCGCGGGGATGCCTGCGGCACGGTACGCCGCCGCCACGCGCTCGACATCCTCGGCGCGGGCCTGCTGCGTTACCTGCAGCCGTGCGCGCAGGGCCGGGGACAGTGCGGCAAGGGCTGCGGGCACCACGTCACTGAACACCCGCGCACCCAGCGACCCGCCCCAGACCAGCAGGTTGATGACGCCGTTGGAGGGGCTGTAGCCTTCGCCCGCAAGTGCGGTGATGTCCGGGCGCACTGGCATGCCGGTCAGCGTGGTGGGCGTGCCTGCGGGCACACCCGCCACCACCGGAAAGGATGTGGCGATGGCGTCCATGCGCGGGGCAAGGAAGCCATTGGCCTTGCCCAGCACCGCATTGCCTTCATGCACGAACAGCAGCGGCCGGATGCGACGGGGCAGCAGGCTGCCGCCCAGCAGCGGCGGCACGGACGGATACCCGCCAAAGCCGATGATGGCGCAGGGCTGTATGCGCCGCAGGATATGCCGCGCGGCCACCACACCACGCGCCAGCGCCATGGCCCCGCGCGCGGCCCGCACGATGCCACGCCCCGCAATGCCCGCGCCGGGCAGGACAAACTGCTGCCGCCCGGCGAAGATGCCGTTTTCACGCACGCCCGCGCGGCGGTCGGTCATGAGGATGATGTCATGCCCCCGGCGCACCAGTTCGCAGGCCAGTGCCTCGGCGGGGAAGAAATGGCCACCGGTTCCCCCGGCCGCGACGGCAATGCAGTGACGGGTCATGATGATGCTTTCCGCGTTGAGGAAGGTGGCGTGCCGAAGGAGCTGAACCGCCCTTCACCCAGCCGGTTGCGGGTCAGGGCCAGCACCATGCCGATTGTAAGCGCAACCGACATGGCTGACGACCCGCCATAGGAAATGAATGGCAGCGTCATGCCCTTGGTCGGGATCAGGTGCAGGGTGGACCCCATGTTGACGAAGGCCTGCAGGCCAAACCCCGTCATGAGCCCCGCCGTCGCCACCGCGATGAAGGGGTCGTTCTCATGCAGCAGCTTGAGCAGTGTGCGGATGACCATCGTGGCGAAGACGCCGATGATGAACAGGCAGATCAGCATGCCGAACTCCTCGCCCGCCACGGCGAACACGAAGTCGGCATGGGCATCGGGCAGCAGGTCCTTCACCCGTCCCTCGCCGGGGCCACGGCCCAGCAGGCCACCATTGCCGAACGCGCGCAGGGCGGTGTCGATCTGGTAGTGGTCGCCCACCGCCGGGTGCAGGAACCGCTCAACGCGCGAACGCACATGCGGGAACACCATATACGCCCCGATGAACGCCGCGACCATGCTGGCCACGCCCGCCCCCACCAGGAACAGGCTCAGCCCGTCAATGAAAAGCTGGGTCAGGAATACGGTGGTGATGACGCTCAGCATCCCGATATCGGGCTGTGACTTGAGCAGCAGCAGCACAAGCCCGAACAGCACGAACGCCACCAGCAGGCCGGGGAAGTATTTTCGCCCCCGGCGCTGGGTCAGCAGCCACGCGGTGACCACGGCAAAGCAGGGCTTGAGGAATTCCGATGGCTGGACCGACATCATGGGCAGGGCGATCCAGCGCCGCGCGCCCTTGATCTCGATGCCATGCACAAGTGTCAGGAACGTGGCCCCGAGCGCGAGCACGAACCCGATCCACCCCACCAGCCTGACGCCGCGCAGTGACAGCAGGGAGGTGGCGATGACGATCAGCAGCGCCAGCAGCAGGAAGCAGACCTGCTTGAAAATGAACATGTCGCGCGACGCGCCAATACGCACCGCAACCGCCGGGCTGGCCGCGAGCATCAGGATATAGCCGAACCCGATCAGGATACCCACGCAGATGAGCGTCACCCGGTCGATGCTCCGCCACCATCGCGCTGCCTGCGATGTGTTTATGCGCGACAGGCCGCTCATCCGGGCATGGTTCCGTCCGTGGCCGGAGCCAGGCCGCGCACCAGGGCAGCGAAATGCGCGCCACGTTCCTCAAACCCGCTGAACTGGTCAAAGCTGGCGCAGGCGGGGGAGAGCATGACCACATCCGCCTTCAGCGCGCGTGCCGCCTCCAGCGCCTCGGGCACGGCGCGGTCAAGGGTATGGACAATGCGGTGGGGTATGCCGTGCCGCGCCAGCGTGCCCGCCAGTTCCGGGGCGTCGCGCCCGATCAGCAGCGCAAGCGCCACCCGGTTGAAACAGGGGGCAAGTGCCTCGATCCCGCCCGCCTTGGCCGTGCCGCCCGCAATCCAGATCATCCGGTCATGGCAGGCCAGCGCGCGCGCGGCCGCATCCGTATTGGTGGCCTTGCTGTCATTGATGAAGCGGATGCCCCCAATGCTGCCCACCAGCTTCTGCCGGTGGTCAAGGGCGGCAAAGGATACCAGCGCGGGTTCCACTGCCGCACGCGCCAGCCCCAGATGGAGCGCCATGGCGGTGGCGGCGGCCGCGTTCTCGCGGTTATGGGTGCCAGGCAGTTCATGGACCGCATCAAGGCCCGCGATGACACCATGCCGGTCACACAGGGCATGGGGCGTGCAGTACAGGTCACACGCCCTGTCTTCCGCCCCGCTTATGCAGGCCACTTCCGCGCCCGTGGCGGCAAGCCGGCCGCGCAGCGTGGCAAGATCGGGCAGGGTGGCGCCCAGCACCGCAAGGTCGCCCGCGTGCTGGTGGTCGAATACATGCAGCTTGGCCGCGACGTAGCCTGCCATGTCGCCATGGCGGTCCAGATGGTCGGGGCTCAGGTTCAGCAGGCATGCGGCATCGAAATGAAGCAGGTCCAGCCGTTCCAGCATATAGGACGACATTTCCAGCACGTACACGCCATCATCGGGCAGTAGCGGCAGCGACAGGGCAGCGGGGCCAAGATTGCCGCCCGCCGCCACCGGCACGCCGCCTGCCGCCAGCATATGGGCCAGCAGGACGGTGGTGGTGGATTTGCCGTTGGTGCCGGTAATGCCCGCGAAACGCGCACGGCTGCCCGCCGCCCGTACGGCGCGGTACAGGATTTCCGCATCCGACAGGATCGGCACGCCCGCATCGCGCGCCATCGTGGCCAGCGGGTGCGGCGTGGGCAGGATATGCGCAATACCGGGGGAGAGGATCAGCCCGGCCAGCCCGAGCATGTTGGTGAAGGGGGCAACCCTGAGCCGGGCATGGGCGGGCAGCGCCACGCGCGCGGCCTCGCGGTCATCCCATGCCTGCACGGTGGCCCCCATGGCCAGCAGGGCCGCCACGGCGGCGTTGCCGTTACGGCCCAGTCCGACCACGCCATAATGGCAGCCAGCGAACAGGGTGGGGGGGAAGGCGCCGTTCACCGCAGTTTCAGCGTGGCCAGACCACACAGCCCCAGCACGATGGACACGATCCAGAAGCGGATCACGATCTTGGATTCAGCCCAGCCCTTTTTTTCGAAATGGTGGTGCAGCGGGGCCATCAGGAACACGCGCCGCCCCGTGCGCTTGTACCAGAACACCTGAATGATGACGGAAAACGTCTCGACCACGAACAGCCCGCCAACAATGCACAGCACCAGCTCATGTTTGACCGCTACCGCCACGGCACCCAGCGCGCCGCCCAGCGCGAGCGAGCCCGTATCGCCCATGAATACGGCCGCGGGCGGGGCGTTGAACCACAGGAAGCCAAGCCCGGCCCCCACCAGCGCCGAACAGAACACCCCCAGCTCCCCCGTGCCGGGCACGGCATGCAGTTGCAGGTAGTCGGCAAAGATGTGGTTGCCGACCAGATAGGAAATCAGTGCGAACACAAGGGCCGCGATAATGACCGGCACGATGGCCAGCCCATCCAGCCCGTCGGTAAAGTTCACGGCGTTGCCGAACCCGGTGATCGTGATCATGGCGAAAAGCGGGAAGGCGTAGCCAAGGGGCAGCAGCAGGTCCTTGACGAAGGGAAAGGCGAGGTGATTGGCCAGATCGGGCGGCATCAGGCTTTGCAGCCAGATCCCGCCAATCAGCGAGGCCCCGAATTCACACCCCAGCCGCATGCGCTTGGACACGCCATCGGTATTGCGGCGTGACAGCTTCAGGTAATCATCGGCAAAGCCCACCGCGCCGAACGCCAGTGTGGTCAGCATTACCGCCCAGACGAAACCGTTATGCAGGTCGGCCCATAGCAGGGTCGAGCCGAACAGCGAGAGCAGGATCAGCACGCCACCCATGGTGGGGGTGCCGACCTTTTCAATCAGGTGCCGCTCCGGCCCGAGCTTGCGGATCGGCTGGCCCTCGCGCTGGATGCGGCGCAGTTCCGCAATCAGCGGGTTGCCCAGGCACAGGCTGATCGCCAGTGCGGTCATGCATGCCGCCCCGGAGCGGAAGGTGATGTAGCGGAACAGGTTGAGCACGGAGGTATGGGCGGCCGGGTGGTGCTGGAACAGGTCATACAGCATCAGGCCTGTCCCACCCGTGCGTCATCCATCCGCAGCGTGGCGACGACATGGCCCATGCGGCTGCCATGGCTTCCCTTGACCATGACCGTGTCACCCGCGCGCAGGGCCGCGCGCACCATCGGGGCAAGCTGTTCGGATTCGGGTGTCCACCCTCCCTGTAGGGAAGAAGGCAGGGTGTCAAAAAGTGTTTTCATATTCGGGCCGCAACAGAAGACAATATCCGCGTTCGCGCAGACGGCAGGGAGAAGGGCTTGGTGTTCGTGCCGTGCGAACGTGCCCAGTTCAAGCATGTCACCCAGCACGGCGATTCGTCGGCCGGTGGCGACAAGGCCAAGCAGGTCGAGGGCCGCACGCACGGAATCTGGAGAGGCATTATAGCTTTCATCCAGCAGCGCAACCTTGTCCTGCATCACGCGTGCGATCGCACCCCGCCCGGCACCGGGGGCGAAGGTGGCCAGACCCGCCACGGCACGGTCCATATCCGCGCCGCAGGCATGGGCGGCGGCCAGCGCCAGCATCGCGTTGCCCGCCATGTGCCGCCCCGGCGCGTTGACGCGCACCTTGCCCTGCCAGTGGGGCAGGTGCATCTCGAACCCGCTGCCCTGTGCGTCATGCTCCAGCCCGGTTGCGTAAACGGGGCAGTCCTTGCTTTGGCCCACGCGCCACAGCGTCGCACCTGCCTGTGCGGCGTTGTGGATGAAATGGGTCTCGCCCGTAATGCCATCAGGGATGATGCCGGTGCCCCCCGCGGGCAGCGCGCACAGGATTTCCGCCTTCTCGCGCGCAATGGCGTCCATGCTGCCCATAAGCCCGAGATGGGAGGACGCAACCGTGGTGATGACCGCCACATCCGGGCGCACCATGCGCGCCAGCGGCAGGATCTCGCCCACATGGTTCATGCCGATCTCGCACACGCAGTAGGCGGCGGAGGCAGGCAGGCGGGCAAGGGTGAGCGGCACGCCCCAGTGGTTGTTGTATGACGCCACGGCGTAATGCGTCGGCCCGCAGGCCTGCAGCGCATGGCGCAGCATGTCCTTGACCGATGTCTTGCCCACGCTGCCCGTCACCCCGACCATGCGCCCCGCAAAGCGCGCGCGCGCGAAGCGGGCCATGTCGCGCAGGGCGTCAAGCGTGTCGGCCACGTGCAGGATGCGCGGGTCATCAACGCCGCAGGGCTCATGCACCACCACGGCGCCCGCGCCCGCATGCAGGGCGGCGGCGACATGTTCATGCCCGTTGCTGCGTTCACCGCGCAGGGCGATGAACACGTCACCGGGCCTGAGGGTGCGGGTGTCGATGGATACGCCTGTCCCGGCGATGTCCGATGATGTGGAGGATGGAAAACGCCCCGATGTCGCGGCCAGCAGGTCCGCGCGGCTCCATAACAGTGTCATTCAGTCCCCGTCAGGCCACGGATCACCGTGGCGTCGTCAAATGGCAGGCTCTCGCGGCCAATAATCTGTCCCTGTTCGTGGCCCTTGCCCGCCACGACCAGCACGTCCCCTTCTTCCAGCATGTCCAGCCCGGTGGCGATAGCGGCGCGGCGGTCGCCCACTTCCAGTGCGTTGGGGGCGGCGGCCAGTATTTCGGCGCGGATGGTGGCCGGTATTTCGGTGCGCGGGTTGTCGTCCGTCACGATGACCCGGTCGGCAAGGCGGGTGGCCGTCTCCCCCATCACGGGGCGCTTGCCCCGGTCCCTGTCGCCGCCTGCACCCATTACGATGACCAGCCTGCCGCGCGTATGCGGGCGGAGCGACTGGAGCAGGCGCGCGATGGCATCTGGCGTATGGGCGTAATCGACATAGGCCGCAGCCCCGCTGGGCAGCACGGCCACACGCTCCATGCGTCCGCGCACGCCATGCAGGTGTTCCAGTAGGCCAATCGCCCGGTCAGGGGCATCATCGGCCGGGCCCGCCATGGCGGCGGCCAGCAGGATGTTGTCAACCTGGAACCGCCCGACCAGTGGCACCGACACCTCATGCCGGCCGGAAGGCGTGGCCAGGTGCAGGTCCTGCCCGGTGGGCGTGGGGTGTGCGGCCAGCAGGCGCAGGCTCTCGCCCCGGGTGCCGGTGGTGCGCAGGACGAGGTTGCGGCGCCGCGCGATTTCACGGATTGCCGCGCCGGTTGTCTCATCCATGTCGGCATTCATGGCGGCAATGCCGCCTTCGGGCAGGATGGTGTCGAACAGGCGCAGCTTTGCCGCGCGGTAGGCATCGGCGCTGCCGTGATAGTCCAGGTGGTCGCGCGTCAGGTTGCTGAACCCCGCCGCATAGGGGGTGATCCCGTCCAGCCTGCGCTGTTCCAGCCCGTGGGATGAAGCCTCGAGTGCTACATGCTCGACACCCGCCTGCGCCATGGCCCCCAGCAGGTGCATGAGCCCGACACTGTCCGGCGTGGTCAGCACCGGCCCGCAATCGGGCAGGGGGCAGGGGGCGACAGCGCCCAGCGTGCCGATCGTGCCCGCCTTCAGCCCCTGCAGCGCCCAGATCTGGCGCAGGAATTCCACGGTGCTGGTCTTGCCATTGGTGCCGGTTACGGCGGCGATGTGGCGGGGCAGGCGGCGGGTCAGGGCGCGTGCGATCAGGGTCAGTGCGCGGCGTGCATCCTGCGTGAACAGTACCGGTAACCCTGCCGGCGGGGAAAAGGCCGGGTCGGCTTCCAGCAGCACGGCGGCGGCCCCGGCGGCGATGGCCTGCATGATATAGGCCCGCCCATCGGCATGCGTGCCGCGCAGCGCCGCGAAGATCATGCCGGAGCGGATGGCGCGGCTGTCAGCCGAGATGCCGGTAATGTTCAGGCGGTCAGCGGCGGGCGGGAGCGTGATGTCCGTACCCGCGCGGCGCAGGAGTTCAGGCAGGTGCATGTCGTGCTATCCCCTGTCGCTCGGGCGTTGCGCGGGCGGGTGGCTGGTGTCGTTGCGCACATGAAGCGTGCGGGCAGGCGCCTGGGCGGTGTCGGTTGCGCCATGCGCGGCGTGCGCGCGGCGGGCGGAGGGGGCAGCGGATTCATGCTCGTGTTCGTGCAGGTGTTCGGTGCCGGGGTCGTAGCCCGGCCCCAGCGCGCGGTAGCCACGCGGCACGGCGGGCCGCATGGGAATGGCCAGTTCCGCCTCGATCGCGGCGGCATGCTGCGTATCGGGGAACAGGCCCATCAGGGGGGCGATGCGCGTGATCATCTGTGCCGCCGTGGGGGCGGCGTTCCACCCCGCCGTGGTCCAGCCATGGGTCTGCGCGGTCGGCTTGGGGCTGTCGAGCATGACATAGATGGCGTAACGCGGCGCGTTCATGGGGAAGATACCGGTAAAGGCGGAGACGTTGACGTGCTTGAGATAGCCCCCATGCGGGCCGATCTTTTCAGCCGTGCCGGTCTTGCCGCCTACGTAATACCCGACGGATTCCGCTTTCTGCCCCGTGCCCTTGGCCACGTCCAGCCGCAGGATACGGCGCAGGATGTCCGAGTTGGCGGCGGAAATCAGGCGCTCGGCATCGGGTGGCGGCGTGATGTCCGCATCCGGCGTGGTGGCGCCAGCGGGCGTGCTTTCATGCGCGAGCAGGGTCGGTTTGAGCAGGAACCCGCCATTGGCGGTAGCCGCCGTGCCCCGCACGATGGAGAGCGGCGGTTCCGCCATGCCATGGCCGAAGGCCACCGTCATGGTGGTGGAAACACCCCAGTTGCGTACGGAGGGCACGATGGGCCGCCCGGCCTCCGGCAGTTCGATCGGCACGCGGGAGAAGAAGCCCATCCGCCGCAACCAGTCCTGCTGGCGCGCTGCCCCCGCGTCCAGCGCGATATGCGCTGCCGCCGGGTTGGAGGAATAGGCCATGACTTCCGGCAGCGACAGCCACGGGTCGAAATGGTCGGATTTCATGTCCGAAATGGTGAAGCGGCCGATCTTGATGGGTATGCTGGAAAAGCGGTCCCATATATGGGCGACACCATCCTGCAGCGCCATGGCGGTGGTCTGGAGCTTGAAGGTCGAACCGGGCTCGTACATGCCCGTCACGGCGCGGTTGAAGCGTGAATCGGGTGCGGCCCGGCCAAAATCATTGGCGTCATAATCCGGCAGGCTGACCATGCTAATGACCTCGCCGGTACGCACGTCCATCACGATGGCGCACGCCCCGATGGCCTGGAACGTATCCATGGCGGATTGCAGTTCGTCATGCACCACGTTCTGCACCCGCACATCCAGTGACAGGCGCAGGGGCGTGCGGTCACTGTCCAGCCGCTGGTCGAAATAACGCTCGATGCCAGCTACGCCGTGGTCGTCAATGTCCACGCCGCCAAGGATATGGGCCGCCACCCGCCCCATGGGGTAGCGCCGCCGCTCACCGGGTTCGAAATACACGCCGGGGATGCCGAGGTTGTTGACGGCCAGTTCCTGCGCGGGGGAAATGTCGCGCGCCAGATAGACGAACTGCTTGTTCAGCGACAGGCGGCGCTTTGTGTCTTCCTCGTTCAGGGTGGGCAGCACCGTCTTGAGCCTGTGGGCCGCATCGGCGGGGTCGATCATTTCCAGCGGGTTGGCATAGACCTGCGCCACCGGCAGCGACATGGCCAGAACCTGTCCGTTGCGGTCAATGACCGAGGCCCGATGCACCTGCGGCAGCGCCACATCGCCCGCGATCATGCCCTTGGGGTCGCTTTTGGGGATGGGGGGAACCTGTGGCGCGATCTGCTGCTGCTGGGGCGGCATGGGCCAGATGATGGTGGCCATGGTCAGCTTGAGGCTGATGGCCGAAAACAGCACGAAAAACACCCCGGCCAGAACCAGCAGCCGCGCATGCATCCGGTCCTGCGCCATGAGCGCGCGCAGGCTCCCCCCCATAGGGAAGGAAGCCTGTTCGCCTCCGTCGCGTCGGTCGTGGATCGGGTTGTTCATGCGTGTTCCGGGCCGGAAAGCCGGTAGAAAGGGAAAATCAGGTCAGTTGCTGACCGGCACTGGCGGTGGCAGGGCGCTGACATGCGGCGTGCCCAGAGATGTGCCGCCCATATGCGACACGGGGGGCGAACGCCATGCCACATCCGCTATGCCCGAAGTCCGGGCGTGGTAGGCGGGGGCGGGGGGAATGACCGTATCACGC
>NZ_QUWV01000038.1 GCF_003403295.1 Komagataeibacter melaceti | reverse complement strand
GACGCTGTTCATCGTCTCGTCCAAGTCCGGCGGCACGCTGGAGCCGAACATCCTCAAGGCCTATTTCTTCGATCAGGCGAAAAAGGTGCTGGGCGACAAGGTCGGATCGCACTTCATCACCGTGACCGATCCCGGCTCGCACATGGAAGACGTGGCGAAGAAGGACGGTTTCTGGAAAATCTTCTACGGTGAAAAGCAGATCGGTGGCCGTTATTCCGTTCTGTCCGATTTCGGTCTGGTGCC
>NZ_QUWV01000037.1 GCF_003403295.1 Komagataeibacter melaceti | reverse complement strand
CCCTGCAAGGACGTCATGGACAAGGTGATCGGCCTGCTGGCGAGCACGGCGCACCAAGGCTTCAATGACAGTGACCGACGGCAGGAGAATGCTTCGGCGACGCATCTCGTCAATCAGGATCGCAGCCATGCGGGATGGCTGGGTCACATGATGTGCAATTGGCATCGCGAAACCGGTCATGTCATGAAATGCCGACCGATCGAAGGTTCGGTAGCCATAACGCTTCATCAGGTGGGCCAGATGGGATCGACGGGTTTCGTCACGACGTCCGTAATGGGACCAGAGCCCAGGGGACAGGTCGAGCTGCCGCGCAACAAATGACAGAATGGGAGCCGGTGGTGTTTCACCAGATTCCAGCACCCGTCCCGGCCAGCGCATGTAGAGCATGACCATCGCAAAACCCAATCGGGAGGTTTCTCCGCGGCGGGTTGCGATCAGATCGAAGTCATCCTGGCTGAGTGTAAAATGTCTCGTGATCTCGCGATCATCGACAGAAGGCTCGTAATGTCGGGCGAGAGCTTCACGGGTCAGAAGACGGCGCCGCGCCATGATCGGATGTCTCCTTCATGTGTCCGGAAGGGGATCGTTGGACGGACTGTCCCGGACAAGTGCAACACGTCATGGAATACAGCCGTGTGCTGTGTCTCATAAAGGTGGTACCATATGTTTTGCAGTCATGGGGCCTTATACGTTACACTTTCCCGTATGACACACATAATGATCGGCTATGCCCGCTGCTCGACGGACAAACAGGATCTCGCGGCCCAGCATCAGGAACTGCTCAAACTCGGTGTTTCTGCCGATCGTATTTACACCGACAAGGGCTTCACCGGCACGAACCGGGAAAGGGCCGGCCTTGACCAGGCACTGGCGGCTGTTCGTAGTGGCGATACTTTGGTCGTACCAAAGCTTGATCGACTGGCCCGCTCTGTCCCTGATGCACGGCTTATTGGCGACAGCCTGGCATCCCGTGGCGTGAAGCTTCAACTTGGGAACAGTATTCACGATCCGTCTGATCCAATGGGCAAGTTGTTCTTCAACATCCTTGCGACTTTCGCGGAGTTTGAAGCCGATCTGATCCGGATGCGTACTCGTGAAGGGATGGCCGTTGCACGCGACAAAGGTAAACTACGCGGAAAGAAACCCAAGCTTTCTGAACGTCAGCAAAAAGAGCTTCGCCGGATGTATGATACCGGCGATTACTCCATCAGCGATCTTTCAGAACTGTTTTCTATTTCTCGGCCAACTGTCTATCGAACTCTCAGCAGAACAGCCTCAACGTTCTTGTTGGGTTCACTCTAAGCGTACGTAAAGTACACTTTCGTGTCGTGACCCC
>NZ_QUWV01000003.1 GCF_003403295.1 Komagataeibacter melaceti | reverse complement strand
GGGCACCACTTCATAGCGCGGGGGTGGCGGGGGCGGACGCCGCACGATCACACCGGGAGGGGGCGGCCCGACAACCAGCGGAGGCTGCTGCGCATGGGCTTCCCCACCACCCAGCAGGGCCGCCATGACGGCCAGAACCGCCCATCCGTTTTTTCCATACGGGATCATTGTGCCTGTACCCTTCATGAAAAATATTCTTATTGTTCCGGAACAAGGCAAAGCGGCAGAAAACCAAGGGATTTTCCATTGATATGTGATGATGGCGATGACCGGATTTTCCGTATCAATCCATACTTTTACTACATATCTATGTGCATCAGGGCTGGAAAATCTGACGTATTCCCATGTGTGCGTTTTAAGGGGCTACGAAAATATTGTACAATACAGCCGGATATTCCTGACCGTTATTGCAACGGAGCCGCCTGTTTTGTCCGCTGCTGGCCGCTGGGGGCGGGTTCCGGGTCGCGCTGCGGGGTGCCGGATGGATACTGCTCGGGCTGTTCATGGGATTTCTGGTCCTGATGGAACGAGGGCCATGACTTTGATTCCGAGCCGGTCAGCCCCCGTGCGGGCGGGGTGGTGGTCGTAACCGGTTTTTCCGGCGACAGGGCGGAAGGTGAGGGCGGGACCTGCGCCATCGCCGCCACCGGATAGCCAAGGGCCAGTACAGCCGCGCATATCATGCGGGAACCTGTGTGGTGAGACATGAAAACCTCCTGCCTGAAAGGCATGTCGGACGCTGTTTCCTGAGGGAATTCTTCTGGTCCGATCCCAACGATTCCACGTGGGCGGAGGTTCCTGTTTCCCCGCGTCCTTTCGCGGTGATTATCTATCGTCCGTTCAGGCGGCTACATTCGATGCAGGCAACTGTTGCCCTGATACCCGCATGAGGGAACTGATGCGGGCTTGCCCCGCCACCATAAAGTCTGCGCGAAAGATCACGGCGGCCGTTTCATCCTGATAACCGTGAACACGGCTACTGGAATTTCACCGACCGGACCCGCCTTACGCCTTCGACTGCCTGAACAGCCAGTCCCTGGCGGCCCTGATGTAGAAGAATTTGCGCGCCGATCCCATATGGTCAACACCATCAAACGTCAGGAAGGTAATGTTCCCATCCTGTGCAAGATAGCCGTTGACCTGATCCGTCAGTTTCCGCTGGTTATCGACGGGGAAGATGAGGGCGGGGTCCAGCAGTTCCTCTGGCCGCACGACCCTGCCGCCAGCCTTTTCCCATACCGGGATGCATTTCTCGTTCCACGGCGTGGCCTTGTCATCTTCCGAGCCGGTGATGATCAGGACCTTCTGACTGGCAAGGGGCGCGACATCACCGGGCCGCTGCTGGCCCGCGATAATCAGCCCGGCAGCAAAGGTCCGGGGGTGTTTTGCCATCAGCCACAGTGATGTCATGGCCCCCATGGACCAGCCGGTGCAGTAAACCCTTTTGGGATCAATCTTCAGGACCTTGTCACGTCGGTCCGCCAGATTGGGGTTGCCATAATTCCATGTATTGCTGAGCAGGGATTCAACCAGCCGGTAGGTATTCTCCACATCCGATGTATGTTCCCAGTAATCGTTCATGGTCGTGCGCTCGTAGCGTGGGGTAACGACCACACATTCATGCCGGTCCTGTTCTTCCGGCATGCTCCAGATGCTGGCGATGCACTGCTCGGTCAGCGTCTGGGCGCAGGTGCCATCCGGGCTGGTGCCTGAATGGGTCACGGCAAGGACAAGCGGGTAGGCCCTGTTCTCACCACCTTCGGCCAGAAAGGATTTTGGCAGGTAAATACTGTATTCAAGCCATGCGGAACGTGTGTCATCCCACCACCAGTGGTTCTGTTCCCACGCATCAACACCACGGATCACAACCCTGTTGCCGTGCGGCCCGGCGTTGGTCCACACGGTCCTGCTGGCGGCATAGACCGCGCCGCCGGTTGTCCGCACACTCCTGTCCTGTGTTACCGTAACCCGGTCGCTATCGGTCGTGGGCAGGCTGAGGTCCGGATCATGAGCGAACTCGGTAATGACATAACGGCCGGGAACACTTTTCCGGTCGGGGCGGAGGGCCGGGTCAGTATTGGTATAGATGGCCGCGACCGGGCGCGGCTTCGGCCCTGCGGTGGTGTCATTCTTGTCGGGTTCCTGCGGCATGCCGGCAAAGAACCCCCTGGCTGCGGGAAAAACGGCCGTGGCATAGGTATCCGGCGTCAGGCTGGCGGGGTCGATCGCGACATCGTACTCCACCGCAATGCCGTAAACCTTTTCACCCCCGCCCGTGACCTCACACAACGCACAGATGCCCTGAAGACCGGGCTTTTCCGGCTTATGCGGTCCCGGCCCATCCGGCCCGCCGGAAGATGCCGCCATGAAGCCATGGTCCCCGGCGGCATGCGCCTGTTGCGCGCTGCTTCCCATGGCGGTGACACCGGCAAAAACAGCCCCGACTGTCACGAAATCACGTCTTGATAGCTCGGTCATGGGCGTCTCCTCCGGTTAAGGGCGGATGTTACTATGCAGATGCCGCTTTCCGGACGCAACGTTCAGAAATTATTTAGGAAATCCATAAATAAATCTATGCGCACATATTACTTTCCTTATTCCACATAGAGACTGTTTGAAAATCCAATTTACGGAATGTCGTGTAATCATAAGGAAGTTTTTGGTGAAGCTTTTTACAAAAAGCTTCAAAAAAACGCCGCACCCAAAAACTTTTATTTTTTATCAATTAGTTATGCTTCAAACAGCCTCTTATATCTTCCACGGAACGACGGACCTCACGGGCTATTTCACTGTAATCCGGATTAAGAAAGCAACCGGACGGAATGACGTGCCACGATCCAGCGTTTTAACAGCACGACAAAACCCGCAACCCTGTCCGGGCCAGTCATTTTTACCGCCATGCCGATGGCTACCGGTTACGCTATATCACAGCAGGTCAGAAGGAGATCACCTTGCGAAATGCGGATTTCAGTTCATGGCATAGCGCCCTGATAACGGTTATCGGGCTGGTGTTCCTGACCCTGCTTGGGGTTGGCATCCGCCTGGTCATGATGCTGACACTCCAGCAGCGCAGGGAACGCCTGAACCGGCAGATCAACGAACGCATCAGGACATTGATTGCAGCATACAAAACACTGGGCGGCTCATTTACAGGGGACCTGAGTGTCAGCCCGATCCATCTGAAGGAAATAAAGTATCGTGAGGGCAATGGTCAGGATACGGCGCCGCTCGAACTATCCGGAAGCTCGGAGCGTGCCCGGCGCATCCGCGATTCTGTCGAGGGCGCCCTGTCCGACATCATTCTGCTGGGCACGGAAGAACATGTCCGCCTGGCCGTAAGGGCGGCATCTGAACTGGTGCAGGGCCGCAATGTCCATACGCATGATCTGGTTGTGTCGCTACGTAACTTCATCCGCAAGGCGCTGGATATTGAACGCATCCCGTCTGATCTGGAACTGCCGCGTCAGGGCCCGAGCCGCCCTTCGGCTTCAGGTGGCCGTGACAAGGGGGATGGAGGCAGGGACGGCGGCGCAAAAGGCGGCGGCGCAGGCGGCATGGGGGCAGGTGGTATGGGTGGGGGAATTCCGGTCGATAATGATACGGATACTCCGCCTGGTCATCATGTATGATTTGCTGGAGCAGGGCAGCTACGTTTCGCCATATTCCATCACCACACACAAATCTTCCTGGTGCACTACCGCGCGTATGGTCCGGCCCAGCCGCGCTCAAGCATTTTTATCCTGTCCGTGACGACGCACCGGCGCGGAAGTCCTACACCAGCAGGCGCGGATAGCCCGGATCGGGGCGATCACGCCTCCACCCTGTCAGGCGGCCATCAACGGATGCCGTTCACAGACACGCTCTGGACGATCCTGACCCGGACTTTCCCGCAAAACGCACCACATACCCCATCATGCGTGGCGTAGCGGGCATCATTCACCCTTTGAACGCATGGTCATGCTGCAGGTCGGTCTGCATCGTAACACCACCTGCCGACCGCGCCCCGTCCTGCAGTGCAAGGGTGACTTCCGTCACATGCAGCGCCAGTGCAGCATCCATCCGGACCGTGGCCTGACGTTCCGCCTGTGCAGCCAGTTGTGCGACACCGCGGCTGAAATCCATATGATGCCCCCCCTGCGTACGCGGGACCTGACGGCCATGGCGCACGGGCAGCCGGCGGCCCAGCAGCAGGCCGGGCAGGAGGGGGGAGAGGTATTTTTCCGCCTTGCGTGTCAGCCGTGCGGGCAGGGTCATGCCTGTGGGGGAAAAGCGCAGGGGGGTATGATATTCCCATACATCCGCCATGGAGAGCACACCATGCTCACACACGACCCGCAACGTGCGGGAGGATGGTGCGATGATGCTGTTGGTGATGCGCGCGACGATATTGCCGTCAAATTCCAGCATGCCAACCGACAGGTCCGGACTTATGACACTGCCGCCCACCGCACGTACCTTGTCCGGCAGGAGGCAGGTGCTGAACGCCGTAACCCGGCGTACCGGGCCAAACAGGCTGACCAGCGGGGTGATCTGGTATCCCGCATGTTCCAGTGTGCAGCCGACTTCGAATTCATCACGCGCGGGCCATGGCGCACCCGATATGCTGCGCCATGTCTCGGGGCGCAGGAAGGGAACAAGCCCGTCATCCATTTCCGCCTGCGCCATCAGCGGCCGCCCGAAACGCGCCCTGTCCGTGCGCAGGAAATGGCCCATGGCCTGCACCACATCGCTCAGGTGGTTGCAGGGGGCCGCAGCCAGCCACAGCCCCCTGGTGCGGGCAAGGTCAACCAGATCCCGGGCCTCGTCCATGGTCATGCCCAGGGGCTTTTCGGAATAGACATGGCGACCCGATTCCAGCGCCCGGCGGCTGACGGCGTGGTGAGAGCGGGGGTTGGTCAGGTTGACGACCATCTGCACGCTGTCATCCGCCAGCAGGGCATCCATGCTGGCATAGGCGGGGATGGCGTGGAATTTGCAGAATGCCTGCAACCGATCCGGGTCATGGTCATATGCACCGGCCAGCGAGAGTCCCGTCAGGCCGGGAAGCGTCTGCATGTACATATCCGCGACATAGCCGCAGCCAACCAGTGCAATCCTCATGCGCGCCTTACCATTTCCATGCCGTGTTTAATTGATTGTCGATTATACCTGTCTGGCGGTATTGAAACAGGGTCTGCAACATTTTGGCCGCATGTTTTTATCCAATGAAAATACTTATTACAGGTGCCAGCGGTTTTGTGGGTGGTCATATCGCGCATATGGCAGCCCAATTACCGGACATGACCGTTCTGTGCGGCCGGCGCGACGGGGCCGCCGGGAGTGTCCACCTTGACCTGCTGGACCGCCCCTCCGTAATGCAGGCCCTGCAGGGTGTCGATGCAGTCATTCACTGCGCGGTGGGCAACCGGCAGGTCACGGTGGATGGCACGCGCATGTTGCTGGAATGTGCACGGCAGTGCGGCGTGCGGCGTGTGGTCCATATCAGTTCCATCGCGGTTTACGGCGCGGCACAGGGTCGCGTGACGGAGGCAACACCCTGCATTGCCCCCACGGGCAGGGGATATGCGGCATGGAAGGTAGCGGCGGAAGACCTGTGCCTTCAGGCGCGTGGGCTGGAGGTGGTGCGCCTGCGCCCCACGATTGTATATGCCCCTGATAGTCCACTCTGGGTTGAAGGGCTGGTCCGCCGTATCCGCTCCGGCTGGTGGGGCACGTTTGGCGCGGCGGGCGAGGGCACATGCAATCCCGTGCATGTTGCGGATGTGGCGCGCGCCGCGCTTGCCGCCGTGCATGTCCCGCAGGCGGCTGGCATGGCGTTCAATATCAATGGCGCGGATACCCTGTCATGGAACGACTGGTTCCGTCAGGTGGCCCTTGCCGCGGGGGAACCCCCGCTGGTTCCCGTGGCGGCCATGCGGTTGAAGCTGTGGCGGCTTGCGGCACTGCCGTTCCGTGTGATCCGGCGGGTTGCACCACGCTATTGCCCGTCATGGGTCGGCATGGTGCCTGCTGATAGCGAGATGGCGCTATTTGGCCTGCACGCGACATATCCCGTCACGCAGGCCCAGACGGTGCTGGGGTGGACACCGCAGGTCAGCCTGCAGGCGGGAATGCGCGCCATTACGGCCCATTACGCCCGGCCTGCCCAAGGGAATGTTGAGGGAAATATTGTACGATGACAGCCAGCATTCCCGCGGTTTCCATTGTCATCTGCACATATGACCGGCCAGAACTGCTTGAGCGTGCGGTAGGCAGTTGCGCTGACAGCATAAGGGAAAGCGGGCTGGCGGCGGAAATCGTCATTTCCGATAACGGCACGGGTGGTTATGCCCCCCGACTTGCCGCACGGTATGCGCAAGCCCCATTTGATGTGCGGTGCGTGACATCAGCCCCCGGGAACATCTCGGTTGCGCGCAATGCAGGCATTGCCGCCGCGCGGGCGGAAATCGTGGCATTTCTGGATGATGACATGGAGGTGGGCCAGACCTGGCTGCGCCACCTGCATGAAACCCTGCAGGCCAGTGGGGCGGATATAGCGATTGGCCCGGTGCGGCCACGTTTTGCCGGGGGGAGTGCACCCCTATGGGACCCCGAAGGGGGGCGTTATACCCGTGTGCTGGATCGCCCCGATGGCGCGCAACTGATCCTTGAGGGCAGGCAGCGCGTGCGGGGATGGGTGATCAGCACGGCCTCGTCCATCTGGCGGCGTGGAACCTGCTTTACCGACCGTGAACCGTTTGATCCCGCCTTTGGTGCGTGTGGGGGCGAGGATCTTGACCTTTTCCTGCGTGTGGCGCGGCGTGGGCGGCGGATTGTGTGGTGCGGGAGCGCGCTGGCATGGGAAAACATACCGACCGCGCGCATGCAGCTATCGTATCAGGCCGTGCGGGCCTATAGCGGGGGGCAGGTCTATGCGGGCATTTACATCCGCCATGCCGCCCATCCATTCGTGCGGGCGGCGGACATCATGCTGCGCGGGGCGATACAGGTCGTCATGGCGCTTATCAGGATCATGACCCTGTTGCCGCGTTTTGTGTCAGACCGCCTGCAACCCGATCCTGACATGGCGAATACCGTCCTGTTGCTGGCGGGCGCGGCGGGAAAGATCATGTGGCGGAACAGGATACCACTTTACCATATGGAACACGCGAATCTCAGGGACGGTGCCTGAAGCCGAAGATGCGGCGTGGAGACTGCCTGAAAAGCCAATCCACGGAACGTCCTGTAATCGCAAGGAAGTTCACGCATCCTGCTCAGGCAGATGGTCGTCACGAAAGGGCATCCCCCAGTCAGGACGTGTGGAGCGCAGGCCCATCACCCATCGATAGACCTCAAGCGTCTGCTTCGCCTTGTGGTCCCACGTAAACAGATGCTTCACGCGCTGTATCGCGGCCTGTGAGCGGGCAGCAAGCTGGGCGGGATCAGCCTCAATGCGTTCCAGCACCTGCCGCAGGGCCGCAACCAGCCCGGCATGGGGCAGCAGAGGCAGCAGGTAGCCGGTACGCGGGGACGTAAGCTCCGCCGGGCCGCCATAATCCACCACAATGGGTACCACCCCCATCGCCATGGCCTCCAGCACGACGGTGCCGCCAAATTCATGCACTGAGGGAAAAGCCAGCACATCAGCCCGCCGCAGGTGTCCCGCCAGTTCCGGGTGCGGGGTCTTGCCTGCAAAGCGCACCGTGCCTTCACAACCCGCAGCCGCCACCATAGCCCGCAGGCGTTCTTCCTCCGGGCCAAAACCGATGATTTCCAGCGTCATGCGCCCGGCCTGCAACAGGGGGATAATCGCCTCGATCAGTATATGGCAGCCCTTGTAGGGCACCAGACGCCCCAGAAATACGACACGCAGCGGACGGCCAGCATATGACTGGGCAGGCCGGTCCGGTGCGTTGGGAAAGCGGGCGGGATCAATCCCGTTTTCGGGAACATAGACAGCCTTGCCGCGCCATTTACGGTCCAGATCCTGCAACGCCGCACGTCCGCCCACCATGATGGCGGCGGCATCCTTACGGGTGGAACGTGCCCACGGCATGTATTTGTACAGACCACGGAAGCGCGATATCCATTCCCCCTCCCGGCTACGCAGGGAAGGGTATTCCTTTGGCCATGGCAGGCCGCCATTGATTGGCCCCAGCACAAAGGGGATGCCAGCCCGCCGGCACCGCGCCGCAATCAGGCTGGGCACGGCCGGGCTGAGCGGGGTCAGGCGATGAACGATATCAAAATTCCCGACCTGCCGCCCATGGCCAAAGCGCCGCCATGCCTCGTATTCCAGCAGCAGGTAGGACGGGATGCTCAATGCCGTAAGCATGGCCCATCCCTTGTTCTGGCCGCTGATCCGCTCGACTAGGCGGGCCATGGGGCGGACCAGCGCCTCGGTATCAATGGCGGTATAATCACGCCCTTCCACCAGCCCGGCACGATCCAGCGCGGGACGGTTGCGGGTGCGGGTTACAAGATGGGTATCGGCAATGCGGGACAGGGCCTCATAATGCGACCAGCCTACCAGCGGGATACTTTCCCACTCAGGATTGCACGATTCCGCAATAACCAGAACACGTGGCCTGAACGTCCCTGCCTCTCCCATCAGTAAAACATCCCACTGGCACCGGTGTTAAGGTTGAGCGCCCCGTTCGGATACTGTTCAATAAACAGGGCGGATAACGCAATATCAGATCTTTTTTCGTGTATCACGTATCCTGTATCATGTCATTGGGCCGGAGCATGCGGCTATCGCGCATAGACGATATGATGCGTGAAGTTGGTCCACCAAGTATCGGTTTGCCATCTGAATGATGGCGGACAGGCACAACACGGACCAGACTGGCGGTTTCAGCCACGCCCCGTGTTGCTGGCGCGGACTATAAGTACGAATGATTCAGTCAGGCATTACATAACCAGCAGATCATACCGTTAAAGCTTCAGGAACTGGCGTGTATCCGGATCAACCGGAATACCCGTCAGCTTTCTCTGTTCGGCAGTTTTCCATTCCCTGTCACCCGGCGCCATTACGGTTTCCCCCGGCCGGGTGGATGGTACGGCCCGTAACAGGGTCAGGTAATCCTGCATTGCACCATCAAAAGCCTCACGCCCCACAAAACGGGCAGGCTCCAGCGCAATAATGAAATGGCCGACATTACGGGGCGTAGCAAAATCACGGGTCTCCGTCATCTGGATCAGACGGGGATCAATGACGGCACCGGTCAGTACAGCGGACAGGATGGTTATCATGCCTGCAAGGCCCGCCCCCTTGAAGCCATAACCCGCCCCACCCAAAGGGAGCAGCATCGCGGCGCGCATGGCGTCCTGCGTCAGGTTTCCTTCCGCATCGGCTGCGACATCGGGGGGCAGGGGCAGCCCGAGCGAGCGGTACAGTCGCACACGGTTGAAGGGGATGGATGAGGTAGCCATATCCAGCAGCCATGGCCTCTGCCCGCTGACGGGGGCCGCCATGGCAATCGGGTTTGTGCCGTGGAAGGCTTTGGTGCCATTGAAAAGCGTTACATTCGCATCGGAATTGCTTGTGACAATACCGATCATGCCTGCTTCCGCTGCCTTGACAGCATAGGCCCCCACCGCGCCACAATGCGATGACCGCATGACCCCCACGGCCCCGATGCCGGTCTGTGCCGCCATTTCAAGGGCCAGTTCCATCGCGCGGTAGCAGGCGTAATGGCCCAGCCCGTCATCCGCATCCACCATGGCAGTTGCCGGGGCGGTACGGCTGGTTTTCAGCATGGGGTTCTTTTTTACCCTGCCTGAACGCAGCATGGCGGCATAATGCACGACCAGACGCACCCCATGGCTGTCCACCCCGATTTCGGACGCATAAAGCAGCGCCTGCGTTGTGGCTTCCGCTGTCTCGGCCGAGGCTCCGGCTTCAAGCAGGGCATTACGGGTTCTTTCCCCCAGAACATCGGCACTGGCATGGAAATGTTCGGTCATATCCATTTTTCCTGTAAAAATAGGGGGAGGGCGCCTCAGTCCTGCCGCAGCACACGCGCCATTTCTTCCCGGTCCAGCCGCCCTTCCCAGGCCCCGATCACAACGGGCGCCACGCAGTTTCCGGCCAGGTTGCCCACCGCACGCGCAATGCCAATAAACCAGTCAACCGCCAGCAGCATGACAAGGCTTGCAACAGGTATGGATGGAATGGCCGAAAGGGTTGCCGCCAGCACCACAATGGCAATGCCCGGAACGCCATGCGCCCCCTTTGATGTGAAAAGGGCCGTGGTCAGCATGATGACCATCTGCCACGCGGAAAGATGGGTTCCGGTTGTCTGCGCCAGAAAAACCACGGCCAGGCCAAGATAAATGGACAGCGCATCAAGGTTGAAGGAATAACCGGCCGGCACCACCAGCCCCACCACCTGCGGGTCCACCCCCATACGCCTGAGCTTTTCCATCACGCTGGGCAGCACGGCATCGGATGTTGTGGTGGTGCATGTAATAAGCAGTTCCTCGCGGAAATAGCGCAGGAATCGCCACGGGTTCACGCCTGACAGGCGCAGGCAGCCCCCCAGTGCAATAATGATGAACAGTGCGATAACCACAAAATACAACACCACGAAAGCCGCCAGATGCATGATGGCATTCATGCCGTAACGTGCCGTTGTCGTGGCCATGGCGCCAAAAACGCCCAGAGGGGCCAGGGCGATGATCAGCCGCATCATGCGTGCGAACAGCGTGGACAGGGCCTCGATCAGATTGACCAGCGGCATCCCGGCCTCCCCGATCAGGCTGAGACAGCAGCCGAACAGGATGGCGAAAAACAGGATCTGCAGCACATTGGACTGCGCAAACGCATCAGCCGGGGAATGGGGAATGAGTGAGAGGATGAATGAGGTAATTCCACCCTCATGCAGGAGATGGGCATTCTGTGCATAGGACGCGATCATCTGCGTGTCCTCTGGCGTGGGCACGAATGCAATGGACCGCCCTGGCTGCACCAGCATGCCAATGCCCACCGACACGACCAGCGCAAGCGTGGTCATGATCTCGAAATACAGCAGGGCCTTGGCCCCCATGCGCCCGACAGTGCGCAGCGAACCCGCGCCGACAATGCCCATTACGACAATGCAGAACAGCAGCGGCCCCACGGCCATGACGATCAGGCGCAGGAAAAGGTCCGTGGTCCAGTGCGTCTGGGCTGCAAGGTTGGGGGCCAGCAGCCCCACGCCAATCCCGAGCACGCTGGCAATGACAACCTGCATGAACATACCTGGAACCCATTTGCGACCGCTTGCGGGGGGAGGGGTGTGTAGGTTGCTCAAGCCGGTATCCTCACAAACAAACATATCCGATGATGACGCAGAAAGTCATTACGTAACAGGTATCAGTGCCAGTTCACGGTGATAAAATTTTCCGGGTGGGGTTACGGGGCCGGGCAGGGGCATGCGGCACGTTCCCCGCTTTCGCCATAAGGGAATGGGTTCATGGCTGGCACTCTAATTGCAGAATTTCTGCACCATTTTTTCAAGAAACAGATCGCAACGATCAAGTTCCGAGCGTGTAATGTATTCATCGGGCTTATGGGCCTGACTGATTGATCCCGGCCCACATACCACGCAGGGAACCCCCAGCTTTTCCCTGAACAGGCCCGCTTCGGTGCCATAATCAAGCGCGCATATGCTGTTCTGCCCGGCTTCGTGCAGGGCAAGGGAGCATATTGCGGTATCTGCCGGACTATCCAGCCCCGGATAGGCGTTCAGGACCTCCAGGGTGATTTCCCCGCCGCCCATGGCCGTGGTCACACGCCGGGCAGCCTCTCCCAGCCATTCCAGATAAGCCTTGCCGTCCTGCCCGGGGATAAGCCGCATCTCGGCCGTAACCGTACAGAGTTCAGGCACGATGTTCAGGGCGCATCCCCCCGCAATCAGCCCGGCCTGAACGGTTGAAAAGGGAACGGCAAAACGTGTGTCCTGATCCATACCGGTGCGCATGTGGTCCTGCAGGCCGCGCAGTTCCTCAACCATGCCAGCCGCCATTTCAATGGCATTCCTGCCCTTAAAGGGATTGGAAGAATGGGCAGCTTCGCCCCGGCAGATGATCCTGAAGGCAATTTTTCCTTTATGGGCGACACCTACCTGCATTTCGGTCGGTTCGCCAATAATGCAGCCGCCAACCCTGACATTGGCGGCATCCAGCGCCCTGAGCAGGGAATGGACCCCGAGGCACCCCAGTTCCTCATCATAGGAAACGGCCAGATGCAACGGGCGCTTCAGGTTCTGTCGCGCGGCTTTTGTGGCAATGGTCAGCATGCAGGCCAGAAAGCCCTTCATGTCGGCTGAACCGCGACCGAAAAGCTTGCCAGCACTTTCCCTCAGCACAAACGGATCGGATGACCAGTTCTGCCCGGCCACGGGTACGACATCGGAATGGGCGGAAAGCAGCAGGCCGCCCTCCACATCGGGGCCAATGGTTGCAAACAGGCCAGAAGCATCCGGCCGGTCACCTGCCACGCGCAGGGTACGCGCCCCGATATTGGAAAGGAATTGTTCAATCCAGCTTATGATATCGCCGTTGGGTTCACCGCATACACTGGGAAAGCTTACAAGCTCACGCAGGTTATCTACTGTCAGCGTCATTGGTTTTCCATCCTTCTGCCGCCTTGCCATGCCGGTGGGAAAGGGGTCTGCAAATCCATTTCCATCACCTTCATGCGTGACTGACAGGAAACGGGCTGGAGGCCGGTATTCCACCCGCCTCCAGCCAGCCCTTCCATTCACGGAAGCAGAATAATCAGTAAGTATAGTTCAGTCGTGCCCCGACAAAGCGCGGCATGCCCGGGATCACACCGTAGAATGTCGCCTGCGTTCCGCCGGACAGCCAGTAACGACGGTCAGCCAGGTTCTGCGCATAGACGGTGGCGGACCAGCGCTGCTTTGGCGACCCGAAGGTCAGGAAGCTGTTGACCAGGAAATAGGCCGGTGCCCGATAGATGCCACCATCACCAATATGCTGCGGCTGGGTCTGCGCGCCGCGGTAGCTATAATCGACATCGAACGTCATCTGATAGTCACGCAGCACACGCCATGTATAGGTTGCCGCCCCGCTCAGGGTCAGGTTGGCCAGACCCATGGAGTAGTTGTCGTAATTGGTGTTGATTGCCGACCACACGCCTGTCTGTGCGAACTGCGCGGTCGTGGCCGTACGGTTCAGTGACTGGAACTGCGTATAGACGCCATGCTGGTAACCAAAATTCTGATTCAGTGACAGCCCGTGGATCGGATGGGCTTCCACATCGAATTCCGCACCGTAGATATAGGAGCGCGGTGCATTCACATACCCCGCCAGCGCGCCAAAGGGCGGCGCAAGCACGGTGCCGACAATCTGCTGGTCGCGATAGTCGTAATAGAAACCGGCAGCATTGAATCGCAGCTTGTTCCTGAAGAACGTTGTCTTGAACCCGCCTTCATAGGTCAGGACCTGTTCGGGCTTGAAGGGTTTGATCTGCTCGGGCGTCTCGGTAATGTTGGCGCTGAACCCGCCGGGCTTGAAGCCACGGCTGAACATGACATAACCCATGATGTTGGGCCGGAACTGATACTGTGCGCCAACACGGCCCGAGAACTCATTGGCCAGCGCCCCTGCATCACCAAAATTGGTGGGTGTACCGATAATCTGCCCGGTGTTCAGGTCGTAATTCGTGCTGGTCACGTTACGGATGTGCCGGTCATCGGATTCATGGGTGATGGCGCCGATCAGGCGCAGCTTGGGCAGGATGCGGTAGGACAGTTCCACATACTGGTTAAAGGTCTGCATACCTTCGGTATAGGATGTCTTGTTGAGCGGCGTCGTGCCCGGACGGTCAGATGAATCGTACCAGAAATTCTGCGCCTGTTCGGTGCGGCTGTAATACATGCCCGCCGTCCAGTGGAAACGTGCGGACGGATTGAGGGATTCCAGTTTGACTTCCTGGGAGAACACATTGCTCTGGTTATTACGGAACATGTTGCCATAGGACTGGACAGAGTCCGTCTGGTTGGACAGTTCATGTTCATCAATGGCTTCATAGGCGCTGATCGTGCTCAAACGGCCCCAGCTGAAGTCCTTGGTAAAGCGCACGTTGGCGCCCCAGAACATGTTGTCTTCACGCGGCTTGGTGTTCTTGCCATCGATGCCGATAATCTTGGCAAAACGCGGGTCGAGGCCCCAGTTGGTCTCCATGAGATCGGATGTGATCGGAACGCCGTAGCTGTTGTACAGGTTGTGCCCCGACGCGGCTTCCGACTGGTCGGTCGTCCAGTGGCCGCCAATATCAAGATGCGTGGTGTCGTCAATGTTCCAGCGCAGTTTGGCACGCAGCGCGCCCAGGTTGGCGTTGCCGAATTTCTCGCCCGATGCGCTGTGCTGGTAACCGCCGCCCGTCATGGACTGGCCCGAGATCCGGAACAGCACGGAACGTGAAATGGGGCCGGACACAAAGCCGGTTACGCGGTTGCGATCGTAGCTGGCAATATCTTCCGTAATGCCGGCATGGAACTGCTCGGTCGGGGCGGCGGTGTTGAAGTTGATTTCACCCCCCGTCACCATCTGCCCATGGTTGTAGCCAGACGGCCCGGGGTTGACGGAAATGCTGTCCATATCGAACAGCATGCCCGATGTCATGATGCTGATGGGGTAGGCCACACCATCCACATAGGGCATGACGGAAGGTGTATTGTTCTGCGTAAAGTCCATAAGCCCGATGCCGCGCAGGGCAAAGTTGAGCCCGGCACTGCCGAAGGAAGGCTGGATGGTCAGGTTGGGGGCCACGCGCACGATATCCGTCAACTGGCGGACATTGCGGTTGACGAGTTCCTGATGGTCGATATGCGTTGCCGAATCCGCCACATGCTGCTGGCGTATGAAATGCATATGCTGCGTGGAGACATGGATGCTTTCCGGCGCGGCAGGCTTGGCATGAGGCTGCACGGCGGGATGTGCCGCCGGATTGTTGCGTGTGGTATGCGCGGAATGTGCTGAACTGGCTGTAACGTTATCGGCAGCCATGGCTGCGGTTGGAGAGGTCAGCATGACCAGGGATGTATGAAGGATCAGGCGCCGACGGCCTGACAGCGCGAAACAGGACAGCATTGTCAAAACCTATATTGTTCAGGATGTTGCATCGTTTTGTTATCAAAATTATTTAGGTAACAAGCGATTGCCTGTTTCCTTGGACGGCAGTTTCATGGACCTGACTTCTCCAGAATTATTCAATTTCCAGACCCTTCAGGATATTTCAGGCAGCCACACTCATTTTTTGTCTATGTTGGTTTCAACAAGGAAATACATACGTATATTTGCCAAGTTGCGTTACGGTATGAATTTTACACAAGGTATTTATTGCGAATAACCAGACAGAAAGAGGTATGGCGGCACGTGATGTTTTTGTCACAAACGGCGTTAGGCCCGTTACTTAAATATCTACATTCAACCGGACCGAAACAATACGAAAATGCAACAAAATGGAAATTACACGATTCTGGTGCAAAAAAGACACAAGTTATAGTTTTAGGGAATTTGCAGATACGTTATGACGAAGAAGTTCAGGATAACATTCACCATATTACCCTGAAATATTTTATATTAATTTTAAAAATAAGTGTGCGTATGCCGCCTTATGCCACTTTTTCAGGCTCCTTTACACCAACCTGCCCGGTAATGCGGGAATACCATTCGGGGCGGCGGTGGGCCTCGAAATTGAACATTTTTGTCTTGCCCTGCAGGCACAGATCCAGATCGCAATCGGCGGTGATGATTTCATCATCCAGCGTTCGGGCCTGGGCAACAATCAGGCCGTTGGGATCGACAATGCAACTGCCGCCAATCAGCCCGGAACCATCTTCATTCCCCGCTTTTGCAACAGCAACGGCCCAGCAGGCATTCATATAGGCATTGGCCTGAACGACCAGTTGTGCATGGAACGTGCGCAGTTCGGCACTTTCCCTATCGCCACCATTGGGGTCATAGGCGGCCGAGTTGTAACCGACGCACAGCAATTCCATGCCCTGAAGGGCGAGGGAACGCCAGGCTTCCGGCCAGCGGCGGTCGTTGCAGATCAGCATGCCGACAATGGCGTCCTTCCACTCAGCACCAGTACGGAAAGCGGGGAAGCCGAGATCGCCATATTCGAAATAACGCTTTTCCAACTGCTGATAGACCGCGCCCGCACGCGGTTCCACCGAACCCGGCAGGTGTATCTTGCGATATTTCCCGACAATCTGCCCATCCGGGGCAACAAGTATTGCGGTGTTGAAGTTCTGCCCCTCAGGGGTGCGTTCCCCATAGCCAACATAAAACCCGACCTTCAGTTCTGCCGCACGGTCAAACAGCGGCTGCACATCGGGGTTGGGCATTGCGGTTTCAAAATATGAATCCAGCTCTTCCCCATCCAGCAGCCAGCGCGGAAAGAAAGTCGTGAACGCCAGTTCGGGAAACACCACCAGGGCGGCCCCCTGACGCGCACCTTCTTCCAGCAGAGCAATCATACGCTGCAAAATTTCCGAACGAGATGATGATTTCTGGTTCGGTCCCATCTGAGCAGCGGCAACCCGTATAACTCGACTCATCTAGTCCTCGTGATTTCACAGTTTTCTATGTGGGAACGATTTTCTGAAAATATCATTGCCCGTTCAAAATTATTGATTCAATATTTTTTCGATAAGTTTTCCGCTCTCTCTATTCATCGGATTTATAGATGAACCTACGGCAAATCGAGATTCTGCGCGCCCTGATCCGTTATAATACAACCGTGGCGGCAGCCCAGGCACTGGGGCTGTCACAGCCGGCCATAAGCAATGCCATCAAGGTCATGGAGGATCAGGCCGGTTTTTCCCTGTTTGAACGGCACAACAACCGTCTTTACCCCACATCCGAGACCCGGCTCCTGCTGGAGGATGTGGAGGCCATCTTTGATCTGCACGAACGCTTTGAGTCCCGCATCAAGGATCTACGTGAAAGCCGTGCCGGACAGCTACGGGTGGTGGCGACGCCGCCCATTGGCCATGGCCTGCTGACCCGGACAATCGGCAGGATGCAGTTCCTGCGCCCGCGCGTGCGTACCTATTTCGATATTCGCAGGTATGAGGGCGTGCTGCTGGCCATTGAACGCCATCAGGCCGAACTGGGCTTCCTGCTGGGCTATACGGGGCATCCCGGCATTGCCAGCGAAGAACTGCTGGCGGGCGAGATGGTCTGTGTCATGCATCCGGACCATCCACTGGCCCAGCACACCGTTATTGAACCGGCTGACCTGCGCACACACCGGCTGATTGCGCTGGAACGCGGCACGAAGCTGGGCGATGGGGTCCGTAACGCGTATGAGCAGTGCAACGAACCGTTCAATTTTTCCTGTGAGGTGCGATACAGCAACTCGGCATGCGCGCTTGCTGAATCCAATGTCGGGGTCGCCATTGTTGACCCGCTGACCGCACGTTCCGGCCATTTCAATGTTGCAGTCGTGCCGTTCCGCCCGGCCATTGCTGTCAGGGCCTATGCCGTATGGTCGGATAACCGTTCCCTGTCACGACTGGGGCGTTACTTCATGGACCAGATACGCCAGAGTATCCTGAACGGCACCGACTTCACCAAGGGATGATCTGCCCACATATTAGCGGGCTTTATACCGTAAAACTGTCACCGACAGGTGAGGGAAGGGCGCAAGCCTGCGCAACTTCCATGGCTATGGCCATTCCATCCTGTTCATACAACCGGAATACGTGTCATTTCTTTATAATAACATTTGTATGATGCTACCCGTTAATCCGGCCCTTACGTGGAACGGTTATATGTCATCAGGCCGTTCTGATCCGTTACAAGCGTTGTGCCCATATCCGCCGAGAGGCGTGTAAACTGCTCGGCAATTGCGAGGGCATGCTGACCAGACGCCAGAAAGGGAACACCACGCCGGTGCAGCCCCCGGCGCTGGCCAAGACTGACGGGATGGATCTGTATGGATTTCAGCCCGCTTTCATCGAATTCACACATAGGCACGATCGTTTCCCAGAACCGTGCTTCGGCAGGGAAGCCCTTGGTGTCGTTTGCGGTGCGCTGCTGGTACACCTGTGCAGGGGTCTTTTCAAGGCTGGCGCGGAAACGCAGATAGGAATCATGCGGCAGGCGAGGCACCAGACCATTCTGGCCGATAAAATTACCAAGGCTATAGAAAATGGGCCTGTCACGATAGATTTCCAGACCCCGGAGCAGATGCGGACCATGCCCGGCAATGATATCAGCCCCGGCGTCAATCATGGCATGGGCGAATTTCCGCACAAAATCAGCCGGTATTTCTGAATCGAGCTGACCTTTTTTGTTATATCCGACCTCATGGGCGTGAATACTGACAATAACGACGTCAGCAACAAGCCGGGCCTCCCTGACCCAGCGCGCCATGTCAAGCATATCCTGCCCGTTGGGTTCCGTCGTAATCCCGACCTGCTCCCCTACCTGAAAGTTCAGGTTACCCAGAGGCAGGATGGAGGCATCCTTGGGCGGAAAGGCAAATCCAAGCTGGATCATGCGCTCACGTAATGTTTCCAGCCCAAGGGTGACCGCTACATCACGCAGCGCATCCATCTGGGAGGCCGAGATGGTGTGCATCGTTTCAAAATGCAGTCCGTTGGGACCGGGACGCCCCTGCATGCCGCTGATCTGGGCACCGGCTTCCTGCCCCTTGGCGAAGCTGGATGTGCACGAAAGCATCGCAACCGTACCCTGCGGCCGGGTGCAATAGGTTGGCCGACGTGCCTCCTCCAGACAGGTGCCGACACCAGCATAAAGCACTTCACGCGCCTCCATCGCCTCGATCGCGGCGCGCAGGCCGGAAATGCTGTAATCAAGGCTATGGTTGGTTGCGGTGGCAAACAGGTTGAAACCAGCATCGCATAATTCATCAATTACCCATGACGGCGCGCCAAAATGCGATCCGCCACTTTCCAGTGCCGGGTCCCCACGAAAATCGTTGGGCAGCACCTCCAGGTTGGTAAAGGCAACATCCGCATCCCGGATCAGATCAAACAGGGGAAGAATGGTCTGATCTTCGAGACTGTTGAGCCGACGGAGAAGAATACTGTCTCCCGTAAGAGCAATGCGCATGATGTGGAATGATCCTCTTGATGAAAGACCGTGAAACGGTTCCGTATGGGCGTCAGGCTGTCAGTTCTTTCTGTTTGCGAATATTGCCCCTGTTCAGGAAATGGGATTTCCACTTGTCACTTATGAGTAATGATAAAATTTCCCTGTTACCCGATAGGGGACAGGTTTCTTATGTAGTCTGCATAAAGATCCTGGCACTGGCGTGTGACCACCCCACGCTGGCCATTGCCGATCGTGCGGCCATCAATGCGGATAACGGGCGTTACCAGATAGGTGGCGCTGGTAACAAACACCTCCTGCGCGGCAAAAAGCTGGTCCTGGGTAATGACCTGCTCCCGGACATCCAATCCGGCCTCACGCGCCAGTTTGATGATGCGGTCACGCGTGCATCCGGGCAGCAGGCTATGTGACAGGGGACGGGTCAGGATGACCTTATCGTCCATGACGGCAAAAACATTGGAGGATGCGCCCTCGGTCACCCCCTCATCGTCATAGAAAATGGCGTCCTTGTTGCCATGCGCCATGGCGGCCTTCTTTGCCATGACCTGCGGCAGCAGCATGATGGTCTTGATATCACGCCTGAGCCAGCGAATATCGGGCACCAGATCAACGCAAATTCCTTCGGACTGGGAGATGGCACCAGGGAAATCCTTTTCCTGCGCCATGATCAGCAGGGTCGGGCGGCCCGTCGCCGTGCCCGTGAAGCTGCGCTCACCCGCGCCGGACGTAACCTGCAGATAGATAAAGCCATTGGTGACGTTATTGAGGCACACCATCTTTTCAAGGATCGCAACCAGTTCCGCACGTTCCAGCGGAACCGGGATACCGCTTTCGCGCAGCGAGCGGTCAAGCCGCTTCAGGTGACTTTCCAGATCAACCAGACGGCGTTCGACAACCAGCCAGACCTCGTAAATGCCTTCACCAAACAGGAAACCCCGGTCCATCACAGATACGCTTGCCTGATCCGGCGGCAGGTAACGACCATTTAGAAATAATGTACCCGACATGGTTGAACTCCTGTTTTTTCAGAACTTACCGTATGGGGCGCGTATCAAAAAAATTAAGATATGACCGAATGTATTTGTCATTTTTATAGTCTGGGCCAAATTCCTGCCCCGGCCCCCTGAAAGAGTACGGGACATGCAGCATATCCCCCTATAACATGATCGGTACTGATAAATAACGATTAAGGGATATGTCCGGTCTGAATGTGCTGTACGTATATGGTCCAGAATTTGCATTTCATTCCGGAACTTCCGGCGGAAGACGGCTGCGCCGACATGCTTCCTTAAATAGAAAAATATACATCATGCAACCAGGGATATTGATAATGAAAAAACGGTAGGCCGTTTGTGTGTATTTCGCGCAAAAATACAAACAACTGCTCAAGGGTAGGTCCATTCATGTCATCATTACCAAAAGAACCTGTGGTCGATTCCATACCCGACCGCGCAATCACGCTGAAGCGCCTTTACCAGAAGGTCGATATGCGGATTGTCAGTATCCTGATGCTGGCCTACCTGCTGGATTCCATAGATCGGATGAATATCGGCTTTGCCCGCCAGCAGATCTCCGAACGGATGTCCCTGACCAGCGCGGATTACGGAACGGCCGCCGGAATCTTTTTCATCGGGTACGTGCTGTTTGAAATTCCATCCAACCTTATCCTGCCGCGCGTTGGCGCACGCCGTACGTTTGCCCGCATCATGGTCCTATGGGGCCTGACATCAGCCTGCATGGGGTTCCTGCACGACAGGAACATGTTCTATATCCTGCGCTTCATGCTTGGCTTGTTTGAGGCAGGCTTTGCACCCGCCTGCATGTTCTATCTGGCCAGATGGTATCCACCCACCCGTGTGGCGACGGCCGTGTCAGTACAGCAGACCGCCGCTCCCCTGGCCGGGGTCATTTCCGGGCCCATGTCAGGCTGGATCATATCTTCCATGGATCATGTGGGGGGACTGGATGGATGGCGCTGGATGTTCTTTATAGAAGGCGTTCCCTCCATCCTTATGGGCATAGCCGTCTATTTCCTTTTGCCCGACCGCATGGAAGACGCAAAATGGCTGAATGATAGCGAACGGGCCCTGCTGAAGACGCAGTATGTTGATGTGCCCACCGCGGTCAATTACGGCAGTTTCAGACAGGTCATGGCCGACCCCAAGATATACGTGATGTCCATGGCCTATTTCTGCCTGATCTGCGGCATATATACCGTCAATTTCTGGTTGCCGAACATCATACACAATACCGGTGTGAAGTCAGAAATGCAGACTGGAATGCTGGCGGCAATCCCCTATATCTTCTGCACGATAGCAATCATTGTCTGGGCAAGGAAATCAGATCAGGCACGCGAGCGGCGCTGGCATAGTGTCGTCCCGGCTGCAAGTGGCGCCCTAGCGCTGCTGGCGATCCCGTTTTTGCACAATAACCTTCCGCTCTCCCTAGCCATGATGTCCATAACCATTTCGGTTGTCTATTCGGCCTACATCATCTTCTGGTCCGTACCGTGTGAAATGCTGAAGGGAAGGGGAGCCGCTGGCGGCTTTGCACTGATCAATACAATCGGCATGCTTGGTGGTTTCTGTAGCCCCATTATTATTGGCCATCTTACAGATTGGACCGGGAATCTGAATGCCGGCCTGCTCTGCATGAGCATGATCGTGTTTATTGGAAGCATTATTCTTTTCTTCATTGTTCCGGGCAGGAAAGATACTGAAGAAAATTCTGCTGTCAGATCGGGATACAGCGTCTGAGTATCAATGCTGATGTAGCTTCCATTCGTGATGTTGTCAGGGATCACGTGATGCATATCTGAGCACCAAAGATGTCATTCAGGTTGTCAACGAGAAAAGTTTTCTGAAAAAGGCTGTAGCCGATCGACATTCAGGATTTTCGAGATGCTGACGGCTAATCGGGACAATCAGTATCTGATGTCCGATTCAACGATCGTTCGCGCCCCTCAGAAGGATGCAAATGGAAAAGGGGGAGCAAGGACCAGACGCTGGGGCGCTCCAGAGGTGATCTGACGACCAAGATCCATAATATGCTGGCCGCCCCGCTGCACTTCATTATTACAACCGGACAGGTTGCCGATATCACCCATGCGCAGGCTCTGCTCGCGGATCAGAAGGGAGCTTCTGTTATTGTCGGCAAGACCTATGACAGCAATGCATTACGCGCCCTTGTCACTCAGATGGGCGCAGAATCTGTCATACCTTGCAATCGCACCCGCAAGATTATCATCCCGCACGATACCAGAGCCTACAAGCTGCGCAATTGTATCGAGCGGCGCTTCAACCGCCTCAAGCACTTCAGACGCTTCGCTACCCGATATGACCGACGTACCATCCATTTCCTTGGCTTTGTTCACCTCGTCTCAGCCATGATCTGGATGACCTAAATGTCGATCGGACCCTGATCTTTCAACCGTGGCATGAATGACAGCATGAGAAAAATGTTTTGACATCGCATTGTTCCGGGTGCACATAAACAGCAGTCAGGTTTCCTGAAAAGCGCGTTCATCAATGGCGGTGAACGATGCGGAAATGGCACAAACGATCACGACGACACCCGGACGGCCAACGATGGTCTCCGTGCCTGAAAAAGGCGTCTCCATCCTATCTGATGGATGGGGGCTGGATGCGATGACGTGGACAAAGGATTCCTCAAAGCCGGAAACCCGCGTACCCTTCTTGCGGCGTTCCTGTACTTCGATGTCTCGTTCATGGTGTGGGTCCTGCTTGGCCCGCTGGGAATTTCGATTGCTCACGACCTGCATCTGAATGCTGGTCAGAAGGGGCTACTGGTCGCGACCCCGGTTCTGGCGGGTGCCCTCCTGCGTGTGCTCGCTGGCGCGCTGGTCGATCACTTCGGGCCGCGCCGGGTCGCTATAGGCGCCCAGATTCTTGTGATCGCCGGGTTGCTCCTGACATGGTTGAGCGCGCCACACAGTTATGGCGCACTGTTCGGGGTAGCACTTGTGCTTGGTGTTGCCGGGGCGTCGTTTGCTATTGCGCTGCCGCTCGCCTCTGCATGGTATCCGCCACAATATCAGGGCACGGCGCTGGGCATTGCCGGGGCCGGCAATTCGGGCACGGCGCTCGCTTCGCTGTTCGCGCCCGGCCTGGCCGTGCTTTATGGCTGGGTCAATGTGCTGGGGCTGGCAACGCTACCGCTGACCGCCGTGTTGGTCGCCTTTGTGTTCCTGGCCAGTGAACCGCCGCGGCACCGATCCAGCGGGGGGCTGGTGGCCTGGCTGCCTGTCCTGCATAGCGGCGACTGCTGGATGCTGATGTTCTTTTATGGCGTGACATTCGGCGGTTTTGTGGGGCTTGCCTCGTTCCTGACCATCTATTTCAACGACCAGTACGGCCTGCCACCCGCCATTGCCGGAAGTTGCACGGCGCTGGTCGTGTTTGTCGGGTCCTTCGTACGTCCGCTGGGGGGCGCCATGGCTGACCGGATCGGGGGCGAGCGCGCCCTGAGCATCCTGTTCGCGCTTGCCGTCACCATCTTTGCCGTGATCGGCTTCGGCCTGCCTACGATCTGGCTGGCTTTCCCGGCCTTTTTCCTGGGCATGGTCGTGCTTGGTCTGGGCAATGGCGCGGTCTTCCAGCTTGTGCCCACGCGTTTTCCCAGCCGGGTCGGTATCCTGACCGGGCTGGTGGGTATGAGCGGCGGGGTGGGCGGGTTCTATCTCGCATCATCGCTGGGGGCCGCGCGGCAGGCCACGGGCTCTTACGGTCCCGGCTTCCTGGGCTTTGCCGCGGTTGCGCTGGTAGCGTTTGCCTGTGTTGGCGTGTGCCGCCGCCGCTGGGCGACTGAACGACCCCGGATATCGGCTGAAGCCGATGCGGCCACCTCTTCATAATATCAGATCAGGAACGTATCCCGTGACCTGTATTTCCGACGTGCTCCGGCCCGCTTCGCTGACGGTCGGCTTCACCACCATTCTTGCCAGCCTGTGTACCGGGCATGCAGCCCATGCCGACACTGCGCCCGCTGCGGGTGTCATGGCAACCAGTATCCGCCCGACCTCGTCCCGCCCGCCTGAAAAGGCGGCCGTCCACCGCGTGACACTGCCACACAGCCCTGACTGGGGTGTCTTCAACGCAGGCAAAGGAGCCGCAGCCGGGTTCGGCACCGTGGGTGGTTTTGGTCAGGCACGCTGGGCCGAGGACTGGAGCGACATTGTCAATACGCCGCCTGAACAGCGACGAAACGACTGGTTCAACCGCCTGAAATACATTCCCCTGACAGATAAAGGCGATATCTGGCTGTCCATTAACGGAGAAGAACGGCTGCGCTATGCTTTTGAAAGCCAGCCGCTGATGGGAACCGCAGGCAAGACCAATGCCAGCCGCATTCTGCTGCGCAGCCAGTATGGCGCTGACCTGCATCTGGGTGAGCATGTCCGCGCCTATGCCGAGTTCCTGTGGGGTGAAGCAGGGGGATCGAACTACTACGGCTACCAGACCGGGGTGCAGCGCGAACGGCTGGATCTCCAGCAGGGTATTCTGGAGATGAAAGGCAGGATGCTGGGGGCGCGGATGGGCGTGATCGGTGGTCGCCAGATCTTTCTCGATGCCCCCGTCGCCATGCAGTCCGCGCGCGACCTGACCAATGCACAGCAGTCATGGGATGGATTTCGTGGCTATGCGGTATGGAAATCCTTCCGGCTCGATCTGTTTGACTTCATGCAGACCAACAAGCTGCCGCGCAATGTCTTTGCCGATGGCACGAACTACAACGCCCGGATGTATGGTATCTATACATCGACGCCGCTGCCGAAGTTTTCGGTCATGGGGCAGAAAAGCCAGATTTTTGCCGATGTGTTCTTTATTGGCTACCTGTTCAACGGTGCCTCGGCGGCGCTCGCCACCACAACGGGTACGCAGGTCGGATCGACCCGCCGCGACAATATCGGCGCACGCGTGTGGGGGAATGTCGGTCCCTTCGATATCAGCCTGACGGGCGTGTTTCAGGGCGGCGAATTCCGTCCTGCTGACGGGGGCGCAACGCGCCCGGTACGGGCCTATGCCGTCAACGGGACACTGGGATGGACGGCAAAGGGCCTGAAGGCGAAACCATCCATCGCACTGCAGGGCGACCTGTTTTCAGGCGGGTCGTATCACAGCAGCGACGGCGCGGTCGGCACGTTTTCCACGCCCTATTTCCCGCTGCCGTATTATAATGACGTAACACTGGCCCTGACATCACAGAACCTGGTCGGCATCGGGCCGGTCATTACGGCAGCGCCACTGGCGAACCTGCATCTCAAGCTGCATGTCCCCGTTTTCTGGCGCGAAAGCACACAGGACGCGGTGTATGGCACCGGCAAGATCTATGGCTGGCGCAACGGCCTGTCGGGCGGGTTCATTGGCACCACACCCCAGACACAGCTTGCATGGAATTTTGCGCCCCACTGGACATGGACGCACGATATCGCAGGCTTCGTCGCATCGCAGGGCATGCACCGTGCGGGGGCGAAGAACGGGGCTTTCTACATGCAGACCATGGAATTCAAATTCTGACTGCCGCGCGTATGACAGGAGAAACGAACATGACCGGAACGGGAAACATCGTCATCATCGGCAACGGTATGGTTGGCCATTACTGTGCCGAACAGCTTGTAGCGCATGGTCTGCATGAGGACTGCGCGATTCATATTTTTGGTGACGAACTCCACGATGCCTATGACCGCGTACACCTGACCGAATACATGAGCGGACGCGACGCGCTGGCGCTACGCCTGCATGTGGATGATTTCCATGCCCATCACGGCCTGACCCTGCACCGTGGCGTCAGGGTGACACGTATCGACCGCGCGGCCCGGATGGTGGAAAGTGCTGAAGGCGCGCTGCCTTACGACACGCTGATCCTGGCTACCGGTTCCACGCCCTTCGTGCCGCCGGTTCCGGGCAATACGGGCACGGCGGGGCTGGTCTACCGCACGCTGGATGATCTGGACATGATCCGGGCCGCAGCAGAGGGCGCATCGCACGGCGTGGTCATTGGCGGCGGCCTGCTGGGGCTGGAGGCGGCCAACGCGCTGGCGGGGCTGGGCCTGTCCACGGCCGTTGTCGAATTCGCGCCGCGCCTCATGCCGGTGCAGCTTGATGATGATGGTGGTCAGGCCCTGAAGCAGCGGATCGAGGCACTGGGGATCGAGGTGCTTACATCCCACGCTACGCAGCAGATCACCGCAGGTGAGACACACCGCCACCGTCTTGTCTTTGCCGATGGCACATTCCTTGAAACCGATCTGGTGGTCTTTTCCGCCGGCATCCGCGCACAGGACAGGCTGGCGCGTGACTGCGGGCTTGCCATCGGGCCACGCGGCGGCGTCGTGATCGACGGGCAATGCCGTACGTCCGACCCGGCAATCTATGCAATCGGTGAATGTGCGTGCTGGAACGGGCAGGTGTTCGGACTGGTGGCACCGGGCTACACCATGGCGCGCACGCTCGCATGCACCCTGGTGGGGGAAGAAGCCGCCTTTACCGGGGCGGACATGTCCACCAAGCTCAAGCTGCTGGGGGTGGATGTCGGCTCGATCGGCGATGCACATGGCGCGACACCCGGCAGCCGGAGCTACCGCTTCATCGGGGAAGTGGACGGGTCCTACCGCCGCCTTGTGCTCTCGGCAGATGGAAGCCGTGTGCTCGGGGCCGTATTGGTGGGGGATAACGCCTATTACGACACAATCCTGCAATATGTACAGAACGCCATCAAACCCCCGGCAGATCCGGCAGTACTGATCCTGCCGCGCGGGGAGGGGGCAGACCTGCTTGGCGCTGATGCACTGCCCGATACGGCCATGATCTGCTCGTGCCACAATGTAACGAAAGGGGCGATCTGCGCTTCCATTGAGGAAGGTTGTACGGATATTGCCGCCCTGAAGCAGTCGACAAAGGCCAGCACGGGCTGTGGCGGCTGTTCAGGGCTGCTTAAAAACGTGTTCGAGACCGAACTCGAAGCGCGTGGCATTACTGTGGATCACAGCCTGTGCGAACATTTTTCCTACACGCGGCAGGAACTGTATTCCCTTGTCCGCGTGCATGGCATCCAGACTTTTGAAGACCTGATGGCCCGGTACGGCAATGGTGGACTGGGCTGCGATATCTGCAAGCCCGCTGTCGGTTCCATCCTGGCATCAGCGTGGAACAAGCCGATTACGGACCCGCTCTATATTCCGCTACAGGACACGAACGACACGTTCATGGCCAACATGCAGAAAAACGGTACCTATTCGGTCGTGCCCCGCATTGCGGGTGGCGAGATCACACCGGACAAACTGATCGTCCTGGGCCAGGTGGCAAAGAAATACGGTCTCTATACCAAGATCACTGGCGGCCAGCGTATCGATCTGTTCGGTGCGCAACTGGACCAGTTGCCCGAAATCTGGGCCGAACTGCTGGAAGCAGGGTTCGAGACCGGGCAGGCCTATGGCAAATCCACCCGGACCGTAAAATCCTGCGTGGGCAGCACATGGTGCCGCTATGGCGTGCAGGACAGCGTGGGCAAGGCGCTCGATCTGGAAAACCGTTACAAGGGCCTGCGCTCCCCGCACAAGCTCAAATTCGCCGTATCCGGCTGCACCCGCGAATGTGCAGAGGCACAGAGCAAGGATGTGGGGGTGATCGCCACCGAGAATGGCTGGAATCTGTACGTTTGCGGCAATGGCGGCATGCGCCCGCGCCATGCGGAACTGTTTGCGACCGATCTCGACGCTGAAACGCTGGTGAAATATATCGACCGCTTCCTGATGTTCTATATCCGGACGGCGGACAAGCTGCAGCGTACCTCCGTCTGGCGTGAAAACCTTGAAGGCGGACTGGATTACCTCAAGGATGTGATCATAAACGACAGCCTTGGCATCTGCGCGGAACTGGAACGGCAGATGCAGATGGTGGTGGACCACTATCACTGCGAATGGCGCGATGCGCTGACGGACCGTGAAAAACTCAAGCGGTTCCGCACCTTCGTCAATGACAGCCGCCCCGATCCGAACATCCGCACCACACCGGAGCGCGATCAGGTCCGTCCGGCCGAAAACCTGCCCGAAACCATGGCCCCGGCCGGCCCGCAGGACTGGACCGAACTGTGCGGACTTGATGATCTGGTGGCAAAATCGGGGGTGGTGGCCTGGCATGATGGCAGCCAGATTGCCCTGTTCTACCTGCCCGCAACACAGGACGCGCCTGCGCAGGTCTATGCGATCGACAACCATGACCCATTCTCGAACGCCAATGTGATCGGGCGCGGCATCATGGGCGACCTAAAGGGGCAGGTGGTGGTGGCTTCGCCGCTGTACAAGCAGCATTTCCGCCTGGAGGACGGGCAGTGTCTGGAGGACCCCACCGTCCGGCTGCGGACATGGGACGCCCGCCTGGAAAACGGCAAGGTTGCGATCCGGGCCCGATCGGCTACATCCACGCCGGAACCCGTATCGGCCTGATCCCATGGCGCGGGAGGACATCCGCACGGTCTGCCCCTATTGCGGGGTGGGCTGTGGGGTCATACTGGAAGTGGAAGACGGCCGCATTGCCAAGGTGCGGGGTGATGGTGCACATCCCGCAAATGGCGGACGCCTGTGCACCAAGGGCAGTTCGTGCGACCGGCCACTCCTGTCCGACCAGCGCCTGCGCCATGCCGCCATCCGCCCCCGGCGCGGGGAAGCGGCTGCGCCTGCGGGCATGCAGCAGGCCATCGACGCCACGGCGGCACGGCTGCGCGCCATCCTTGATGAACATGGACCCGACGCCATCGCCTTTTACGTATCGGGGCAGATGTCGCTGGAAGCACAGTACCTGATCAACAAACTGGCCAAGGGGTTTGTCCGCAGCCAGCATATCGAGTCCAATTCCCGCCTGTGCATGGCCGCGGCGGGCACTGGCTACAAGCTGTCCCTTGGTGCCGACGCGCCGCCGGGCAGCTATGAGGATTTCGACTGCACCGACCTGTTTTTCGTCATTGGCGCCAACATGGCCGACTGCCACCCGATCCTGTTCCTGCGCCTGATGGACCGCAAGCGGGCAGGGGCGCGGCTGATCGTGGTCGATCCACGCCGGACGGCCACGGCGGAAAAGGCCGACCTGTACCTACCCATCCGCCCCGGCACGGATCTGGCGCTGCTCAACGGCCTGCTCCATCTCCTGATCAAAAACGATGCGATAGACAGGGACTTCATCGCCCGGAACACAACGGGGTGGGAGGCAATGGAACCCTTTGTGGATGAATACGCCCCCCGGACCGTGGCCGAAATCACCGGCCTGCCGGTCGAGGATATCCTGACCGCCGCGCGCTGGATTGCGGAGGCCGGGGAGTGGATGAGCCTGTGGACCATGGGCCTGAACCAGAGCGTTGCCGGCACATGGAACACCAACGCGCTGTGTAACCTGCACCTTGCCACCGGTGCCATCTGCCGCCCCGGCAGCGGGCCGTTTTCACTGACCGGGCAGCCCAATGCCATGGGTGGGCGCGAAATGGGCTATATGGGGCCGGGCCTGCCGGGGCAGCGCAGCACGCTGGTGGCGGCTGATCGTGCCTTTACGGAAGAACAGTGGTCTCTCCCTCCCGGCACCCTGCGTGACGCGGGGGGCAACGGCGTAATTGCCATGTTCGAGGCAATGGAACGCGGTGACATCCGGGCATGCTGGGTCATCTGCACCAACCCCGTCGCCACCGTTGCCAATCGGCGCCATGTGGTCCGGGCGCTGGAAGCCGCCGAATGCGTGATCGTGCAGGATGCGTTCGTGGATAGCGAGACGACGCGCTTTGCCGATATCGTGCTGCCCGCCGCCCTGTGGGCCGAAGGGGACGGCGTACAGGTCAATTCCGACCGCACCATGACACTGGCCCGCAAGGCCGTCCCACCGCCGGGTGAAGCGCTGCCCGACTGGGACATCATCGCCCGCGTGGCGCGCGCCATGGGGTATGGGAAGGATTTTGCCTTCACATCCGCCGCCGAAGTGTTTGCCGAGGCCAGCCGGTTCAGCAACCCGAAAACCGGCTATGACATTGCAGGCGTCAGCCACGCGCGGCTGCGCAACGGGCCGGTGCAGTGGCCCGCGCCTGCCGGCGATACGCAGGACCGGCACCCGATCCGTTACCTGTCTCCTGACGGGACCGGCCCTGTCTTCGCCACGTCGGACGGGAAGGGGGTCTTTTTTGCCCGGCCATGGATGCGGCCCGATGAATGGCCGGACGAGGATTTTCCCTTCGTGCTGAACAGCGGCCGACTGCAGCACCAGTGGCATACGCTGACCAAGACCGGGCGCGTGGACAGCCTGAACCGCCTGAACCCCGGCCCATTTGTGGAAATTGCCCCGCCTGACGCCCATGCGCTTGGCCTGGCGCAGGATGATCGCGTAAGGATCACGTCACGGCGGGGGCAGATCATCCTGCCGGTTCAGATCTCCGCGCGGGTAAGGCCCGGAACCTGCTTTGCCCCGTTCCACTGGAATGACCGCTTCGGGCCGGACCTTACGGTCAATTCCGTCACACCAGATGCTGTTGACCCGATTTCGCTACAACCCGGCTTCAAACTCTGCGCGGTGGCGCTGGAGCAGGTAGAACAGGCTGCAGGCCGGGCCGCCGATGATGAGGAACCAGTCAGGAAAGGAGAGTCCGCCATGATGCTGCGCGCCCTTACCAGCCATCTCGGTCTGGAGCCGCCGGGGCAGTCCGTTGCCGCAACCCTGTCCGATGAGGGACGGGCATGGCTGTCCGGGTTCCTCGACGGTCTGGAAATGGCCCCGCCGGGTGCGGGTGAGGTACCCGTGCTGCCCGCATCGGCACCGCTGCCAGCACAGGCGCACGCGCGCATCAGCGGTATCCTGGCAGGCCTGTACAGCCGCATACAGCCGGGAGAGGGAACCGGGGCCTCACCCGCTGCCGCCACGCCGGGTATCAACGTATGGTGGGCATCCCAGACAGGGCGTGCGGAAGGTCTGGCGGCCACGATCGTTGGCTGGCTGCGCGAGGCAGGCCATACGGCAGAGGGAAAATGCCTTGACGCATTTGATGCGGACACACCTATTGCGGGTCCGGCGCTGTTCGTGGTGTCCACTTTCGGTGATGGCGACCCGCCAGACTGTGCTGCTCCATTCTGGAACATGCTGCGCGAACGTCAGGCCCCCATGCCCGACCTGACATTCGCCGTGCTGGCGCTGGGGGATTCCTCGTATGCCAGTTTCTGCGGCTTCGGCCGCGCGCTGGATGGACGCCTGCGGGAACTGGGGGCAACGCCATTCGTGGAACGCGTGGATTGCGAACCTGATTTTGAGGATACAGTGGAAGCATGGCGGGGCCCCATGCTGGCAGCCCTTGCGCAGATAAAAAGCGGTGGTCAGGCTGCAATGCCCGCCCCGCCCGCGCTGGTGGGTACATCATCGCCCCCGGTTTGCGGAACGCGGGAGGCCCCCGTCATGGCCCGCCTGTCCATCAACGAACGCCTGTGCGCCGCAGGCTACGACAGGGACACACGGCGCATCGGTCTGGATGTAAGCAAAACGGAACTGAACTGGGTTCCCGGGGACGCACTGGGCATATGGCCCAGCAACCCGGCAGCCCATGTGGAGTTGGCCCTGCGCGCGCTGCGCCTGCCGGAAGATACGCCCATCGTGCTGCGCGGCTGCGGAACGGTGGGGCTGCACGAAGCCCTCACACGCCATTTTGACCTGAGCCGCCCCAACCCGGCCATGCTGCAGGCACTGGGGGGCTGCGCGCCGGGTTTCCTGCCTGACCTGCTGAAAGACGCATCCCTTTCGGTCTCCGCGCAGGACATACCGGGGCTGTTCCGGCGCATGCAGCCGCGGCTTTACTCGATTGCGTCCTCGCCACAGGCATCCGGGCGGGTGGTGGAACTGACAGTAGGGGTCAGCCTTACGCCATGGCCGGGCATATGCTCGAACTGGCTGGCAGGGCTGGACAATGGGGCAGACGTGCCGGTTTTCATCCAGCCCACGACGCATTTCCGGCTACCGGCGGATGATGGTGCCGCCATGATCATGATCGGCCCCGGCACTGGCATCGCGCCATTCCGCGGGTTCCTGCAGGAACGCGCAGCGCGGCAGTCTACGGGTCGGAACTGGCTGTTTTTCGGCGAACGCCACGCGGCGGAAGGCTTCTACTATCATGATGAACTGCATGCCTTCCTGTCCGACGGGGTGCTGACGCGCCTCGATACTGCCTTTTCACGCGATCAGTCCGAGCGGGTGTACGTGCAGGACCGGATGGAAGCCGCAGGGAGCGAATTGTGGGACTGGCTGCGCGATGGGGCCTATGTCTATGTATGCGGGGATGCGACCCGTATGGCGCGGGATGTCGATGCGGCACTACGCCGGATTGTTGCCCGTCACGGCGACCTGTCATCCGGCGATGCAGATGCATTCGTAAGTAACCTCACTCGTGAAGGCCGCTATCTGCGTGATGTCTACTGATGCGTGAGGACATGGCTCCCGGTACGCGCCTGAGAGTACTGGTCGCGGACGAAAATCCCCGCCGGGGCCATGCCCTGTCGGAGACACTGCACGCCGATGCGTCGCTGGATGTCCTGACCGTTCCCCCCGGCACGGCGCTGGTCGATGCCGTGCGGGCCTGTCGGCCCGATGTCGTGCTGGTCGACATGAACAGGGCCGACCGTGACGCACTGGACAGCATTCGTGCCCTGTCCTGTTCGGCGCAGGAACGGCCGGTCGCCCTGTTTGTGGATGAGGACGATGTTGAACTGATGGAAACGGCCTTCGATACGGGCATATGTTCCTACAACGTGCTTGAGGCGCTGCCCCGGGATGTCAAGCCACTGCTGCGTGCCGCCATCGCGCTGTATGCCCGCTTCCGCCGTACTCGCGACGAACTGACTGAAGCGCAGCGTGTCCTTGCCGAGCGGAAGATTATCGATCAGGCCAAGAGATGTTTCATGAAAAATGAAAAAACCAGCGAAGCGCAGGCCTATAGATGGCTCCAGCGCCGGGCCATGCAGACATCGCGTCGCATTGCGGCTGTTGCCGGGGAGTATCTGGCATCGCAGAAAAAGGATGAGACACCATGAATACACCGTTACGGATTGGCGTGCTGAAGCTGGCTGACAGCGCACCGGTAATCATGGGGCGGCAGCAGGGTATTTTTGCCCGTCATGGTCTGGAAATCGAGATCGTCGTTTCTCCATCCTGGGCCAACATCGCCGATGGTCTGGCATGGAACCGGCTGGATGCCGCCGTCATTTTCGCGCCGCTGGCCATGATGACCGCGCTCGGGCGGCGCGGGCATGATACGGGGCTACGTGCGCTGGGCCGGATCAGCCGGGGTGGCAATACGATCATGCTGCGCGGTGTCAACCCGGTGGAAGGGGCGTGGAATGCCGGCTCCCACGGGCGGCAGGCCTTTGACCAGTGGTCCACGACCATCGGGCGGAAGCCGCGTCTCGCCATCGTGCATATGTATTCCACCCATCTCCTCATCCTCCGGCGTTTCCTCAAGATGATTGACGTCAGCATGGAGGACGAAATCGACCTGTCCGTCATGCCCCCGACCGACATGATCCATGCGCTGGCGGAAAACGCGATTGATGGCGGCTGTGTCGGGCCGCCATGGGGCACCGAGGCGGAACAACTCGGGCTTGCCTTTCGCGTGGGCGGATCAGCCACTGTCCTGCCCGGTCATGTCGAAAAGATCATTGTCGCATCGGGAAAACTGCTGGCATGCGATGCGACGGTCCGCCGCATGTCGCACGCCCTGCGGGATGCGATTGCATTCTGCCAGCAGCCGGACCACCGTGCGGATATTGCGCGCGTGCTGGCAACCCCCGTTGCGGAAGGCGGGCTGGCACTCCCCCTTGCGGCGACGGACGCCATCCTGCCCGGTGGGGATGCCCGCGAATGCGTGACCTTTGCGGGGGGCTGCCTGCTGCCGTCTGACCTTGACTGGATCATAAACGATATGACGGCGCTGGGATGGGTGGACACTGCCGAACACCAGATGCTCATGCGCTGGATCGGTCCCATGCCCGCCGATCCTTCTTCTGCCTGCGCACGGTCTCAGTGAACCGCGCAGGGGAGGGGAACCATGCTGTTCAATTTCGAAATGGATTTTGCCCTGTCGTTACGCTGCGTTCCTATGATCGTACGCATGAAACTGGACCTGTGCGGCGTAAAACTCAGCCTGCGCCAGTGGAGCCGTTTCACCCCGCACGACAGGCAGGCCCTGGTGAACCGTCCCGCCACCACGCCACCGGAACAGGCGGCGTACCAGTCGTTCCTCCTACACCTGATCAGGACCCGGGCAGGGGAAGAGCCAAAACTACTTCCACCCGCCCGAACCGAACCATGGCAACTGGCTGGTGGCGTGCCCGATGCGATCAGGCTGAAAGCGCAATCCTGTAGGGTAGAGGCACCCACGCCCGAACAATGGGGACATCTGTCGGCCCTACAGCGCTTCGCGCTCCTTAAGCTTACCAGGCCCGGACACGAAAATCAGAATTTTGAACCGGCCCTGCGGGAATTTCTCGTTGAAATGCATGATTAAGGCAACGAACTCGAAATATTCATTTTATGATATTCAGATTTAAATAGATTTCATGTCGTAATATACTAAATACTTTCAGAATATGAGACCGACAAAGGAAAAATAAAGGAAACGTGGCAGACTGTTTCGACAGGACTTTTTCTACCTACGCCATAGCGCGTTGCCCGCCGCCTGAAGGGAGTCCTGTTATTGGAGAGGCGGCCAGAACGCTTCTCATGCCGTCCAGCAGGTCCGCAATTACGCACGCGCCCTGGAGCAATACCTTCCCCTGACCCATATTGAGGAGCCGCCATGTTCCACCTACCAGTTACCAGTCACGCTGGCGCTACATCAGGCGGTCAGGCGATGGTAGATATGGAGTATAGGAATGAATATGCGATTGTACCGTGTGGTGCTCTCCGTTGCTATGATCTCTTCAATGACATCGCCTGCAAAAGCTGCCAGTTTGACCGAACAGGCACGAGATGCATTCCAACCCGTGATGAAGGAATACGACATACCCGGCCTTATTGTCGGCATCACCCGAAACGGCAAACATGACTTTTATGCCGCTGGAGTAGCATCACGAGCCGATAACCGCCTTGTGACGCCTGACACTCTGTTTGAGCTTGGCTCAATGAGTAAAATTTTCAATGTGACGCTTGCAGCATTGGCAGAGGATCGCGGTAAACTCAGCCTCGATGACACTGTGGCACATCATGTCTGTGCGGACACCTGCTCAATAGGTGACCGACTGACCCTCATGGATCTGGCAACGCACCATTCGGGAGGACTGCCCTTGCAGGTGCCAGACAGCATAACCGACGTCAATGGACTGGTTAGTTGGCTGAAGAACTGGCGCCCGCTGCAACCGGGAACACGAAGCTATTCCAACATCAGCATCGGAATGCTCGGCTACATCACTGGTAAGGCCATGGGCTCGGACTATAAGCAGGTCGTGCAAAACGTGCTTTTTTCCTGCGTTCGGGCTACGGCATACGTGGATTGATGTGCCACCGAGCGAAATGGCTCACTACGCCTGGGGATACGACCGAAAGACCAATGCACCAATCCGCATGAACCCTGGCGTTTTGGCCGAGGAAGCCTATGGCGTAAAATCGAGCGCCAGCGACATACTTAAGGTTCTCGACGTGGAAATGGGGTGCGGGAAAGCCTCGGAAGAATTGCATAAGGCAGTCACCAGAACCCATGAAGGGCAGTACACAACAGCATTTTTCACGCAGGATATGATATGGGAACAGTACGACTGGCCTGCCAGCTTACAGAAGATAACACTGGGCAATGGCTATGATTTCATTATGAAACCACAGCCAGAAAAGAAGTTGAGCCCGGCCCTTGCCCCACAGAAAAATGTTCTCCTGAACAAGACCGGCTCGACGAACGGGTTTGGTGGCTATATTGCGATGCTACCCAGTAAAAATATCGGCATAGTTGTCCTGGCCAACAAAAATCATCCGAATGAAGCCCGGGTGAAGGCGGTCTATTCGCTCATCGAGTCACTGAACTCCGAGCCATAGCCTCAACTGGCGAAGACGTCTGAGGTCGAAAGAAACTGCCGAAAAACCGGACATTCCGTTGGCCCCCGTGACTGTCATTCCATATGACGAGCTATTTCAACACTTATCAATGTCATTGAGAAAGTGACGGCTATCTTCGGCTGGCCGCACCTAATGTCCATGTTCGGCAGGAAGAAGCGGGGTGATCAATCTGATAGATCGCCGTGCGCCCTGTCCACTTCACCGTATCTACAGCTTCAGGGCGCTGGTGAATCAGATTTCAGGCCAGACTTACGGCGGCCAGAAAGGATAGGGGCGTGAGCGTACAGGGTTACAGTGCTGATCCAATGAACGTCGAGCAATTCCCATACAGGATCCAGACATGGAAATCTTCCTTCTTTCTGCCGGAAAGCGAACAGTCTGAAGAACATCCATATCAGGCCAGCATCACTTGCCTGAAAGGGGAGGCTCCGATAGATAGAAGATAATAACTGTTCGCAACTCATCCTCATGAAATGAGTCTGGCGGAACACCAGGAAGACGGACGGTCAGGATCATGAACATCCGGCCGAAGGGATACGGGCGTCATGTCGAGCAACCTTTTCATACTGAATAATATCTTCGCAGCCGAACGTAATGCCTTGACCCGTCTGTTCCAGAAAATGAACCGGACCATGGCAGCAGAAGATCTGCTGCAGATGCTCTGGCTGCGTATCCAGCGCGTGGGTGACAATCCGCCAATCCATAACGGACGGGCCTATCTGTACCGCCTTGCGTCCAATCTGGCGGTCGATCAGGGGCGCGCTAATGCCCGTATCGAACGCCTACAGGCTGAAGCGCGGTTGATCCTGTATGGAGATGAAAGCACGCCGGATGTGGAACGGGCGTTTCTGGCGCGTGAGGAACTGGAACGCGTCATGGCCGCAGCCGAACGCCTGTCGGAACCGACGCGCACCATTTTCTGGCTCAACCGCATGAAGGATGTGCCGTTGCGCGATGTGGCGGTCATGCTGGGGATTTCGCGTACGACCGTCGAAAAGCATATAAAGCGTGCAATCACCCTGTTGGGAGATGCGCGTAACAGTCAGGATATTTCCCGTTACGGATAAGGGGATGCGGGGCTTCGGAATGTCCCTGTCCCGCCGGGTCGGCCATAAACCCTTCCGAAAGCAGATATGACTGGTTTTAACGTATGTCTGATCGCACAACGACACAGGAAGCCCGGCACTGGATCGCCCGGCTGACGTCGGGTGATATTACCGAACCCGAAATGGCGGCTTACAGGCGCTGGGTTGTGGATGTGCATCATCATGCAGTCTTTCAGCACGAACTGCAATTATGGCGTAGCCTTGACCAGATCGGGAAGCAACTTGCTCCGCACCAGCCTGTCGCACAGCAGGTTGCAATGCGGCGGCGACGCAGGCGTGATGTTCTTGCCGCATCGGGAGGACTGGCTGCGGCTGTCTGTCTGGCTGTTTTTCTGCTTGGTCCTGGCCTATGGATGCGGCTGCATGCCGATTACTGGACCGGGCATGAAATACGTGCCTTCACGCTGGCAGATGGCACACGGGCAGTACTGGATGCCGATGCCGCCGTCGCGGTGCATTACGGGGTCAGAACGCGCACGATTGAACTGCTGCGCGGTCGCGCATGGTTTGATGTACGCCATGATCCGACCCGTCCCTTCCGGGTCGAAGTCGCAGGCAGCGTGACTGAGGACATTGGCACTGCGTTTGAAATTGATCCCCATGCGGATGGTAAAATCGAGACGACCGTGGAAAGCGGGATGGTGCGTGTTTCCGCGCGTAAAGGGGGACAGTCCATTACCCTGACGGCGGGGCAGCGTGCGGTGTGGCAGGGCACCACGGGCCAGATCACCCGGCAGGGGGAGGTGCCCGCGGACACGGTGGCGTCATGGCGGGACGGTCAGCTTATGCTGACGGCGGTGCCCGTACGCATGGCGGTTTCAACCATTGCCCGGTACCGGTCGGGCATGACGCTGGTGGTGGACCATCTGGATGACCTACCTCCTGTCACGGCATTGGTGGATGTGCGCAGACCCGACGATGCGCTGAGTGCGCTGGCGGCCGGAGCGCGTCTCAGACTGTATCATCTGCCCGGCAATATCGTGCTGGTGCGGCGAAGTGGCTGAAAAAAATGCATAAGGGGGGTTAGGCAGACCGTTCGTAGAAACGTCTTAAGAATGCAGGTGTTAATAACGACTCGCATTTGCATACATATCCGTCGTTTTCATGAAGGGTTTTCACTTGTCGCATATCGCTCCGGCGGGACGTCGCATTACAATCCCCATGGCATTGGCGCTGGGCACTGCGCTTTCAACTGTTGGCGGGCCATCCGCGCTGGCACAGCAGGTACAGGTGGCCAGGGCAGGTGTCCTGCACCTTGAAATCGCGCGACAGCCGTTGGGAACTGCATTGCGGAATTTTTCACGCAGGACCGGCGTGCAGGTGGTCTATACCTCATCGATTGAATCCGGCATCGTCTCGCCCGGTGTCAGCGGGGATTATGACCCCATGACCGCGCTCGGCCATCTTCTGTCCGGCACCGGTGTTACATTTCGCCAGACGGGAACAAACAGTATCACGCTTGCGCTTTCGGCCGCTCCCATTACGCTGGTGCCTGTGCGGGTGGAGGGGACCGCTGCACCACATGGACCAGTCGGCCCCCTCAATGCCGAACAGATAACGGTCATCGGGACACCGCCGCGTTTTCTGGCCCACGCGTCCCATGCCGGCACGAAAACGGACACGCCTCTGATCGAAATTCCGCAAAGCATATCCGTCATCACCCGCGGCCAGCTTGATGCCCGAAATGTGCAGACCCTGTCGGATGCAGTCAGCTATAGCCCCGGCGTGCGCACCAATGTGTACGGTTTTTCTCCGCGACAGGACCAGTTCATCATCCGTGGTTTTGACGCGACTTCTTATGGCGAGTTCCGCGACGGGTTGCGCCAGCCGGTGGCAGGTTCCCTGCTGAGCTTCCGGACCGAACCCTTTGGGCTGGATTCACTCAGCGTCATCAATGGCCCGGCTTCGGCCACCTATGGCACATCAGGTATTGGGGGGCTAGTTGATCTGATATCCAAGCGGCCCACCAGCCAGCGCATCAACGAAGTGCAGTTTCAGGTGGGCAATTACGCCCGCTATCAGGGCAATTTCGATTTCGGCGGCGCGCTGCCTTCCGACAGGCGCTTTACCTATCGTCTGACCGGTGTGTTCCGCGATAGTGATACCCAGATGCAGGCCGTGAAAGACAACCGGATCTATATTGCGCCTGCCTTCACCTTCCGCCCAGATGACAAAACACGGCTGACCGTGCTGACCGCCTTCCAGAAGGATCGCACCGGCGGTACGATGTTCAATTACCAGACCACGGAAGGCGAACTGACCAATATCCGTTACGCGGACCCGCGGTGGAACAACTTTGATTCCACAACCTATCGGCTGGGGTATGAATTTGAACATCGTTTTACGGATTTCTTCGCCATACAGCAGAATTTTCGTTACGCGCATGGGGATGGCAATGCGCAGTACCTCTATCTGACCGGCCTTTCGGATGATGGTGCCAGTGCAACGCGGCGCGCAGGACAGGTGCGCGAGCAGCTGAACTCCGTCGGACTGGACAATCAGGCCAAATTCGATGTCCGTTCCGGGCCGGTGGCGCATAAAATTCTATTCGGCGTGGATTATCTGTTTACCGATTACCGCACCAGCTATGCCGATGGGGCAGCACCGTCCCTTAATCTGATAACGCAGAATTATGGCACGCAAGCCATACCGCAGCCATCAGTCTATTCCATTGCCCATTCTGGCCAGACGCAGGCCGGTGTTTATCTGCAGGACCAAATCCGTTATAATCGCTGGCTGCTGACGTTAAGTGGCCGCCATGATTGGGTGTCCACCAATAGCGGCAACTATTACAGCCATACGACACAGAAGCAGAACGATCAGGCCTTTAGTGGCAGGGTTGGACTGACCTATGTATCTGCCATTGGTCTGGCGCCATATGCATCCTATTCCACGGTGTTCAACCCGACCATTGGTCAGACGAAGGAAGGAGCGGCATTCCGCCCGATTACCGGAAACCAGTATGAAGTCGGAATGAAATACCAGACGCCTGACAAAAGGATATTAGTTACGGGCGCTGCGTTTGACATTCACCAGAATCACGGGCTGACAACGGACCCGAGTGATGCAACTGGTACCTACCAGATCCAGCGTGGCAAAATACGCTCCCGCGGGTTCGAGGTCTCAGCAACAGGGGATATGGGGCAGGGATTCAGCTTCAATGCTTCCTATACTTATCTGGACATGGTAGAACAGTCAGGTGCTGCTTCCGTTGTGGGAAAGATACCATCAGGCATCCCCCGCAATACGGCCAATGGCTGGCTGGACCATACATTCCAGACGGGACCATTCAGGGGACTGGGAACGGGCTTTGGCATCCGTTACATCGGATCAAGCTATCGGGGCGACACCAATGCAACGGGCAGGAATAAGTCCCAGTTCCTGATGGATGCAGCGCTGCGCTACAGGTTTGAAGCCATCGCGCCGGAACTAAAGGGGCTGCAGTTTTCTGTGAACCTGAACAATCTGGCCAACCGGCAAATCATTACATGCCAGTCCGACTTCTGTTACCAGAATATGCATCGCTCGGTAATCGGCAGTATCCGATATAACTGGTAGCATAGCTTGCATTGTCATATCCATTCTTCCTGAATTCAGGTCGTTTATCCATCATTCTCCTATGTTCGTTAACTGTCAGATATCTCCATCAAAACAGGCACATAGTCCGGCAAACACAGCGCATCATGCAAAGCCTATTTGGTATCATCAAGCACGCCGACCGTTTCGCTCCACGTGATTTCGGTAAGGATAGTTGCGACAGCAGGCGTTCGGTTCTGCATGTCTTGATCTACCTGTTACCAGATAGAATGGTACGGACAGGCAGTTTCCGCCTCATCTCAGACGTGCAAGTTGCTTAGATTTCTCTCCGCATAGCGGTCATAAATTCAAAACAAAACTCAAGCGCTGGCTTTCTAGATAAAATCAGGAAAAAGCATAAAATAAAAAGTTGATTCTGTTATAAATGATATTCAGATAATCGGGAATTCATAAAAGATGCCTATTCTATCGATTTTTATTATGCTATTTCGCCCACCCACCATTTTGTTTCCCACAATTTTATTGCGATAGATGCATTGCTTATAATCTGATCATCGGAATCAATATAGAAATTTAAAACAAGATCACCATCACCGGCAATCCTTCCCCCAAGAATATCTGCAAGACCTTCTTGAATATGTATAAAATTCACATATTTTTTTTGTCCATCCGGGAGACTTACTTCTACGGTATTGTCATCACTATTATAGTTCCGAATGAGATATCGTAAGGTACTGCGGACGCGGGGGTCTTGAATTTCATCACACATAACAAGGAATCCTGCGCAGAAACAATACGGACAGTCACATCAACCATCCAACTGACATAATCTTGAAGATATTAAATGGACAAGTCAATTGTCGGGGGTAAAATAGGTTGCGCGTCATTTACCTTTTTTCTCTGCCTCCCAAGCAGTTGAATAAACTATCCTAAGGTTCTTCACAGTAATAATATTGAAGTATTATACATTCACAACCGACCATCAAAATATTTTCCAAAACTTCTGTCTGTATTCAATAATCTCTCTTGAAATTATTAGCAATGTCCGCCAACTCATAATTTTAATCCAAAGCAGACCTTATGCTTTCCCCCCTTACCGATATTTTTCTACCGGGAAAGGGGGAGAGCGTGCTGACTTGGGTGTAGTTGTGAAAGTCAGAGGGCTGCGCGGATTTTCGTGACGGGTTGAGAGGACGGGAGAGAGTCTCCTGTCCGCCCGTCATGGAGTTTTTCGCCATGGCGACCGCCATTCCCAAAATCACTCTGAGTTCGTCCCGTGACGTCCCGTTCAACCGGCTGGTGCTGTCCCAGGCCAACGTAAGGCGTGTGAAGTCCGGCCTGTCGATCGAGGAACTGGCCCGCGACATCGAGCGCCGCGGTCTGCTGCAGAGCCTGAACGTCCGCCCCGTTCTTGACGGCGAAGGGACCGAGACCGGTACCTATGAAGTGCCTGCTGGCGGACGACGCTTTCGGGCGCTCGAATTGCTGGTGAAGCAGAAGAAACTGGCGAAGACGGCGCCCGTGCCCTGCGTCGTACGTGAGGCCGGATCGACCATTCTCGCCGAGGATGATTCTCTGGCCGAAAACGTCCAGCGCGTGGCCCTGCACCCGCTGGATCAGTTTCGTGCCTTCCGTGACATGCTGGAAAAAGGCATGTCCGAGGAGGAAATCGCCGCAGCGTTCTTTGTAGCGCCGGCCGTGGTCAAACAGCGCCTGCGGTTGATGACCGTGTCCGACAAGCTGCTTGAGATCTACGAGCAGGACGGCATGAAGCTGGAACAGCTGATGGCCTTTTCCATCAGCGATGACCATGCCCGCCAGGAACAGGTCTGGGACATCGTGTCCCAGAGCCATAACCGTGAACCCTACGTCATCCGCCGCATGCTGACAGAAAAGACCGTGCGGGCTTCGGACGCCCGTGCCCGTTTCGTAGGGCTGGAGGCCTATATCGTAGCGGGTGGCCACGTCATGCGCGACCTGTTCGAGGCCGATGACGGCGGCTGGCTGCAGGATCCGGGTATAGTGGACCGACTGGTCATGGAAAAGCTGCAGGAGGCGGCTGAACAGGTCCGCGCCGAGGGCTGGAAGTGGGTCGAAACCGCCCTGTCATTTCCATGGGGCCACACACGGCAGTTCGCTGAGATCGACGGCACGGAAATGCCGCTAACCGATGAAGAGACAGCCCGTCTCGAAGCCCTGCGTGTCGAGCAGGAAACCATTGAGGGGGAATACGCCCAGGCCGATGAATATCCGGATGAGGTGGACGCACGGCTGGGCGAGATCGAGCAGGCCATTCTTGCCCTGGAAGAACGGCCTCTGGCGTTTGATCCCGTCGACATAGCGCGGGCAGGGGCCTTCGTCAGCCTCGATAGTGATGGCACGCTGCAGGTGGAACGGGGCTTCGTGCTGCCCGAGGATATGCCGGCCGAGCCCGAAGAGACCGATGATGCCGATGGATACGATCATGCTGGGTATGATGGGCGGGACCACGATAGCACAGGCCATGGTTACCAGGAGGGGGAGGGCGACAACATCGCTCCCGACGTTGACCCCGAAGAGGAAGACGGGATCAAACCACTGTCTGACCGGCTGCTCACCGAACTGACGGCCTGGCGCACGCTCGCCCTGCGGGACGCGTTTGCCAGCAACCCGCACATTGCCCTGACCGAACTGCTGCATACCTTGGTGCGTGATGTGTACTGGCAGACACCAGGCGCGGATTGCCTGGAAGCCTATGTCCGGGAAATCCCGTTGCCGGTCCATTCGCCCGACATGCCGGGCAGCCTTCCAGCCCACGCGCTGCGCCAGCGCAACGAGGGCTGGAAGCATGATCTGCCCGATGACGAGGATGCGCTGTGGCGCTGGATCGACGGGCTGGACGATACCAGCCGCATGGCACTGCTGGCGCACTGCCTGTCCTTCGGGGTCAATGCGCTCTACGAGCGTATGCCCGCCTATGGTGCGGTGTCCCAGCGCAGCGTCACCGAGCGTCTGAAGCGGGCAGACCGTCTGGCATCGGCCCTCAGCCTCGATCTGGTCGAGGCGGGCTGGCAGCCCACGGTCGAGAACTATCTCGGGCGCGTCACCAAGGCCCGCATCCTGCAGGCGGTGCGGGAAGCACGCGGTGACGAGGCGGCTGACCGTATTGCCCACCTGAAGAAGCCCGACATGGCGCGCGAGGCCGAGCGGCTGCTCGATGGTTCGGGCTGGCTGCCCGAGGCGTTGCGGACCGTAGGACTCGCCGATCAGGCACAGGTTGAAACAGTGACGGCAGGTGAGAATATGGAGGCCATCGCTGCCGAATAGCGCAATGGATTTTTGGAATGGTGAGACAGCGGCTTCCGGTGCCCGGAAGCCGCTTTTTTCATGTCCGGTGCCCCGGAAAGAGGGAGAGGTCGGCTTCGCCTTCTGTGCCGAATAACCGGCATAGAGGAGAGTTTTCCATGACCACAACCACCATCCTGCCCCCTGCGTCCCGTGGCGCCGCGTCCGGCGGCTTCCGGATCGATCCTTCGCGTGGGGAGCGCAGCGCCCGCGTCTCGTCCGAATGGTTCTCGCGGCCCGATGACGAGCGCTACCTGTCCCTGTCTGACCTGCATGCCGCCACACTGGCGCGGGCGGATCGGGCCACCGCTCGTACGGTGGAAAGCCGCGCCATCCGCGTCGAGGCGTCCCGCGACAATGCCGAGCGCCTGACCCTGACCGTACCAGGGCAAAATGGCCCGATCGCCCCCACACACTGGTCGTTCGGCCAGATGTGCAGCTTAGTTGGTGCCCCGTCTTCCTATCTGCGCAATCTCCCGGCTCCGCTGGCGGCGATCAACCTGCAGCACGGCCTGCTGTCGCACCGCGCCGAACTGGTGAAAATGCTGGAGACCGAAAACGGCCGCGTCGAACTGCGCGCCGTGACCGGTCCCGATTACGGCCGCATCTGGGACCATGAACTGGTCGGCGCGGTGCGGAAGATCGCTGGCGATGGCACAGGCGATACCAACTGGAAGGTGCCGGGTGTGATCGACTGGGCCACCATGACCCACAATCCCTATGTCGACATCACGAAGGAAACCACGACGCTCTACGCATCGGATCGCGATGTCTTCCTGTTCCTGGTCGACGACACGCACCCGATCGAAGCCGGGCGTCTGCCCAATGGCGATCCTGACCTCTATTTCCGGGGCTTCTATGCCTGGAATTCGGAAGTTGGCAGCAAGAGCCTCGGCATTGCGTCATTCTATCTGCGTGGGGTGTGTCAAAACCGCCTTTTGTGGGGCGTCGAAAACTTCGAACAGATCACGATCCGGCATAGCAAGTTCGCCGCTTCGCGCTTCGTGCATCAGGCCACTCCAGCCCTGCGGAACTTCGCCACAACCAGCCCGGCCTCGTTCGTCTCCGGCATTCAGGCTTCGCGTCGGGCGCTGGTGGCAAAAACTGATGAGGACCGCGAAAGTTTCCTGCGTCGTCGCGGGTTCTCGAAACCGGAAACCACGAAGATCATCGAGACGGTGCTGCACGAGGAGGGATGCAAGCCCGAAAGCGTGTTCGACTTCGTGCAGGGGATAACGGCGCTGGCGCGGACGAAGACCAACCAGGATACACGGCTGGATCTGGAGGGCAGGGCACGCAAGCTGATGGAAAAAGTGATCTGACACGTTCCGAGATGAACCATGTGGTTTCACCAGGCCCGGCCCGGCGCCGGGCTTCTGCGTTTTCATGGAGACAGACCATGGCGGACTTCTTTACGCATTTCTCGTGCGTTCTTGACGTCGGCTCCGCACGCAACGCCGCCCGCGCGATGACGATCTATCTGGATCTGCTGGCCGAGTACCAGATCGATGACGCAGGGGGGATACCGTTTGCCGTCTCGGTAGAACCTGCCCATGGAGCGGGCAGGCTGTGGATTCGGGACGATAGGACGGGTGATCCCGCCCAGGTGGTCGTCTTTGTCCTGCGCTGCGCCCATAAATTCCGGCTCACTGGCCGCTGGGGCTTTCAATGGGCCAATACCTGCACACGCCCGCGCGTGAACGCCTTCGGAGGCGGTGCGCACGTCATTGATCTGGGAAGCAGGGAGACGGTGGCATGGATTGCTACTTACGGATGGCTGGAGGATACCATTGCCGGAAAAACGTAAAAGCGGATCAGGGGGCGCTGACCGACAGCGTGCCAACCTTGGTGGCCGCGCGCATGAAACGCCTGTCGAATGTCGCAAAACCGCTGCAGCCCTTTGCCGCGGCAAGATGGAGCGCGTCCGCAAAGTCCATGCCCGCTTCCGCCCAATCGAAGGCCTGGGCCACAAGCATCGCATCCTCGACCGTGACCGTGGGCAGGCCCGCAAAGGCGCGCAGGGCCGGGATCACCCTGTTCTTCGGCATGTCATACACCCCGCGCAGAACCCATTCGGTTTCCAGCACGACGGTGCGTGGCACGAAGACCAACTCCCCGTTGACCACCGCACGCGCCTTTTCGGCCTGTTTCGGATCATCGCCCGTCAGGTAGCGGACGATGATGTTAGTATCGACCGCGCGCATGGCGTTTCCTGATTTCCGCGTCCAGACCTGCCTGCATCTCATCAATCGATTTCGGGCCGCCTGTGGGCGGGAGGCTGCCAAATACATCTTCGGGCCGGGTGGCCGCGAAAGCTTCCTGCAGCGGACGAAGCAGGACGCCGCGTTCGGTGTTTTCAACCACCAGCCGTGTTCCGGCGGGCCAGTGCAACTGTTCGCGCAGCGCCTTGGGCAGGATCACCTGCCCCTTGGTCGAGACGGTTGTGGTGAGGGGATCGGCTGGCATCACCTGTCTCCATTGTAAGACAGGTGTAAGATAAGGATCGCCCCCGCCAGATGCAAGCCGATCCTTCCCAAGGGACGTTTATTTCCCGCCGTTCAACGCGTCCTTGAGCGCCTTGGCCGGGGTAAAGCCCAGCTTGCGTGAAGCCGCGATCTGGATCGTGGCACCCGTCGCCGGATTACGGCCTTCCCGGGCTGGTACATCCCTGACCTTGAACTTGCCGAAGTTCGGCAGGGTCACTTCCTCGCCCCTGATCGCAGCCTGGGTCATGGCCTCGACCACTGCGTCGATGACCTTGCGGGTATCGGCATTGCTCAGGTCAGCCTCGGCGGCCACGATCTCGACGAGATCCGAAACCTTCATGATGATGTCCTTTCTAGCGGCAAAAATGCGGTCTTCTGATCACCCGTTATGGCCAAAATCAGGCATGGCACAAGCAACAGACTGTCGCAGGCTGGCTGACGGCCACCGGTTGACAGGGAACAACCGTCCATTTTTTAGCCCATGGCCGCCGGTTTTTACATTCAGAAGCCAATACGCTTCCATCCTGCGTGGCCTCGCGGAAACTGGGTAACGCAGTCCCTTTCAACCATGATGTTCTCAGGAGGCATGATGCACCAGCACGATGCGGTCGACCTTGCCCGCCGTCTTGCCGGGCAGGCCGAAGCAGTCTGTCGGCATTATCTGCCTGCGGGACGCAGGCAGGGTAATTACTGGCTGGTTGGCGACGCGCGTAACACCCCGGGTCGCTCCATGTTTGTCCGGCTACAGGGCAGCGCAGAGGGAAAAGGCGCGGCTGGTAAATGGACTGATGCCGCCAGCGCCGAACATGGCGACCTGCTTGACATCATCCGCGAGGCGCGGGGCCTGACAGACTTCCGGGACGTGGCGGATGAAGCGCGCCATTTCCTGAGCCTGCCGCCGGCACATCTTTCATCGCGGCCTTCTCCGGGCAGCTCGTCTTCCTTTTCCCGTAATGGTGACGCGACAGGGTCAACGGAGGCGGCCCGTCGGCTATTTGCCATGAGCAGGCCGATTACGGGCACAATCGTGGAAACGTATCTGCGTAAACGCGGCATTACGGAACTGCACGAAACCGCTTCCCTGCGTTTTCATCCGCGCTGCTACTATCGGACAGATGATGGCGGTTCCACCCAAACATGGCCTGCCCTGATTGCTGCAGTCACGGATCTGGACGGCAGGCTGACCGGTGTGCATCGCACATGGCTGTCACCAGACGGGGAGGGCAAAGCGCCAGTCAAAACGCCACGACGGGCGATGGGACAACTGCTGGGCCATGCGGTCCGTTTTGGCGCGGCATCCGGCGTCATGGCTATGGGTGAAGGGATCGAGACGGTGCTATCGATCAGCATGGTCTTGCCGGAACTGCCCATGGCGGCCTGCCTGTCATCCGCCCACCTCGCGGCCTCCGCATTCCCGGCCTTGCTCAGGCGTCTTTATGTTATCCGTGATGACGACCCGGCAGGCGACCATACGGCGAAAGCCTTGTGCCAGCGGGCACAGGCTGTCGGGATCGAGGCGATCGTGCTTTCGCCCCGGCTCGCAGATTTCAACGATGATCTCCGCCATCTTGGTCGAGGTGCGCTCCGGTCGGTCCTGCGTCCGCAGCTTGCTCCGCAGGACGTGGCACCTCTCATGGACGGGACGGTCTGATAACCGTTCGGTAGCGCTACAGGCCGGAATCCTCATCATCTCGCATGGTCAGGTCAAGGCTTCCCCGTTTGGCAGGGCGCGCCCATGGCCTTCCAGAAGGGGAGCGGGCGACAGCCGGGCCGGGCCTGCAATGCCCGGTGGCAACTATTTTCCGTCGCGCGGCCAGCCGCGCTTTACATCGCGAAACAAAATAGCCGCCACCGGTCATCCTCCGCGTTGCTCCGGCCGCGCGAGCGCGGTTCCGGCCTGTCCCGACCGCCGCAATTCGCCCCCGGGAAGGCCGCGATGGGCGCGGCCGACTGAAACCGGAGAGACCCCTCATGACCTGCACGCAGGATGACAGCTTCGAACCCGCCCACGCATCGTCACCGACAGATCATGTCCTTACTGAGCTCCAGCTCTACGGCTATCGCCCTTTCGAAGACGAACCCGACGCCAGGCCGTTACCGGAAGCCAGCACCATTGGCGGCGCAGTGGCCGATATCTTTGACGCCATGGTGGCGACGCTGAGTGAAACCCGTCTGGAACCCGACCTTGAAACCCTGCTCTGGTCCATGGTCAATGTCTTCCACCGCACGGTGACGCAGGTCGATCGTGAACTGGACCGGAACGAACAGGCGCAGAAGCAGGCGCAGCGGGAGCAGGATGGGAGCGAGATCCGCTCGGTCGAACTCGAACGCATGCTGGCCGAGGGCCAGACCCTGATCGAACGACGCAATGCCTACGAGATCTTCCGCGATCATGCTGCCGATCTCTTTGAACGCCATACCGGTTCGTCCTGGCGCCCCGGACACGGCTCGCTGGTCAGTCGCCCCACCATGACCGCCACGATGGTCGACAGCAGGGATTTCCTGCATGCCCGTCGCAGGGCTGACACCGAACTTCTGGTCCCTCCAGGTCCGAAAGTGGCCATTACCGGTGGCCTGGACTTCAATGACCACCAGTTGATCTGGGACCGTCTCGATCGGGTGCGCGGTCGGCATCCTGACATGGTCCTGCTGCATGGAGGCTCACCCCGGGGTGCCGAACTGATTGCGGCCCGCTGGGCTGAACACCGCAAGGTCACACAGATCGTCTTCAAGCCCGACTGGTCCAGACACGCCAAGGCGGCGCCCTTCCGGCGTAACGATGCCATGCTGAACGTCATGCCGATCGGTGTCCTCGTTTTTCCGGGCACCGGCATTCAGGAAAACCTTGCTGACAAGGCCAGAAAACTCGGAATTCCGGTCTGGAAATTCGGCAGCGGTGGCGTGTAGGCGCCATCGTTTCCATAGCCGCATGACGGTTCCGTATCAGGACCTGTCATGCGGCCATACAGTCGGAATCATTAAATAAAACTTCGTAACGGATATCGGGACGGACAGCCCGATAATGTTCTGGCACCTTCCTGATGACTGTTGAAACCGAATGCTTCCCATCCGCCAGCTTCCCGCATCCCTCTGCCTGTTACTGCCTCTCGCGCTGGGGGCCTGCCATGGACAGGGCCATGATCATGACACCACCTGTCGAAGGGGGCCGCCACCGGGAGGACGCCCCGATATGGGGGGCGGATTTCATGGTGGCATGACAGAGGGTTTCGGGGGCGGCTTTGGTCCCGGCGGCGGTATGTCGGACATGATGCCGGGGGGTGGACCCGGCGGCATGATGGGCGGGGGCATGGGCGGCGATGGGCCGCCCGATGATGACTTCGGGAGCCACAGGAGGCTTCCACCGGATATGGACCGCTCTGCCACCCGCTGCAGTCCGCCGCCACCCCGCCCACGCGAAGGGCAGAGACAGGGCGGAACACCACCTACAAACGTGCACGAAGACGTGGATGTATCAAAAATTCAGATCGGCGGATCGGATTGAATGGCGTGTACGGTATCCCGTTTCATGGCGATCCTTTGCTGTTTCTGCTGTCTCTCCGGATGTGCCGAGCACCGGCAACCCCTAGACGATGATGGCCTGCCCGTTACCGACGGATCAGAAACCGGCGGTCCACCAGGAGGCAGCCGGGGCGGTCCGGGCGGTGGAGGAGGAGGCATCTGGTCGGATGTGCTGCATACCGCCATGCAGACCGGCATGGGGTTCCTGCATCATTAGGGACGGATCCGCATGGCGCGAACATGACCTGCATCGCGCCATGTTTTCAACGTAACGGCCGCCGCCGAGTTCGGCTATAGTTTCGCTGCGTCAAGGTGGCAGACGCGATCGTTCAGCCGTGTCCAGCGGAGATCGCACCATGTTTGTTGTCGCACCCTTCCTCTGCGTCGCCAGCGTCGGCCTTCTGTGCTGGCTGGTCTTCACCCTTGCCATCTATGCTTTGCCTTTCGCCATTGGCGTGGTCGCCTTCCTGCATGCCATCCACGCCGGGAGTGGTGCGGTCGGCGCCATCGTGACAGGAGTCCTGGCAGGCGTTGCGACACTGCTCGCGAGCCAGATGGCGTTTGCGCTGGTTGCAGTCGTCTGGTTCAGGATGATACTGGCACTGATCTTCGCCATACCGGCAGCACTTGCCGGTTACGACACGACGCTGGGACTGGCGCAGACCGGCCTGTCCTCCGGCGTCTGGGCACACCTGTTTGCCATAACAGGCGCCGCCTTCGTCGGGGGCACGGCATGGGTCCGTATGTGGGCGTTTGTCCCGGCCGATGCACAGGATCAGGATATGGACAGGCGCAGTTCCCGTTCGCACCCCGGGTAACAGGCGCGTCCAGACCAGGCTGTATTTCCCTCGATTCATCACGCGTTCCTGAAACAGGATCGAAGGGGAAGGGCGTCAGAGCGTCAATCGACCGCCCGTGGGACAGTGATGCGCATGGGCTTGCCGGAATGCTGCCGAAAGGCAGATTCGTTATCCCGGCATACCCAAACCTCAGTCGCAGCCTGATGTCATCAGCATGGCAGGTCAGGGGCAGGCATGCGGTTCTTCGTCGGGATCCGTAAGCGCGGGTGATACCCACACCCTGGCTTGAGCATCGGCCGACCATGAAGGAACAGCCAGTAAGGCCACGTCTTCTTCCGGGAATGCTGTCAGGCAGCGACCATCACGTCCTCTTCATTGGCTGATCTGCCCGAAGGACAGCTGCGCCTCGATCGCCCTTGGGCAACGGCACGTCGCAACTTTCTTCCCCTGGGGCTGCGCCCCATTCCTCGCGAGACAAGAAAGTTCCGCCGTTGCCGTCCTCCGCGATGCTGCGGTCCGCAAGCGGATGCCCGGTCGATCGCCTTCGGGCGGACGATCGCCATCGAGGCCGCGGTGGTCGCCGCCCGATAACAGCAGGAGAAGTCACATGGCCAACATCGGTTCCTTCAAGAAGGTCGGCAACGAAATCCAGGGCGAAATCGCCACCCTGTCCCTCCAGACGAAGAATGTCCGCATCGTGCCGGAAGCCAACCGCGCCAACGACAACGCACCCAGCTACCGGGTCTTCGTGGGCCGGGCCGAAATCGGAGCCGCCTGGTCGAAGCGCTCCGGCGAGGGACGCGACTACCTGTCCCTCAAGCTCGACGACCCAAGCTTCAACGCCCCGATCTTCGCCAATCTGTTCCGGGACGAAGACGGCGAGGGATACAGCCTGATCTGGACCCGGCCCCGCCGGCCAAACGGGGACTGATCCCACCTAATACCCCGCCCGGTTGTCCGGGCGGGGTTCCTCCCACCAGACGGACCCAGCCCGTGCCCCCGACAAAGGCGGCACCTTATGACATCGGACTTGAACGGCTCCAAAGCGACTAATATAGTCGTATTTCTGGTGCGGGCCGTCAGTCTGTCGGATGTGATCATGGATGATCACTGGCCGACAAGTCCGGGCGGCACGGGCCCTGCTGAACTGGACGCAGGAAGAGCTTGCCACGCACGCCCTTGTAGCGCTGACTGCCCTCAAGCGGCTTGAGTCCGAGCGCGGCCTGACCGTTCATGAGAGCACTGCGGATCAGGTCCGTCGCGCACTGGAAACAGCAGGGATCCTCTTCATCACATCCGACAGGGGCCATGGCGTCATGTTTCTTAACGGGACTTCCGATCCAGTGGCAGGGCAGACTGTCCGTCATCGTCCCCGCAACCGCTCCTGAGTAACCTGCCATGGACAAGCCGCCACGCGACCCTGCGGTTGCTGATGTCGCCCCTGAAGCCACCTATCTGACCGGGTATGACGAGCAGCACCTGATCACCTATCTGCGGCTACTGGATGCAGAAGCAGACCAGGCCGACTGGCAGGATGTTGCCCGCCTGGTCCTGCACCGTGATCCCGCGGTCGATCCGGAGCGTACCCGGCAGTGCTGGATGAGCCATCTTGCCCGGGCACACTGGATGACGTCTCATGGTTTCCGTCATCTCCTGCGTGGCGGTGCCCCCAACTGACCCTTGGCCCGTTGCATGAACCGCAACGGGTCTTGCGGTGCGCAGGGATAGCGCGAACGGTCATCTGAGGACATAATCGGGCGGGGCGAATGCTCGCCCTGTTACCCCCGTTCTGCATCGGAGATGACGCCATGAGCCGCGCCAACTGGCGATCGGCAGGCGCGTACGAGAGCCTGCGGTCACTCAACGCCCCTGCCTTTGCCCTGCAGTTTCTGTGCCGTAATTCAGATTTCCAGCACGACCGGCGCAGGCTTCAACTTGCGACACAGGCAGGAACGCTGCATCCCGATGAAGCCGAGGCCTTCGCCCGGCACTGGGGGTTGCGATTTCGACCCTGCGGATCATGCGGAAGTGCCGTCATCTGCGGTTTGGACGGCGCGCGCGTTTCCGGGCGTGACGGTTCTGACCACGATGCCGGTGGACCTGACTGACGACCGCTTGGGTTTTCGGTCAACTCTGCCGGAGGCGACACAGGCAGTCGGAAACACCGAAACTGTCATTCATCTGGCTGGAACAACATTGCACGTCCTGGCTCTTGCTCCAGAGAGCAACGGGAGGGCAGTTCTTCTGCCCTTTGATCGCCTGTTTGAAATCCGTATTGCCGCTGCCCTGCGACTGTGGCGTGCCGCCATGGGGCAGAGGGCCGGACGTGATCCCACCATACTGTCGCCAGCGCGCCGGGAACGCCTGATTCTTGCCCTGCGTTTTCTGGATGGAAGCGGGGCAGGGGCCAGTCGTCGCGAGATGGCACCAGTCCTGTTCCGGCGGGAAGCCGTTTCTGCACGGGACTGGATCGGGCATGACCTGCAGGCACGCATGGATCGTCTGGCCCGGCTTGCCAATTCCATGAGACAGAGGAATTATCGTCGTCTGTTGCTGCATCCGTTTCGGGAACGGATATGAATAGTAAAACAGTTTTATTGTCTATCGGCATATGAAACATATGGGGGAGCCATCATCACTACGCGGGGCATACTTTATATGCCGTCAATGTAATCGCAAATTTACCGTGGGAAGTCTTTATGTGTGATGAAAATGCGGACGCGTTAATCGAAATCGGCTTTAGAGATGTCGGGAAATGGGAACTTACGTCCAGTGATAGAAAACTTGATTACATTCTGGATGGTTTCCACGCCAAAGAAAACGGGATTCTGCTTGAAAGCAAAAACTCGCTTTATGCTTTCGTTCATAACGAGTACATTCTGTATATAGGGAAAACAGCTGGGACAATTCAGAAGCGCTTTCGGGGATATAAGAATCCGCATCAAAGGCAACGGACCAACTGGCGCTGTAACGAAAAAATCCGGGACCTGTTAAACCAAGGGCAAGACGTTCGGATATATGTGTTTGCCACTACATCCTCCCATCTTATGCATCTTTGCTACAGTACATTCAGCATCAACATTGCCGCTGGATTGGAAGATGCACTTATTGAAAAGTTTAATCCTCCATGGAATGGCCGCGATAAACAGGGGACGATCACTGAAACCGAAGAACGTGAGATCGAGGAGTTAGGAGAAGAGGACATAGATGTAAGCTCTCCCGTCGATAAGCTCCCATCTCAGGGAACGGCCCGCTTTGAAATCAAGCTCGGCGACACTTATTATAAGAAGGGATGGATCAATCCAGGAGTCGAAGCCAGTCGGGAATTAGGGGATCACGATGAACATATTCGGATATATCTCGGTAACCGAGATAGTAAGCCCGTAATTTCTTTGATTGATCGGAAAGCTAATTCTTCCGGAGCTGTTCGTATCCGGGTCAATTGTAAACCCATAGCAAAATGGTTTCAGAACCATTTCAAAATGGAAGACTGTGTTCAGGCTATCGTTTTGGATCGGAACGACATTCTACTTACACATTACTAGCCATTAGCTGATCCAATATCATCATATCCTGATTTTTTCATGTTGCCGGGTCTAAACATAGGCTTTCCCTCAGCCTTCCTATTTTACCATGCGCGAAGCGAACCGCGTCAAGGACGCGCGGTCCCCCCAATTTTGTCTGGCGCACCCATGTCGGGCGCGTCAGACAAAATCGGCTCCCCCACACGCCGGCAAGCCGGTCGCCTGCGGCGATCCCTGACCCGGTCCACCCGGGCATGAGCCGTCTGTCCTGTCTTCGAAAAACGAAAGGAGCAGGACAATGATCACACTCAACGATACCATCCACGCACTGCGTAACGAACTGACCAGCTGTCACCTGAGCCGCCGCGAGCGCCGACAGGTCGAGCGGGAACTCAGGGAAGCGCTCGCACGCCGTGATGCCGAGGCCCCCGTCTGACGGGGGCTTCTCTTTCCAGTTTTTTGGTCAGCCCGCATTGCCGCTGACAAAAACCTGTGACTTTCGTTCCTGATCCCGGACGATCACACCCGGACAGAACGCGCATTATCGCCAGCCTTACCCTGTCCAGTTGCGATCTCGCACCTCCACGAGATCGCAGCTGGTCCCGATACAGGCCGTTTTGTCACGCTGTTCCCCACAGGCCGCACCTGTCCCGCGACCTGCGATAGCTACAGGGAGCCGTCCGATGACATCCAGTTCCGACGTCACCATGCCACCGCGCTACCTGCGCACACCCGACGCCTCGAAATTTGTCGGTCTGTCCATCCGCACACTCGAAAAACACCGGATCTACGGCACCGGTCCCCGCTATTCGAAGCTGGGCGGCCGCGTTGTCTATCGGGTGGATGAACTGCAGGCCTGGGTGGACAGTGCTGCCCGCGCCCATACATCCGATACCACGGCACGCGTCATTCCGGCTGCCGCACGACGGAGTCCGATGATCCCGCCGTCTCCCGTGCGACGGGAGGAGCGCTGATGGACGCCCCGCTTCCGCTGCGCTCCGAGCGAGCGAGCCTGCACCTGTTCCGTACGCTGCCCGGTGACATGGCGCCACGGGACATGCAGGATCTCATGGCTTTTCCCTTTTTCAGCCTGGCCAAGTCGCCCCGCATCGTTCCGATCGATTTTGAGGCTGGCGGCGTCACCATTCGGGTGGAAGCGTCGGCGGAACACGGCCTCGCCACGATCTGGGATGCAGACATCCTGATCTGGGCCGCGAGCCATATTGTCGAAGCCCGGGATGCAGGGCGTCGGATATCGCGTCGCATGGTCGCAAGCCCCCACGAAATCCTGCGTTTCATCGGCCGGGGCACAAGTATCCGCGACTATAACCGGCTGCGGGCCGCGCTCAACCGCCTTCAGGCGACCTCCATCATGACATCCCTGCGTCAGTCCGCCGAAAAACGCCTGCACCGGTTCTCATGGATCAACGAATGGGCCGCACGCACCGATAGCGGGGGGCAGAGCGATGGGGTCGAACTGGTGCTCCCGGACTGGCTTTATGCGGCCCTGCTCAATGACGCGCTTGTGCTGACGATTGACCGGGCCTATTTCTCCCTGACAGGCGGGCTGGAGCGCTGGCTCTACCGCGTCGTGCGCAAGCATGGTGGCCATCAGCGACGCGGCTGGCGCTTCGAATTCCGGCATCTGTACGAAAAATCGGCCAGCCTGTCGTCCTTCACCCGGTTCAGCCTCGAACTGCGTCAGATGGCACGCCGCCAGCCCCTTCCGGGATACCGGTTATCGGTGGAACGCAACCGCGACGGGATCGAAATTCTGGTGTTCGCCCGCGCCAGGTTATCCACACCCTCCTGTGGACTTCCTGTGAATCCGCTCGTGCCATCATGTGTGGATAAGCACGTGCCATCACGTCATCGGGACACGTGCTATCATGCATCGAAAACGCCGAATCAGGACGTAAAAACTGGTGGTTACGGCACCCTTAACTTAGACTCTAACTTAAAAGAATCTAACTTTGTTGATGTTGCTGGCGCCCCAGGCCTGTGGATAAGTCAGGAGGGCACGCCATGATCGTGGCCTTCCTCAACCAGAAGGGTGGCGTCGGCAAGACCACCCTGGCACTGCATCTTGCCGGGCAGTGGGCGCGGGAAGGGCGACGCGTGACGGTCATCGACGCCGACCCGCAGGGTTCGGCGCTGGACTGGTCGGAACAGCGTGCCCGTGAAGGCCTGCCCCGGCTGTTCGGGGTCATCGGGCTGGCACGCGACACGCTGCACCGGGAAGCACCCGAACTGGCCCATGAGGTGGATCACGTCGTCATCGACGGGCCGCCCAGGGTTGCAGGCCTGCTGCGTTCGGCCCTGCTTGCGACCGATCTCGTGCTGATCCCGGTCCAGCCCTCCCCGTTCGATGGCTGGGCTTCGGCGGAGATGCTGCGCCTGCTCTCCGAGGCACGGCTGTTCCGTCCGACGCTTCTGGCCCGCTTCGTGCTCAACCGCTGTGGGGCGGGGACCACCATCGCCCGCGAAACCGGTCTGGCGCTCGCCGATCACGATCCACCCGTGCTGGCGACACGGATCGGGCAGCGTGTCGCCTTCGCCGATACGGCGCGCACTGGACGCCTGGTCATGGACTGGCGCCCGCGTGGGATAGCTGCCCGCGAGATTGCCGCCCTGTGCTGCGATGTGGGGAGGCAGGTATCATGACTCTCCCGACGTCGTTGAGACTGTTTCCCGGCCTTCTGCGTGGCGCTTTGCGCATGGTTGGCTGGCGCCATTCCCTCGCCCAGGACGCAGGGGACGGCCCTGACGGATTTCATGGCCCATGAGCATCCCCGCCCGCAAAGGTCCGTTTGCGGCCCGGCCCGGCGACGCGGATCGCTGGATCCGTGCGCCCCGGACCGGTCCGGCCGCGCCGGTCCATACCGCCCGGCTGACCATCGATGTCACCCCGGCCCTGCGCGCGCGCATCAAGGTGGTGGCCTTCCGGCGCGGCATCACCGTTGCCGACATGCTGCGCGCATGCCTCGAACGTGAATTCCCCGACTCCCCCGGAGAAGACCGATGATCCACTCCCAACACGATACCACGGCCCATGTCGAACTGACTTGGGTCGAGAAGCGGATCGAGCACTGGATCCGTTTTGGTCGCGCCGCGCACGAGCAGATCCTTGACCGTCGGCGCCGTATCCTGAGCTTCCCGCCTGACAGCGTCTTCGGCTTCGTGCGCTGGGCGTCGAATGACTATGGCACCGTCGTCTCCCGCCTCGACATCGTGCGCGTCCCGCTGCCCGGCGAGGGCTGCGACCGTGTGCCGTTCGTGTCGCCGGGTGGCCATCTTCTCCTGCGGGTGAGCGGCTGGCCACATGTCCGCAGGGTGCTGCAGGTCGTGGATGCGATCGAGGCCATGGGGCTGGATGCAGCCACCGTGTGCCCCGATCACTGGCGCCATGTCCATAACCGCATGGCGGCCGGACAGGTGGCCCGCCCCTACACGCCCGAGCGTCATGCGGCATGGCTCCAGCGGCGGAGTGTCACGTCATGACCCGGTTCGGTGCATTCTTCTCCACGTATTTTGCCTGTCTTGGCATTGGCCTGTCATCTGCCTTCCATCCGACACCGTGGCTGCTCTGGAACGCCACGGCCAGCACGCCGGTGGGCCTCTACCGGCTGCATGCCGCAAGCGCGCTTCATGTGGGAGATCTGGTGGCGATCCACCTGCCTGACGGCATTGCCGATCAACTGGCCCGGGGCGGATACCTGCCGCGTGGCGTGCCGCTGCTCAAGCCGGTCGCAGCCCTGCCGGGGCAGACGGTATGCCGGACAGAAAACACGATTTCGGTCGACGGCGTCACACGTGGCACGGCTCTTGTCCGCGATCATCTCGGTCGCCCGCTACCGGTCTGGCGGGGGTGCCAGACTGTCTGGCCCGGTCAGGTGTTTGTCATGAATCCTGACATGCCGACCAGCCTGGATGGCCGGTATTTTGGTCTCCTGCCTGCTACCAGCGTGCTCGGTCGCGCCACACCTGTCTGGACGCGGTCCGCTTCCCTCCTTGCACAACCCTTTTCCCGTGGAGCGTGACATGCCCCAGATCGGAACCTTTACGCGCACGGCGGACGGCTTTGCCGGACGCCTGCGTACGCTCGCCCTTGATGCCGAACTGACCTTTGTCCCGGCAGCGCCATCGGATGCCAGGCATGCACCCGATTACCGCATCCATCTTGGGGAAGCTGGCAACGGCATGGAGATCGGCGCGGGCTGGAAACGCACCGGCGAGAAGGCAGGAGACTACATCTCCATCGTTCTTGATGATCCCCTTCTGCCGCAGCCGATTCACGCCAACCTGTTCCAGTCCGACCGGCAGGGGCGTGTCTTCCATCTGGTCTGGAACCGTCCGGTGGCACGTCATGACCGGACGTGACAGGCCCATGCGGCGACACTGGTGGACCCTGTCAGCCGCTATCCTGACGGCAGGGACACCGCATGCAGCCTGTGCCGATCCCTATGCCGGTTTTGTAACGGAGGCGGCAACGAAAGTGCAGATGCCCGTGACATGGATCAGCGCAGTGCTGCAGGCGGAAAGCGCAGGCAATGTCCATGCCGTGTCCGACCGGGGCGCAATGGGCCTGATGCAGGTCATGCCCGTAACGTGGTCGTCTCTGCGCATCGATCTGGGTCTGGGCCAAGACCCGTTCGACCCGCATGACAACATCCTGGCGGGCGCGGCCTATCTGCGGCAGATGCATGACCGCTACGGTGATGCGGGGTTTCTGGCAGCCTATAATGCTGGTCCGGCACGCTATGAAGACCATCTCCTGACCGGCCGCCCGCTGCCTGACGAGACGCTGCATTACGTCGCATCCGTCCGCAATCTTGCAGGCGGAGTGCACGGGGCGGACATGCCAATACACGCGGCAATAACCCCGTCATGGCAGGTTTCTTCCCTCTTTCCGGCCCTTCGCTCCACTGATGCCGTGCAGGCCAGTCCGCTTTCCGACGGTGTGCCGGTCGCCGCATGGTCTGGCCTCGCACCGCAGGCGCCGGGACTCTTTGTGCGCCCGGCTGCTTCAGGAGACCATCCATGACCGGCGGTTCAGGCGATCGGGCGCTGGCAGGCTGCGGGACAGGTCAGGCTGGGGGGCAGGGGGTTTGCAGGGGAAGGAGGAAGGGATGGCAAGTTAAAAGCACCGCCCTTGCGGGGGTGCAAATGGTTGAGGGGGTTAAGGAATTTGTCAGTTCTGATGGTAGGGTGGCTGGCATGCCGGCCTGTTCCTGCCCTGTTATCAATGCGTTGCGTGCCAGCCTCCCATGAGCGCTGGTGACGATGATCTCCGGGTCCGGCCCGGCCGGATCCAGCATGGCAACCAGGGCGGCGGCCGTCCGAAATCCTTTGTCGGTGAGGTCACGCGCGCGGCCAGAAAGGCCGGTCATGTCGGTCGACGCTTTGGCGGCGGCGGCCGGCGGGGTGGCCGCGGCGGCGGTTCGCATCTCGCCCGCGGCCGCCGCGCCGCCCTGTCCACGCGCCTGCGCAGTAACGCCCGGCGCGTTGTGGTCAAGGCACGGGTGGTCCGCCAGCGCGGCGCGCGGTTCCGCTCGGCACCACTCGCCCGCCACATCGCCTATCTGCGCCGTGAAGGGGTAACGAAAGATGGCGCGAAGGCGCATCTGTTCGATGCCGGCACGGAGGAGGCCGATGGAAAGGCGTTTGCCGAACGCTGTGCCGATGACCGGCATCATTTCCGTTTCATCGTCTCGCCAGAAGATGCCGCCCGCATGGAGGACCTGAAGGGCTTTGTCCGTGACCTGATGGCGGACATGGAGCGAGACCTGGGCACGCGGCTGGACTGGGTTGGCGTCGATCACTGGAATACCGACAATCCGCATGTCCATATCCTTGTCCGGGGCGTGGCCAATGATGGCAGGGATCTTGTCATTGACCGGGATTATATCAGTCGGGGTCTGCGCGACCGGGCGGCCGGGCGGGTCACGCTGGAACTCGGCCCACGCAGCGAACATGAAATCCGCACTGCCCTGGAAAACGAGATCGGCGCTGATCGCTGGACCAGCCTTGATCGCGCCCTGCAGGATGTCTGCGACGAAGGCGGCGGTGTGGCCGACCTGCGTCCTGGTGCCGGGGGAGAGGATCCCCAGTTGCGCCGACTGCTGGTCGGACGGGCGACCCGGCTTGAAAGTCTTGGCCTGGCCGAGAAGGTCGGCGTGGCCCAATGGACTCTGAAGCCCGGTATGGAAGCGACCCTGCGGGATCTTGCCACACGGGGCGACATCATCACGACAATGCATCGCGCCATGGCGCGTGAGGGAGATGCGCCCGACGTGGGTGGCTTCGCCATTCATGGCGAACAGGTGCACGATCCGGTCATCGGGAAACTGGTCGAGCGCGGGCTGGATGATGAACTGAAAGGATCAGGTTATGCCGTGATCGCTGGTATTGATGGACGGACCCATCATATCAGGTTTCCGGAACTGGACCTTACCGGGGATGGAAAGGCCGGTGCCATTGTCGAAACCCGGTCCTGGCAGGACGGGAAGGGAAACGCGCGCCTCTCGCTGGCCACCCGGTCGGACCTCACCCTTGCAGAGCAGGTGACGGCGCCGGGTGCCACATGGCTGGACCGCCAGTTGGTTGCGCGTGACCCGCCACTCGCCCATGCAGGTTTCGGGGCTGAGGCGCGCGAGGCGATGCAGCAGCGGGCAGAGCGCCTGGTAGCCGAAGGGCTGGCCCGTCAGCAGGGGCAGCGGCTGGTGTTTGCCCGCAATCTGATCGATACCCTTCGCCAGCGCGACCTGGATCAGGCGGCCAGCCGCATCGCGGCCGAGACCGGACTGATCCGTCATACGGGAAAGGAAGGAGACACGGTGGCTGGTATTTACCGCCAGCGTGTCAATCTCTCATCAGGGCGCTTTGCCATGGTCGATGACGGGCTAGGTTTCCAGCTCGTGCCCTGGCGGCCAGCGCTGGAGCAGAAACTGGGCCAGCATGTCAGTGGTACACTGTCACCCGGTGGCAGCGTTGACTGGACGTTTGGCCGCAGGCGGGGTCTTGGCATCTAGGTCGGAAGCGGGGGAACGGACCTCTGGTTCGGCTTCGGTGATGATCCGTAGGAGATTTTCAGGGATTGGTTCACGAACGACGTCATTGAACAGGGCACGCAGACCGGTCTTCAACCAGTGGTTGAACGGCGCATTGTCATCCGCAATAGACATGTCGTTCGTCATTAGCCCTGCAATCCGTCATTCCGTGCCTCTTATCAACGATAAGGGAATGTTTTCGTTGCGGATATGAACTGGGTGTGAGTCGGGCCTGAGTCGCTCTTCTCGCATGGCATGTGGTCATGTGGGCGTTCTCTGACGGCCGAACCGTCCTGTTTCTGTCCGTTTCCGTCCCTTCGCTTCTGAGCACGCGGATAAATCTTGATCGGTGCAGGGAATGGTCGAATTCACTTCTCCATGAGCGCTACAAGAATTCTGTGGAGTTCCGTATTGGCTGTCACCTTTGTCGTGCTGGCCTCAATGTGGGCCGCCACGCAGTGGACAGCATGGCGACTGGGCTATCAGGCCCAGCTTGGTGCGCCCTGGTTCATGCTGGCAGGGTGGCGAGTTTATTATCCTCCCACGTTTTTCTGGTGGTGGTTTGTTTTTGACGCCTATGCCCCGGATATTTTCCAGACGGGCGGCTATATCGCAGCTTCTGGCGGCATCGTTGCGGTGATAGTCGCCATCGGCATGGCGGTGTGGCGCGCGAGGGAGAAGAAACGGGCCACGACCTACGGTTCAGCCCACTGGGCCGATGCGCGTGACATGCGCCATGCCGGCCTGATCGATAATGACGGCGTCGTGCTGGGCCAGATGGCGGAACGCCGTTATCTGCGTCACGATGGGCCGGAGCATGTCCTGTGTTTTGCGCCAACGCGTTCGGGCAAAGGTGTGGGGCTGGTCGTGCCAACGCTGCTGACCTGGCCGGGATCGGCTATAGTGCATGACATCAAGGGAGAAAACTGGCAGCTGACCGCAGGCTGGCGCGCACGGTTCGGTCGCGCGGTCCTGTTCGATCCCACAAACATGGCAAGTCATGCTTACAACCCGCTTCTGGAGGTTCGGCGCGGTGAGTGGGAAGTGCGCGATGTGCAGAACATCGCCGATGTGCTGGTTGACCCGGAAGGTGCGCTGGAAAAGCGTAACCACTGGGAGAAGACCAGTCACGCGCTGCTGGTCGGCGCCATCCTGCATGTCCTGTATGCCGAGACCGACAAGACGCTGGCTGGCGTTGCCAATGTCCTGTCCGACCCGCGACGCTCGATCGAAGCGACACTGCGGATCATGATGACAACACCCCATCTCGGGAAAAAAGGGGTGCACCCTGTCGTTGCCAGTTCCGCCCGCGAATTGCTGAACAAGTCCGATAACGAGCGTTCCGGCGTCCTGTCCACCGCCATGTCATTCCTAGGCCTGTACCGGGATCCGGTCGTGGCGCATGTCACGAGGCGCTGTGACTGGCGGATCGTAGATCTGGTCACGGGGCCGCATCCGGTCACACTGTATCTGGTTGTCCCGCCATCCGACATCAGTCGCACCAAGCCGCTTGTCCGGCTCGTGCTCAACCAGATTGGCCGAAGGCTGACGGAAGAACTGAGCGGAGCCAGGCATCGGCAACGCCTGCTGCTCATGCTGGATGAATTCCCGGCCCTGGGGCGGCTGGACTTTTTTGAGAGCGCTCTGGCTTTTATGGCAGGATACGGGATCAAGAGTTTCCTGATCGCCCAGAGCCTGAACCAGATCGAGAAGGCATACGGCCAGAACAATTCCATTCTGGATAACTGCCATGTACGGGTCAGCTTCGCGACCAATGACGAACGCACCGCCAAGCGTGTGTCTGACGCCCTTGGCACCGCCACGGAAATCCGCGATGCGAAAAACTATGCCGGGCACAGGCTCTCGCCTTGGTTGGGGCATCTCATGGTGACTCGTCATGAAACCGCCCGGCCTCTGCTGACACCGGGGGAAATCATGCAGTTGCCCGACCATGAGGAACTGGTCATGGTGTCCGGATGCCCGCCCATCCGGGCACGCAAGGCACGATATTTCGAGGATCCTGAACTGGCCCGACGTGTCAGCACGCCGCCAACGCCTGTTAGGGAACAGGCGATCGAAGGCCCGGAAAAGCCGATTCAACCCGGGGACTGGGCCGACGCCATTCAGCCGGTTGCACCTCAAGGCAGCGGTGGAAGCGATGACGATGCAGCCAATGCCGGGATCCGACGTGAACGGGAATTGCCCGAACATGAGGAAATCGTCCCGGAACCCCGGCGGCCGGTGCATGAATTTGAACCACCCGATGAAACCGAAGATGAGCGGGTCGTCAAAAATACCGTGCTGCGGCAGCGCGGTTTCGCGCGACAGGTTTCGCTCGATCCGGGCGATCATATGGGACTCTGATGGTTGTGCGCGGCAAATATACTTTCCGGCTTCCGCCCGATCTCGTGGATCGCATCGCCGAATATGCCACGCGACGGCGTGTGACCCAGGCAGCGGTCGTCGAGGCGGCGCTCGCGTCCTTCCTGTCGCCCGACGGTCCGGATCGCCTGGAAAGTGCCCTGTCCCGTAGGCTGGATCACATGACGCGTGAGATCGAGCGGCTGGATCGCCACATCACGATCACCAACGAGACGCTGGCCGTGTTCGTGCGTTTCTGGCTTACCAGCACGCCGCCATTACCCGATGGGGCCATGGCAGCCGCGCGGGCGAAGGGTAGGGAACGCTATGACGGATTTGTCGAGGCTGTCGGCCGCCGTCTGGCAGGCAGTCATGGCTTTGCTGAGGAACTGTTGCATTCAACTGATTCCGTAAATCATCCGCCGTCGCCATAGGCTTCGTGACATGACGACCAACTTATCGCAGCGCATGCCTATATGTTAGGCGCGGTGCTCGTGACCACTGCTCTTAGCGAATTGCATAGAATGCCTGAGACTTAAAGTTAAGAACTGGTCATAGCAACAAGGGGAACGTGACTGGACACTCCCTGTATTCTCAATGTGTTTTTTGAATTGCGCATAGACCATGACACGCACCGTTACCAAAAAAACAGTGTGCCTGCGGACTGGTCCGCTCACGCCCTCATTTTGGACGATAGATAAAGCGCTTCATTGCCTTCAAAGCAGACATTACGCCGACGATGTTATTTTTCCTCTCATTCTTCTTTTTCGAAATCGTTTTCGATGATGAGCAATATTTTCTTTTGATGGAGGTGGACCGTATACTGGAGTGGAAAGTTCTTTACCATGCAGATCTGAGTATATGCTGCCTTTCAATTCATTACAGATCTCTATCTTTTTGCCTTCTTCATTTATCGTAAATAATAGGGAGTCAAATAGCGCATGAATATCTGCACGAAGTAATATTCCATTATCTGAGGAGAAATCATCTGCCCCCTTGTAGATTTTGATATGCGCAGCTTCAAGTGCTTCTCGTGTATCACAGCCAGTGACAGCACATTTGCCGCCATAATTCATTCGTATTCTGGCTGAAAATTCTAACTGCCCTTGTCTCTGAGAAATTTCAGCTAACTTGGTGATCCTTTTTATCTCGGCTCGAGCATCGGTATCAAACTTCTGTTCATTTTTTTTTGTGCCGAGACTTGTGTATCTAATGACTGGAGTGCCGTCTTTTTTGTGCGTCCAATCAACGATTTTACTTTCAGCTTTAGAAACAGGCGTCTCGAAAATAATCCCCGGTGTGAGAGTGTTCTTTAAATGCGTCATCAAATCTTTATTTTTTGTTTCAATTAAATATTTTGTAGCTTTGATAGTCGTGATCGGCTTAATTTTAATAACGTCGATCAGTCCGCTTTTACTAACATACCAAGAAGATGGGATTTTTCATGAAAATTCATACATTTATGATTTGTTGTTAGTGGTTCACCGTTCTTGAGGACCGAAAATAACTGCCGAACCCATGGGATTTCAATCCGATCTTTTCTGGCCATTCTCTCCTCCTCCATGTCCATCATCCCCATGTCCGCTTGACGATCATCTGTTCTAATAGCGGACCTACCGTTCCCCCCAAAGGCGACATTTAATAACTGCCTACCGCGGAGCATTTACCATCTTTAGGGCGTTGTCAGGTAAGGGGCGCTGCAATTGTAGTGCTTCGTCCAAGGGCGCCTGCATCCACAGATCCAGTTCTTCCTGCCGGGTCAGGACGACCGGCATGGCTTTCGGATGAATGGCACCGACCTCCCGATTGGCTGTGGTGGTCAGGAAGCCGAACAGGTCATTCGTCGTCTCGCCATCCGCCAGTTTCCGCACTGATGTCCACTGGCACCAGATCCCTGCAAAAAAAGCCAGCGGCGCCCCATCGCTGCGGGCAAACCAGACGGGCCTGCTGGTGTCATCCGGCAGGCGCTCCGGTTCGGAAAAAGACGTGAGCGGCACCAGGCAGCGATGCGCCACACCTTCCCAGCGCTTCCACCAGGCCGAGGTGGGATTGCGGATATTGGTCACACCCCGATCGACCCTATGACCTTTCAGGTAGCCCGGCGGGGTCGGCATGCCCCAGCGTGCCATGAGCAGTTCCCGCCCATCCGGCGCGTTCCGCACGATGGGCGCCATGGTGTTGGGCCAGATCTCGGGCAGGGGCCGGAGATTGCCGGTGCGGTCGGTCATGACCCGGGCCGCCTCCTGGATCGCCTGCTGGCTGCCGGTCATCGCATAGAGGTTGCACATCACGCCTTCCTTTCACGAGTCCGGATATGGGTGTCCTGCCGGGCAGTATCCACCCTGCAGGAAGGGGATGGCCGGACTGTTCCTGATAAACCCCTGCAATCCAGACAGTTTTCATCAAGCCTGGACCGTGTGGCAGCCCTGCGTCCGCGTCCGGATCACAGCCGCTTTTCCAGAATGGGTTGACATTCGTCACCGTACCAGAACAAATAATGAACACAATCACTGATTTCGTGCCAGAAACACCCGAATGGACTGTCCGACCCCATGCCCGCACCCCAACCCCATCCTGCGCTGGAGGCGCTGAGAGCTCAGGTCAGCCGCCTTGAAGGCCAGGGCCGACGCAGACGAGGGGTGCTTCCCTTCGGCGTGCCCGAGATTGACGGTCGCCTGCCGGATGGCGGCCTGGCGCTGGGCGCGCTGCATGAGGTGGCCGGCGGCGGCCATGACGCCCTGAATGCTGCAGCATCCGGCCTGTTTTCTGCCGGGATCGCAGCGCGGACACGGGGCAAGGTGCTCTGGATCGCCACCCGTCAGGACCTGTATGCCCCCGCGTTGCAGCAGGTTGGCCTGTCGGCGCGACGGACCATTTACGTCGCGGCCAGTTCGGACGTCGATGTCCTGGCCTGTTTCGAGGAAGCACTGCGCCATCAGGGTCTGGGCGCGGTCGTGGCCGAGGTGGCCCGCCTGTCCATGACAGCGTCACGCCGCCTGCAGCTGGCGGCCGAGACATCCGGCGCGCTGGGCATCGTCATACGGCGCTGGCGGCGGCAGACGGATGCGGCCGATTTTGGCCAGCCCACGGCTTCAGTCACCCGGTGGCGGGTATCCGTCCTGCCATCCGTGCCGCTGCCGGTCCCCGGCGTTGGCCGGTCCCGCTGGCTGCTGGAACTCATCCGTGCCCGCGCGGGCGAATGCGCCGATTTCGAAGTGGAGGCCTGTGATGCCAAAGGGAGACTGGCACCGTGTCGTCTCACTCTACCTGCCGCTCTGGCCGACAGACCGGCTCAGGAAGCGGCTGGGCACCGACGCGCCCGCGCCTGACCGCCCACTGGCGCTGGCCGGGCGGGAAGGGCGGCGACGGGTCATCCTGTCGGTCGATCTCGCTGCCCGCAGGCTGGGCCTGCGTCCGGGCACGCCTGTCGCGAAAGCGCAGGCGCTCCATCCCGATCTGCTTATCATGGATGCCGACCCGGACGGTGACCGGGCAGGGCTGGAGCGGCTGGCCCTGTGGTTCCAGCACCGCATCGCCCCCATCGTGGCCCCCGATCCGCCAGACGGCATCGTGCTGGATACGACCGGTGCGGATCACCTGCATGGGGGTGAGGCCGCCATGCTGGAGAACATGGTCACCCGCCTGAAGGAGTCCGGGATCACGGCCCGGGCCGCGATTGCCGATACATGGGGCGCCGCCCATGCGCTGGCCCGCTATGGCCGGGGACGCATCACCATCGTGCCGCACGGTGAAACGGCGGCAGCGATTGCCGATCTGCCCATCGAATCCCTACGCCTGCCAGCCGATCTCATCGATGACCTCCATGGGCTGGGCGTATCACGCATCGGCCCGCTGGCCGGCATGCCGCGCGCACCGCTGGCCCTGCGCTTCGGTCCGGATGTCGCCCGCAGGCTGGACCAGGCTTTCGGACGACAGGCAGAAGCCATTGTTCCGGTCCGGCTGCAGACGCCGGTGCAGGTCAGCCAGAACTTTGCCGAACCGATCAGTGCCGCGGAGACCATAGCCCGTTACATCACCAAACTCGTGCCGCCCCTGTGCGCCGGGCTGGAGGAACGCGAGCAGGGCGTGCGCCGCCTCGACCTGCTGCTGCACCGGATGGACAGCCGCATCGAGGCCGTTCGTGTGGCCACGGCCATGCCGGTGCGGGACGTCAGACGCCTGACCCGTCTGCTCTGTGACAGGATCGAGACCATCGATCCGGGCTTCGGGATCGAGCGCATGGTGCTGACCGCGTCACTGGCCGAGCCGATCCTGCACCGCCAGGGTGTATCCGCCCTGATCAAGGAGGAAGAGGCTGATGTCTCCGACCTGATCGACACCCTTGCCAACCGTGTCGGCACGCAGGCCCTGTATCGCTTCGCCCCGGTGGAAAGCGACGTGCCCGAGCGGGCCGTCTGCCGCGTGCCTGCCCTCGCACCCGAGGACGCAAGGGACTGGCCGGATCACTGGCCGCGCCCCACGCGCCTGCTGCCCCGTCCCGAGCCGATCCAGACCATGGCGGTGTTGCCCGACCATCCGCCGGTCTTCTTCATCTGGCGCGGCATCCGCCGCCGGATCAGATGCGCTGATGGCCCTGAGCGCGTGTTTGGCGAATGGTGGAAAGGGGATGCCGAACTGACCACCGTGCGGGACTATTTCCGGGTGGAAGATACCAGCGGCGAGACATTCTGGATTTACCGGACCGGGGATGGCGAACATGGCGAGACCGGCTCACAGGGCTGGTTCCTGCATGGTCTCTTTGAATGAGCGTGCAGTACGCCGAACTGCAGGTGACGAGTTATTTCTCGTTCCTGCGCGGCGCGTCCTCACCGATTGAACTGTTCGAGCAGGCGAAGACCCTTGGCATTGAAGCGCTGGGCATCTGCGACCGTAATTCGCTGGCGGGCATGGTACAGGCCCATGTCGCGGCCAAAGAGACGGGCATTCGCCTGGTCGTGGGCTGCCGTCTTGACCTTGCCGATTTCGCGCCCGTGCTGGTCTATCCGACGGACCGGGCCGCCTATGGCCGGTTGTGCCGGCTGCTGAGCCTTGGCAAGGCCCGGGCCGGGAAGGGGAAGTGTCATCTGCTCTGGGAGGATCTGGTGGCATGGGGCGAGGGCCTCCTTGTCATCCTGCTCCCGGATACGGCGGATGATGCCTGCGCCCTGCATCTGCGCAAGCTGAAGGACGCCTTTGCCGACCGGGCCTATATGGCGCTGACCCTGCGGCGCCGGCCCAATGACCAGATGCGGCTGTATGAACTGGCGAACCTGGCCCATCAGGCGCGGGTGCCAGCGGTCGTGACCAATGACGTGCTGTTCCACACCCATGATCGGCGCATCCTGCAGGATGTGGTGACCTGTATCCGCGACCACACCACCATCGACGAGGCCGGGTTCGCGCGGGAGCGCCATGCGGACCGCTACCTCAAGCCGCCTGCAGAAATGGCGCGACTGTTCAGCCGCTATTCCAAAGCGGTGGCCCGGACCATGGAGATCGTGGAGCGCTGCCGCTTCAGCCTTGATGACCTGGCCTATCAGTATCCCGATGAGGTCTCCGTCCCGGGCCAGTCGCCGCAGCAGGCGCTCGAAGCCCTGACCTGGGAAGGGGCGGCAACGGCCTATCCCGAAGGGATTCCGCCCGAGGTCAGGAAAACCCTCAGCCATGAACTCGCCCTGATCGGGCGCATGGATTACGCGCCGTATTTCCTCACTGTGCACAGCATCGTCCGTTACGCCCGATCGCAGGGCATCCTGTGCCAGGGGCGGGGATCGGCGGCCAATTCCGCTGTCTGCTACGTGCTCGGCATTACCGCCATCGATCCGGCACGGACGTCGCTGCTGTTTGAACGCTTCGTCTCCGAAGAGCGCCGCGAACCGCCCGATATCGACGTGGATTTCGAACACGCGCGCCGGGAGCAGGTCATCCAGTGGATTTACGGCCATTATGGTCGTAACCACGCTGCCCTTACGGCGGTGGTCACGCGTTATCGTGCGAAGGGGGCGCTGCGCGATGTCGGCAAGGTCATGGGTCTGCCCGAAGACCTGATTCGCACCCTGTCCGGCCAGATCTGGGGCTGGGGGCGCAAGCTGGATAAGGACGCGCTGAATGAGACAGGGATCGACCTGTCCGACCGGCGCATCCGGCTGACGCTGGATCTGGCGCGCTGCCTGATCGGCGTGCCGCGTCACCTGTCGCAGCATCCTGGCGGGTTTGTGCTGACCCATGACCGGCTGGATGAACTGGTGCCGATCGAGCCGGCAGCCATGGACGCTCGCCAGATCATCGAATGGGACAAGGACGATATCGACGTCCTGAAATTCATGAAGGTGGATGTCCTGGCACTCGGCATGCTGACCTGCATGAAGAAGGGGCTGGACCTTCTGGCCGACCACAAGGGGCAGCATTACACGCTGCAGACCATCCCGGCCGAGGACCCGCGAACTTACGCCATGATCCGGAAGGCCGACACGATCGGGGTGTTCCAGATCGAGAGCCGGGCGCAGATGTCCATGCTGCCGCGTCTCAGGCCCCGGGTGTTCTATGATCTGGTGATCGAGGTGGCCATTGTCCGACCTGGCCCCATACAGATGGGGTGGACGGCCTCCATGCGACATCAATGTGCCATGATGAGGTCGGAAGACCATTCAGAGGAGACCGCCCGGATGAAAGTTA
>NZ_QUWV01000036.1 GCF_003403295.1 Komagataeibacter melaceti | reverse complement strand
GATATAGGCCGCGCGCCCCACAGGCGGCGCGCGGCCTATATCGTGGGTGGCGTGCTGGCGGTTGTCCTCGCGGTTGCCTTCCTCCGCCCCCATAGCCACACCAGCAAGCACGCCCGCACCGGCGACCAGCCCGTAGCCGTTGCAACCGTGGGCCGGGGCGACATGCCCGTGATCCTGACGGAGCTGGGCACGGTCGTTCCCATCACCAACGTGACGGTGCAGTCGCGCATTGACGGCTATCTCATGCAGGTGCTGTTCACCGAGGGACAGCACGTGCACAAGGGCGACCTGCTGGCGCTGATCGACACCCGCCCCTATGAGGTGCTGCTGGCGCAGTACCAGGGCCAGCTTGAGCAGGACCAGGCCCAGCTTGCCGCCGCCCGCGTGGATAACGCCCGCTACCAGCGCCTGATCCGCCAGAACAGCGTGGCCGCCATGACGGCGAAGGACCAGCAGTACAAGGTCGAGCAGCTCGAAGGCACGGTCAAGGCCGACCAGGCGCTGGTGGATAACGAGAAGCTCCAGATCACCTACTGCCACATCCTCGCCCCGGTGGATGGCCGCGTGGGCATCCGTCAGGTGGACATGGGCAACTACATCACGGCGGGCCAGACCAACGGTCTGGTGATCCTGACGCAGATGCAGCCGATCTCGGTCATCTTCACCCTGCCCGAAAACGACATTGGCCCCGTGGCCCAGCGCCTGCATGAAGGCACGCCCCTGCCGGTGGAGGCATGGGACAGCGCCAACCTGACCCGCATCGCCACGGGCCAGGTCAGCGTGCTGGACAGCCAGATCGACACCGCCACCGGCACGGTGCGCATGCGCGCCATCTTTCCCAACACGCAGGAAGAACTTTTCCCCAACCAGTTCGTCAATGCGCGGCTGCTGGTCAGCACCGACCACAATGCCCTGCTGGTGCCCACCAATGCGCTCCAGACCGGGCCGAATGGCCAGTTCGTCTATGTCGTGAAGGCGGACAACACGGTGGAGGTGCGTAACGTCAAGGTCGGCCACGCCAATGACACAATGACCGTGCTGAACGATGGCGTGAAGGAAGGTGAACGTGTCGTGACCGACGGCGTGGACCACCTGCGCGACGGGGTGAAGGTCAGTATTCCGCAGGTGGGCGACGGCGCCGCCGCCACACAGGGGCACAAGGGCTAGACGTGCGCATCACGCCCGCCCCCCAGCCTGACAACACGCCCCGCCCGCCGCCGGAGATTGCCGCTTGAACCCGTCCCGCCTGTTCATTCACCGCCCGGTCGCCACCACCCTGCTCATGCTGGCCATCCTGCTGGCGGGGCTGCTGGGCTACCACTTCCTGCCGGTCTCCGCGCTGCCGCAGGTGGAATACCCCACCATAACGGTGCAGACCTTCTACCCCGGCGCCAGCCCGGACGTGATGGCCACCTCCGTCACCGCACCGCTGGAAACCCAGCTTGGTGAAATGTCGGGGCTGGAGCAGATGACCTCGCGCTCCTCGGGCGGGGCATCGGTCATCACCCTGCGCTTCGGGCTGGACATGACCATGGACATTGCCGAGCAGGAAGTGCAGGCGGCGATTAACCAGGCCAATTCCCTGCTGCCGACCGACCTGCCCGCCCCGCCGGTCTATGCCAAGGTCAACCCCGCCGATACCCCGGTCATGACGCTGGGCATTTCGTCAGCCACTATGCCGCTGACGGAGGTGGAGGACTACGTTGACACGCGCCTGGCCGAAAAGATCAGCCAGATCTCGGGCGTGGGTCTGGTTACGCTGTCGGGCGGCAACCGCAAGGCGCTGCGGGTGCGGGTCAACATTCCCAAGCTGACATCCTTCGGCATCGACCTCGACACGCTGCGCACGACAATCGGCAACGTGAACGTCAATTCCCCCACCGGCACGTTCGACGGGCCGAAGCGTGCGACCACGCTGCGCATTGACGGGCAGATCACCGGGCCGGAACAGCTGCTCAACCAGGTCATCGCCTACCAGAGCAACGGGCCGGTGCGCATCCGCGATGTCGCGAGCGTGGTGGAGGGGCCGGAGAATACCGAACTGGCCGCATGGGCCAACCGCACGCCCGCGCTGGTCATGAACGTGCAGCGCCAGCCCGGCGCCAATGTCATCGCGGTGGTGGACAACATCAAATACGCCCTGCCCCGCCTGCAGCAGGCGCTGCCGCCGGGCATCACCATCACGCCGCTGACGGACCGGACCACGACCATCCGCGCCTCGGTCGAGGATGTGGAGTTTGAACTCGGCCTGGCCCTGGTACTCGTGGTGGGGGTGATTTTCGTGTTCCTGCGCAATGTGCCGGCAACACTCATCCCCAGCCTGTCGGTGCCGCTTTCGCTGGTGGGTACGCTGGCGGTCATGTACCTGCTGGACTTCTCGCTCGACAACCTTTCCCTCATGTCACTGACCATCGCCACCGGCTTCGTGGTGGATGACGCCATCGTCATGATCGAGAACATCGCCCGCTACATCGAGATGGGTGACAGCCGCATGGAGGCCGCGCTCAAGGGCGCGGGCGAGATCGGGTTCACCATCATCTCGCTTACCGTCTCGCTCATCGCGGTGCTGATCCCGCTGCTGTTCATGGGCGATGTGGTGGGGCGCCTGTTCCATGAATTCGCCATGACGCTGGCGGTCACGATCATCCTGTCCGCCGTGGTGTCGCTTACGCTGGTGCCCATGATGTGCGCCCGCCTGCTGCATGAACGCAGCGATGGCCAGTCCGAGCCCGCATGGTCGCGCGCGGTGGAGCGGTGGACCCAGGCCACCATCGCGGCGTACGGCCGCGCGCTGGACGTGGTGCTGCGCCACCAGCGGCTGACACTGGCGGTCTTCGCCACCACACTGGTTCTGACCGGCGTGGTGGCCGTGGTCATTCCCAAGGGGTTCTTCCCCGTGCAGGATACGGGGGTGATCCAGGGCATCTCGGTTGCGGCGCAGTCCACATCCTTTACCGCCATGAAGCGCCACCAGCAGGAACTGGCCGACCGTATCCTGCAGGACCCGGATGTGAGCAGCCTGTCCTCCTTCGTGGGGGTGGACGGGCAGAACGTCACCCTCAACCAGGGGCGCTTCCTCATCAACCTCAAACCGCTGGGCACGCGCACCGCCACGGCGCGGCAGGTCGCGGACCGCCTGCGCGCGGAAACGGCCGATATTGCCGGAGCGGAACTGTATGTGCAGCCGGTGCAGGATCTCTCGCTCGATACATCGGTCGCGGCCACCCAGTACCAGTTCCTGCTGGAAAACCCGGACTACAACCAGTTCATTACGTGGGTGCCGAAATTCATCGCGCGCCTGCAGCAGGAACCGGCGCTGTCGGATGTCACGTCCGACCTGCAGGCGGCGGGGCTTGTGGCGCATCTCGATCTCGACCGCACGACGGGCGCACGCTATTCCATCACGCCGCAGACCATCGACAACGTGCTGTATGACAGCTTCGGCCAGCGCCAGATCTCGACCATCTTCACGCAGTCCAACCAGTACCGCGTGATTCTGGAGGCCGATCCCGCCTTCCAGCGCGACATGGGCTCGCTCAACCAGATCTACCTGCCCGGCATCAGCGGCAATGCGGGGGAAAGCACCTCCGGCCCGACGCGCTCGCCCACATCGGGGCTGGTGCCGATGGCTGCCGTCACCACCGTCACGCGCGGCACCGCGCCGCTGCTGATTACGCATGTGGGGCAGTTCCCCGCCACCACGGTCTCGTTCAACGTCAGGCCGGGCTACGCGCTGGGCGATGCGACCAACGAGATCGAACAGGCGGCGGCGGACATCCACCTGCCCGGCAGTTTCCAGACCGCGTTCCAGGGCACGGCGGCGGCCTTCCGCAGCTCACTGTCCAACGAGGCATGGCTGGTGCTGGCGGCGCTGGTTGCGGTCTATATCGTGCTGGGCATCCTGTATGAGAGTTTCGTCCACCCCATCACCATCCTGTCCACCCTGCCCTCCGCCGGGATTGGCGCGTTGCTGGCGCTGTGGGTGACCGGGGCGGGGCTGGATGTCATGGGCATCATCGGGCTGGTGCTGCTGATCGGCATTGTCAAGAAAAACGCCATCATGATGATCGACTTCGCGCTGGAGGCCGAGCGGGTGGAAGGGATGTCGCCCATAGCTTCCATCCGCCATGCCGCCCTGCTGCGTTTCCGCCCCATCCTCATGACCACGCTGGCCGCGATGCTGGCGGCGGTGCCCATGGTGCTTGGCACGGGCACCGGGTCGGAACTGCGCCGCCCGCTGGGCATCGCCATCGTGGGGGGACTGCTGGTCAGCCAGTTGCTGACACTGTTCACCACGCCGGTCATCTACCTGCTGATGGACGGGATCAGCCAGAAACTGCGCGCAAGGTTTGGCGGCACGGACCATGACCGCCCCGAAGACGGCCTGCCCGGCCCGCAGGCCTCCGCATGAATCCCCTCGCCCTGTTCGTACGCAGGCCGGTCGCCACGATCCTGCTGACCGTGGCGCTGCTGCTGGGGGGCGTGATCGGGTTTGTCACGCTGCCGGTGGCCGACCTGCCCAATGTGGACTTTCCGGTCATACAGGTGCAGGCGCGGCAGGCCGGTGGCTCGCCCGAGGAAATTGCAAGCTCGGTCGCCGCCCCGCTGGAGCGCCATCTGGGCGCCATCGCGGGGCTGACGGAAATGACATCCCAGTCCTCCGCCAACCAGGCGCGGATCACGCTGCAGTTTTCGCTCGACCGGGACATCAACGGTGCTGCCCGTGACGTGGAGGCCGCCCTTCAGGCAGCACATGCCGACCTGCCCACATCGCTGCGGCAGAACCCCAGCTACTTCAAGGCCAACCCCAACGGCGCGCCGGTCATGATCCTCGCGCTGACATCACGGACCCGCACGGCCCCGCAGCTCTATGACCTGGCGTCAAACGTGCTCCAGCAGCATCTCTCGCAGATACAGGGGGTGGGACAGGTTGAAATCGGCGGCAGTTCGCTGCCTGCGGTGCGGGTGGAAATGAACCCGCTGGCGCTGTACAAATTCGGCATCGGCTTTGAGGATATCCGCGCCGCCCTTGCCTCGGCCAACGCGCATACGCCCAAGGGCTTCATCGACCAGGGCGACAGCCGGTTCGTGCTCGCCACCAATGACCAGGTGCATAACGCGCAGGCCTATCGTGACCTGATCGTGGCCTATCACGACAGCCGCCCCGTGCGGCTGGCCGACGTGGCCTATGTGCGCGACAGCGTGGAGGACGTACGCAACGCCGGTTACGTTGATGGCAGGCCCGCCGTGCTGGCCATCATTTTCGCGCAGGCGGGGGCCAACATCATCAGCACCAACGACCAGATCCGCGCCAAGCTGCCCACGCTGCGCGCGGCCCTGCCGGCGGATGTTGACCTTGGCGACCTCATGGACCGTTCCACGACCATCCGCGCCGCACTGGCCGATACGCAATTCACGCTCGTGCTGTCCGTCGCCCTGGTGGTGCTGGTGGTGCTGGTGTTCCTGCGTTCGCCACGCATCACCATCATCCCGGCCATCGTGGTGCCGACCTCCATCATCACCACCTTTGGCGTCATGAAGCTCATGGGGTATTCGCTCGATAACCTCTCGCTCATGGCGCTGACCATTTCCACGGGCTTCGTGGTGGATGACGCCATCGTGGTGGTCGAGAACATCAGCCGCCACATGGAGGCCGGGATGGACCGCCTTCAGGCCACGCTGCTGGGCGCGCAGGAAGTCGCGTTCACGGTCATGTCCATTACCGTATCGCTGATCGCGGTGTTCCTGCCCATCCTGCTGCTCAGCGGTGTGGCGGGGCGGCTGTTCCATGAATTCGCCATGACGATGTCAATCACCATCGTCATCTCCATGGTGCTGTCGCTCTCACTGACGCCGATGATGACCGCGCACCTGCTGCGCCGCCACGAGCCTGCCCCGCCAAAGGGGGTAATGGGCTGGGTCGGGCATGCGCTGGAACACGCGCTGCTTTCCGCCCAGCAGGGTTACGCGCGCTCCCTTGAATGGGCGATCACGCACCGGCGGCTGACCATCCTGTCGCTGCCGCTGACCATCGCCATCATGGTGGGGCTGTTCATCAAGATGCCCAAGGGTCTGTTCCCCGAATCAGATACCGGCATGCTGATGGGGCACCTGCAGGGGGACCAGTCCATCTCCTTCCAGGCCATGCAGGGCAAGATCGCGACCGTGCAGCAGGCCATCATGGCGGATCGGGATGTCTCGCGCGTGATGGGGTTCATGGGCGGGCGCGGCACGTCCAACCAGGCCAACCTGTTTGTCGTGCTCAAGGACAAGTCGCTGCGTGACGACCCGCCAGCACTGACCATCGCGCGCATCTCGCACCGGCTGCGCAAGATGGTGGGCGCGCAGTTCTATGCCTCAGCACCGGGGCAGTTGCGCATCGGGGGGCGGCAGAGCAACGCGGCCTACCAGTATTCGCTCCAGTCCGATTCATCGCAGGACCTGTACAAATGGACCCCGCAGCTCGTCACGGCGCTGCAGAAACACCGCGAGCTTTCGGACATTTCATCGGATGTGCTGCAGGGCGGATCGGCGCTGGACGTGATGGTGGACCGTGATACCTCCAGCCGCCTCAACATCACGCCGCAGCTCATTTCCAACACCCTGTTCGATGCCTATGGCCAGCGCGCGGCCTCGGTCATCTACAACCCGCTCAACCAGTACCGCGTGGTGATGGAGGTCGAGCCGCGTTTCTGGCAGGACCCGAACACGCTCAAGCAGGTCTGGGTCAGCGTGGCGGGCGGCTCGGCCGGGGGTGGCACGCAGTCCAACACCATCCGCGTGCGGACCGATACGGGCACCGTCGCGTCCCAGCTCAGCGCGCAGTCATTCCGTAACCAGGTCGCCAACACACTGGCGGGCGGCAACAGCACCTCCACCGGCTCCGCCGTTTCCACCAATTCGGAACAGATGGTGCCGCTTACGCTGGTCTCGGTGCTCAAGCCCGTGCTGACGGCGCTCAGCGTCAACCATGCAGGCCAGTCCGTCGCCACCACCATTTCGTTCAACCTGGCCAATGGCGTCTCCCTCAGCCAGGCGGTGCAGATCATCAACGAGGAGGCGGTGCGCCTGCACATGCCCGCCAACATCCAGGGCAGCTTCGCGGGCAATGCCGCCCAGTTCCAGAAATCGGTCAATAATGAACCGCTGCTGATCCTGGCGGCGCTGGCGGCGGTGTACATGACGCTGGGCATCCTGTACGAAAGCTATGTCCATCCGCTGACCATCCTGTCCACCCTGCCCTCGGCCGGGGTTGGCGCGCTGCTGGCGCTACAGGTCTTTGGCGAGGAATTCTCGCTCATCGCCATGATCGGGGTGATCCTGCTGATCGGCATCGTCAAGAAAAACGCCATCATGCTGGTGGATTTCGCCCTGACCGCCGAACGTGACGAGGGGCATACGCCGCTCGACGCCATCCGTGCGGCCTGCCTGCTGCGCTTCCGCCCGATCATGATGACCACGTTTGCCGCAGCCCTTGGGGCGATGCCGCTCATTTTCGGCCATGGCTACGGCTCGGAACTGCGCCGCCCGCTGGGCATCGCCATCGTGGGGGGGCTGCTCGTCAGTCAGGCGCTGACGCTTTATACAACGCCTGTCGTGTATCTGTACCTCGACCGTCTTGCGATTGTCTGCCGCACGCGTTTCAACCGGCTGTACGGGCGGCTGTCCCGGCGCCATCGTCTCTCCCCCCAGCAGGATTCCTGAACCGGATGACCCTCTCCACGCCATCCCCCAGCCATGCCCGCACCAACCCGCCACGCGCCCGGCACAGATCAGGCCGCCTTGCCCTGGCGGCCCTGCCGCTCGTGGTGCTGGCGGGGTGCATGGTCGGCCCGAAATACCACCGTCCTGCCGCGATCGTTTCCCCCCGCTTCAAGGAACTGCGCCCCGAACCCGGCTGGGAAAAGGCGAACCCGCAGATGGCCGCCCTGCCCAAGCAGGACTGGTGGACCATCTACAACGATCCCGTGCTCAACGGGCTGGAGGCGCAGGTCGCGATTTCCAACCAGAACGTCAAGCAGTACGAAGCCAATTACCGCAACGCCCGCGCCATGATCGACAGCGTGCGCGCCCAGCTTTTCCCCACCATAAGCGGCAGCATGGGCTTCAACCGCAACGGGCACGGGACGGGATCGCTATCGTCTTCGGGCAGCAACTATGCCCGGGCGGGCACCACCTACAACACCTATGACATCGGCCCGAGCGCAAGCTGGGATATTGACGTGTGGGGCCGCATCCGCAGGCAGATACAGGAGCAGGTCACGGCAGCCCAGGCCAGTGCAGCGGATCTGGCCAACGCCACCCTGTCCTATCAGGCGCAGCTGGCCACGGCCTATTTCAACATGCGCTATCAGGACAGCCTGACCGACCTGCTGCGGCGTTACGTCCACTTCAACGAACAGGCGCTGGAAATAACCCAGAACCAGTTTGATGCGGGAACGGCGGACCCGACCGCCGTGCTGCAGGCCCGCACCACGCTGGAGCAGAACCGGGCATCACTGGTGCAGGCAGGCATCAACCGCGCGCAGTACGAGCATGCGATTGCCGTGCTGGTTGGCAAGCCCCCCGCCAATGTCTCGATCGCACCGGCGGAACTGTCACGCACCATTCCGCCCATTCCGGTCACGATTCCGGCCGACCTGCTGCAACGCCGCCCGGATATTGCGGCGGCGGAACGCACGATGGAGCAATACAACGCCATGATCGGCGCGGACATGGCGGCGTTCTATCCGGACATCACCATCAACGCCAGCTATTCACAAAGCGGGGGCGACCCGGTGACCTCGCTCATGCAGGCGATGAACCGTGTCTGGTCGCTGGGCGCATCCGCCACCGAAATCCTGTTTGAAGGCGGCTCGCGCACCGCCGCCGTGCATGAAGCCAACGCCCAGTACGACAGCGCCGTCGCGGCCTACCGCCAGACGGTGCTGACGGCATTGCAGAACACGGAAGACCAGCTTTCCAACCTGCGCATCTTGGCCGAGCAGTCGGCACAGCAGCAGAAGGCGCTGGATTTCGCGAACCGCACGGTCGAGGTTTCGCTCAACCAGTACATGGCGGGCACCGAAATCTATACAACCGTCATCACCAACGAAAATTCGGCCCTGAGCGATGCCGAAACCCTGCTGGGCATCCAGCAGCAGCGCATGGTGGACAGTGTCAGCCTGGTGCAGGCGCTGGGGGGCGGATGGGATGCTTCACGCCTGCCATCGAAAAACTCGCTCCAGAAGGACAATCCCCTGCTGCCTTCCTTCATCCAGAAGGACACCAACCAGTAGGCATAAAAAAACCCCCTGTGGCGTGACCACAGGGGGTTCCGGTATGGCGCGGCGCTAATTGAAAAGCGATTTGGCCGAAAACAGGATAATCAGGGCCACGACGACAAACGCCACAATGGCGATGAAGAACAGTATCTTTGCCATCCCGGCCGATGCGGCGGAAATACCAGTGAAACCGAACAGGCCGGCCACCAGCGAAACGATCAGAAAAAACAGCGCCAGTTTCAGCATGGCATACTTCCCCGCAAATTACTCATGACATTACCAACGCAACAGGACCGGTTACGTTGCCTTTAGCGGCGGCGGCGGGTGATAAGCGTTACGATAAAGCCCAGGAACGAGGCCCCGAGCAGCGCACATAGCGGGCGGTCGGCGGTGAAATCGCGCACGGTATCGCAAATCTCGCCCAGGCCCTGCTGGGCCATGCCGCCAGCGCCGCGCATACGGCCGCCGGGTTCACCCGCAAAGCCGTCCAGACCATCCTGAAGGCGGCCGATGCCGGATTCAAGGTGCGCTTCAAGATTGGGGGGATTCGTCATGCTCTGTATTCCCTTGCTTGCCAGCGGGGAAGATAGACAGCCAGCCTTCCCCTATCTACTCCCGTGCCTTCAGGCCCGCATGGCGGGTCAGGCGCCAGAGCAGACTTATCATATCTCCGATGCCTGCCAATAGGCCGCGACCACGCCGGGGTCCTCTTCCCCCGCAATGAGCAGCTTCATCCGTTCCGCCATGGCCCGCATGGGGGGTGCAGCATGATCGCGCGGGCGGGGGCCAACCAGAAAATCCCCCCGCACCCCTGCCGGATGGCCCTCAAGGACGATGATCCGGTCAGCCAGCGTCAGCGCTTCCTCAAGGTCATGGGTGACAAACAGCACCGTCGCATGCGTGCGCTCGTGAATGCGCAGCAGTTCAAGCTGCAATGCATTGCGCGTAATCGCATCCAGCGCGCCAAAGGGCTCATCCATCAGCAGCAGGTCAGGTTCCACCGTCAGGGCGCGGGCCACACCCACGCGCTGGCGCTGCCCGCCCGAAAGCTGGCGTGGCCACCTGTCCGCCATGTCCGCCAGGCCGACAAGCTCCAGCGCCGCCATGGCGCGCGCGCGCCGCCGGGCCGCGTCCAGCCCCAGCCCCTCAAGCCCCAGTTCCACGTTACGCACCACGCTGCGCCACGGCATGAGCTTGGCGTCCTGAAACACCATGGCGGTTGGCCGGTGCGCGGTGGTCGCGGGGGATTGCAGGATCACCTGCCCCTCGCTCGGGGGGACAAGCCCCATGATGACACGCAGCAGCGTGGACTTGCCCACGCCCGACGGGCCAAGCAGGGCCACGAATTCGCCCCGCCTTATTTCCAGATCGACATGCCGCAGGATAAAGCTGCGCCCCCTGTCATGCGACAGGCCAATACCGTCCAGCCGCACGACCACATCTGCCGCATGATCCGTCATGATCGCGTTCATCCCTGCCAGCCCATCAGCCGCCTGCGCACCATCATGAACAGCATGTCGGTCAGGGCATACAGCAGGGCCATGGTCAGCATATAGACCACCACCAGATCGGTCGCCAGCAGGCTGGAGGCCTGCATCATCCGTGCGCCAATGCCGGGCACGCCAAACAGTTCCGCCGCCACGACCGACATCCACGCCTGCCCCAGCCCCGTGCGCAGCCCGGCCAGCAGGCCGGGGGCGGAACCGGGAATGACGACCGTGCGCATCCGCGCCCAGAACCCGCCATGACCGAAGGAGGCCGCAACCTCGTACAGGTCGGGGTCGATGGCATGCACGGCGCCATAGGCCGCATAGAAATTAATCCAGAAAACCGAGATCGCGATGACAAACGTGGCCCCCGCGGTATTCAGCCCGAACCACAATATGGCAAACGGCACCCACGCCAGCCCCGGGATCGGGCGCAGCACCCGCACCACCCCGGACAGTAGCGCATCCAGAACCGGCACCGCGCCACAGAGCAGGCCCATCACTGCCCCGGTCACCGAACCGATCACCAGCCCGGTCAGGTAATGCGTCAGGCTGTCCCTGATGGCCTGCAGCCATGCCCCGTTATGCAGTTCATCAAGCCACGCCGGCCCCAGCGAGGACGGTGCGGGCAGCAGCCCGAACGGCACCAGCCCGAAGCGGATCGCCGCCTCCCACCCCCCGAACAGAAGTATCAGGCCAAGTCCGCCCAGCATGGGACGCAGCATGGCGGAGCGGTTCAGTTTCACTGCTGGATCTGCCTGTAACTGTCCAGATCAAACAAGGCCGCCACGGGTTCCGCCTTGTGCAGCACACCGGTCTGCACCTCGAAATCCTGCAACTGGCCAACTGCCGTCTCAATGGCGGCGGGGTCGGATACATATCCCGAAGCCGATGCCTTCAGCGCCTCGATCACGATTTCCTTGGGCAGCATGCCACCGCCCAGCGCCTGCTGCACGTACGGTTCCACCTGCTCGGGGTCCGTGGCCAGCAGGTGTGTCGCCTTGACGAAGCTGGCCAGGAACGCGGATTTCCACGCCGCCCGGTCCGGCGCATTTTCATTCACGATCGCCAGCACCGATCCGGGCTGGCCGGGCATGAGGTCATGGCCGGTCGCCAGCACCCGCATGCCGGGAATACGGTGGCGGATAATGGTCAGCGCCGGTTCGCGCAGAATGGCGCCATCCACAGCCCCGGCCAGAAACGCCTGCTGGGCCGCGTCGATATCAATGCCAATAATATTGGCCACCTGTGCGGGTTCCAGCTTGTTGCGCTCCTTCAGCCAGTAGCGCAGCAGGGTATCGGGCACCGAACCCTGCGGCTGGCTGGCAATCTTGGGCATGCGGTCGGTCACGGAGGTAAAATCGGCAAAACGCTGGCGCAGGGCGTCCGGTGTCAGTGGCTTGGGCTGCTCCGGCAGGCCGGAAGCCAGTGCACCGCGCGAGACAACTTCCAGTTCCTCGATCGCGGCAGTGGCCACGACCTTTACATCCACCCCATGCGCGCGTGCCTGCAAAAGCGGCAAGACACCGGCCACATAGGCGTCAATCTGCCCCGCAACCAGCGCCTGCACCGCCTGCGGCCCGGACTGGAAGCGCACAAGCTGCAGGTCAATACCCGCATCATGCGCCCAGTTCTTGCCCTGCATGACAAAAAGCGGTGCCGAACCGATGACCGGAATATAACCCACGCGCACGGTTGCGGCCTGCGCCTGCAGTGCCCCGCCCAGTCCAATCATGGCGGCAAGAGCATAAAAGCCGCGCCGGAACGCACGCCTGAAATTTGGTCCTGTCATGAATAATGCCCTGTTGGAAATGCAGGGTACACCCTGCGTATTGATGCGCTTGTTTAAATATACACGATGCTGATTGAATATCTATATAACGATTGAAAAATGTTAGATTAAAAATTGACACAAAAAAACCCGGCCGAAGCCGGGCTTTTTCCGGGACTTACAATGTCCCTCAGGCAGCCAGATCAGCTTCCTGCGCCGTTTCCGGACGCGGGCCGCTATCCTGACCCTTGGCGGAGACATCGCGGTCCACCAGTTCGATCACGGCCATGTCGGCCGCGTCACCATGGCGCATGCCGGCACGCAGCACGCGGGTGTAACCACCCGAGCGAGTCTTGTACCGATCCGCAACGGCGGCGAACAGCTTGGACACGATCTTGTCGTCACGCAGCTGGGCGAAAGCCTGGCGGCGGGCATGCAGATCACCACGCTTGCCCAGCGTGATCAGCTTTTCCACAACCGGGCGAAGTTCCTTCGCCTTGGGCAGGGTGGTGGTGATCTGTTCGTGCTTGATCAGGGCGACAGCCATGTTGCGAAACATGGCCTGTCGATGGGACGAGGTAACGCCGAGCTTACGGCCGGCAACACCGTGACGCATGATGTAATTTCCTGTTTTTCCGGTTCAGAGGATCAGAACGGCTCGTCGAGCCTCTTTGCCAGATCTTCGATATTTTCCGGCGGCCAGGCCGGGACATTCATACCCAGTGAAAGTCCCATGGCAGTCAGGACTTCCTTGATCTCGTTCAGCGACTTGCGGCCGAAGTTCGGGGTGCGCAGCATCTCCTGCTCGGTCTTCTGAACCAGATCACCGATATAGACAATGTTGTCGTTCTTCAGGCAGTTCGCACTACGGACCGACAGTTCAAGCTCATCGACCTTGCGCAGCAGGTTCCGGTTGAACGGCAGGTCATCCTGCGGCTCTTCCGTGCGGACCGTGCGCGGCTCATCAAAGTTGATGAAGAGCTGGAGCTGATCCTGCAGGATACGCGCGGCAAGCGCCACGGCATCTTCAGGCGTTACGGCGCCATTCGTCTCGACCGTCAGCAGCAGGCGGTCATAATCCGTCACCTGACCCACGCGGGTCTGCTCGACCTTGTAGGACACGCGGCGGACGGGCGAATAGATGGCGTCAACCGGGATCAGGCCAATCGGCGCATCTTCCGGGCGGTTCGCCGCTGCCGGAACATAGCCCTTGCCCATGTTCACGGTGAATTCCATGCCGAACTTCACCCCTTCATCAAGGGTGCAGATCACGAGATCGGGGTTCATGACTTCAATGTCATGCCCGGTCTGGATCTGTCCGGCACGCACTTCACCCGGCCCGGTGGCCGTCAGCACCATGCGCTTGGGGCCTTCGCCATGCATGCGCAGGGCAAGCTGCTTGATGTTCAGGACGATATCGGTCACGTCTTCACGAACGCCCGCCACCGACGAGAATTCATGCAGCACGCCGTCAATCTGGATTGCCGTAACCGCAGCCCCCTGCAGGGACGACAGCAGAACCCGACGGATCGCATTGCCCAGCGTCATGCCAAAACCGCGTTCCAGCGGTTCCGCCACGACGGTGGCGACGCGTGAAGGTTCCGCCCCCGGTTCGACTTCCAGCTTTTCCGGCTTGATCAGGGATTGCCAGTTTTTCTGGAGGACCAAGGTAATGGCCTTTCAAGACTGATCTGCCGCCCACGGGGAGCGACAGATGGTACCCATATAAAGATACCGGAATGACAATCTTCCCCCGCATGCGGGGGAATACGACTTACAGATTGCGGATCAGACGCGACGGCGCTTGCGCGGGCGGCAGCCGTTGTGCGGGACCGGCGTCATGTCACGGATGGCCGTGATCGAGAAACCGACCGCCTGCAGGGCGCGCAGTGCGCTCTCACGCCCCGAACCCGGACCGGAAACCTCGATTTCCAGCGTCTCCATGCCATGCTCACGCGCCTTGCGGCCCGCGTCTTCCGCCGCAACCTGCGCCGCGTACGGCGTGGACTTGCGCGAACCCTTGAAGCCCTGGGCACCAGCGGACGACCAGGCAATCGCATTGCCCTGCGCATCCGAGATGGTGATCATGGTGTTGTTGAAGGTGGACAGCACATGCGCCACCCCGGAAATGATGTTTTTCCGCTCTTTCTTCCGAATACGCGGAGCCGCAGCTTTCGCCATAGTTTTCTCGATCCTGTCAGTTCAAACGGTGCATGGAGCGCATACCGCCCCATGCATACCGGGCAATCCGCTGATTAGCGGGTAGCCTTCTTCTTGCCCGCAATAGCCACGGCCTTACCCTTGCGGGTACGGGCGTTGGTATGTGTCCGCTGACCATGGACAGGCAGCCCGCGCCGGTGGCGCAGACCACGGTAGCAACCCAGGTCCATCAGACGCTTGATGTTCATCGCCACTTCGCGGCGCAGATCACCTTCAACGCGATACTCGCTGTCGATCAGCTCACGGATCTTGCCGATCTCGTCGTCCGACAGCTCGTTCACGCGGCGCTCGGCCGGGATCGCCAGCTGATCGCAGATCGCCTGGGCCTTGGTAGCCCCGATACCATAGATATAACGCAGGCCAATGGTAACCCGCTTGTTGGTTGGGATGTTCACGCCGGCAATACGCGCCACGCCACTTACTCCTCGTCCGCCCTTTCGGGGCACTAACATTCAGGCAGGGCTGCGTCACACCACCTGCCCTTCTGGCAGGAGCGCCGTGAACCTGCCGGTGTGAAACCGGCCAACCCCATCATCATTCATTCAGGCCGCACCAGCCGTGTCATCGTGACCGACTCATGCGACGCTCATACCTTGAGGGCGCGCAATATACTGCTGCCCCCATGTGAGTCAATTATTTTGTATCACTTTTTCGTGATACGGTCGATAACACCAAAGACTTCCCGGGTTACCGCATCAATATCCGCCATGCCATCAACACGGTACAGACGCTTCTGCTCCTCGTAATAGGGCAGGATCGGTGCTGTCTGTTCGCGATAGTTACGCAGCCGCGCGGCTACGGTATCGCGCCGGTCATCCTCACGGCGGATGAACTCGTGGCCCCCGCATACATCGCAGGTGCCCGCCACCTTGGGCCGCTTGAACAGGTCGTTATACCCGGCGCCACACTTGGCACAGGTATAGCGCCCCGCAATCCGGTCAGCGAGGGCGTTTTCATCCACGTCCAGCAGCAGCACCGCGTCGATATGCCGCCCGCTGCGCGCCAGCATGGTGTCCAGTGCCTCTGCCTGCGCCCGCGTGCGCGGGAAGCCATCCAGGATGAAGCCCTTCGCACAGTCCGGCTGCTGGATGCGGCTCTCGATCATGGCGATGATCAGGTCATCGGGCACCAGCCCGCCTGCCGCCATGATGCTCTTGACCTTCTGCCCCAGCGGGCTTCCCGCCGCCACTTCGGCCCGGAGCATGTCGCCCGTGGAAATCTGGGCGATTCCATACCGTTCTTCCAACCGCTTGGACTGGGTGCCCTTTCCGGCACCCGGCGGTCCGAGAAAAATAATATTCAACGCATTCTACCCTTTCTGCCCCGTCCCCTGCGCATGAGTCCCTGATACTGGTGCGCGACGAGGTGAGACTGCACCTGTGTCACCGTATCGATCGTTACGGTCACGATAATGATCAGGCTGGTGCCACCAAAATAGAAAGGCACGTTGTAATGGCTGATCAGCACCTGCGGCAACAGACAGACCGCAACAAGATACAGCGCGCCGATGGTGGTGATGCGCGTCAGGATCCGGTCAAAGAACGTGGCCGTATTCGCCCCCGGACGGATGCCAGGCACGAACCCGCCCTGCTTGCGCAGGTTTTCCGCCGTTTCCTGCGGGTTGAAGGTCACCGCCGCGTAGAAATAGGAGAAGAACACGATCATGCCCGCATAGAACAGCATGTAAAGCGGCTGCCCCTGCCCCAGTTCCTGCCCCAGGAAGGACAGCCATCCCGGCATTGAACTGTTGTTCACGAAACCTGAAATCGTGACCGGAATCAGCAGAACGGAAGAGGCGAAGATCGGTGGAATCGAGCCCGCCGTGTTCACCTTCAGCGGCATATGGGTCGAATCGCCACCGAACATGCGCTGGCCGACCTGGCGCTTGGGGTACTGGATGACCACACGCCGCTGCGCCAGTTCCATGAACACGATAAACGCGATGGTCACCGCCGCCAGCACAAGGAAGACCAGCACGAAAATCGGCGAAAGCGCCCCCGTGTAGCCAAGCTGGAAAAGACTTGCCATTGCATTGGGCAGGTTGGCCACGATACCGGCGAAGATGATCAGCGAGATGCCGTTACCCACCCCGCGCGACGTGATCTGCTCACCCAGCCACATCAGGAACATGGTCCCGCCCACAAGGGTCAGCACACACGAAACGATGAAAAACAGCCCGGGGGATACGACAGCCGAACCGGCCTCCGTATGCATGTTCTCAAGGCCGATCGCGATACCATAGGCCTGGAACAGCGCGATGATCACGGTCAGGTAGCGCGTATATTCATTCAGCTTGCGCCGACCGCCCTCACCTTCCTTCTTCAGCGCCTCAAGCGAGGGAATCGCCGCCGACATCAGCTGCACGATGATCGAGGCGCTGATGTAGGGCATGATATTCAACGCGAACACGGTCATGCGCCCCAGCGCACCACCCGTGAACATGTCGAACATGCCAAGTATGCCGCCCTGGTGCCGGGCCAGAAGCTGCCCCATGACCGTCGCATCGACGCCAGGAACGGGAATATAGGTGCCGATCCGATACACGATCAGCGCACCCAGCGTGAACCAGATGCGCTTCTTCAGTTCCGTCGCATTGGCAAAGGAGCTGAAATTCAGATTGGCAGCCAACTGTTCGGCCGCGGAGGCCATGCGCCCATCCTTTCACAAGAACAGCGCCACCGCTGGAAACGGGACGCTGTCATGATAAAAAAAACCGCAAAAAGTAATAAAGCGATGCGCCCGCCGAGTGCAAGCAGCATCGCTTTTATTATGCCTCGGGTACAGAACAGGTCTGTCCCCGGAAACGGTCATTCTGCGGCAGGAGCCTGCTGCTTCTGCGCCTTGACCTGCACCTTGCCGCCAGCCTTCTCGACTGCTGCAATGGCACCGGCCGAAGCTCCAGCCACTTCGATCGTCACGGCGTGGTTCAGCTCGCCATCAGCCAGCAGGCGGATACCGGCGAAACGCCCGGACCCGACCAGACCGGCCGTGGTCAGGACTTCCTCGGTCACCACGGCCTTGGCGTCGACCTTGCCTGCGGCAATCGCCTTGTCCAGCGCGCCCAGATTCACGACAGCATATTCCTTGCGGAAGATGTTCTTGAATCCACGCTTGGGCAGGCGACGGTAGATCGGCAGCTGACCGCCTTCAAAACCGTTGAGCGACACACCGGAGCGCGCCTTCTGGCCCTTCACACCCTTACCGGATGTCTTGCCCTTGCCGGAGCCGATACCACGACCAAGGCGCTTCTTGCGATAACGTGCGCCTTCGTTGTCACGGAGTTCGTTCAGGTTCATCTCAATCCTCCACCTTGATCAGGTGGGACACCTTGCGGATCATGCCACGAACCGAAGGGGTATCCTCCAGTTCGCGGGTCCGACCGATCTTGTTCAGGCCCAGACCAACCAGCGTTGCCTGCTGGCCCGGCTTGCGTCCGTTCCCGGAATGCACCTGGGTGACGCGAACGGTAGCCTTGGTATCAGACATCAGCCGTGGCCTCCGTCGCTACCGCCGCTTCGCGACGTCCCAGAATGTCCGAAACCTTCTTGCCACGGCGGTTGGCGACTGAACGCGGGCTGGCGCAACGCTCCAGCGCGGCGAATGTCGCCTTGACCATGTTGTGCGGGTTACGGGTGCCAAGGGACTTGGCCACCACGTCATTGATCCCGAGGCTTTCGAACACTGCGCGCATCGGACCACCGGCAATGATGCCCGTGCCTGCATCAGCAGACCGCAGCACCACCTTGCCCGCACCGAAATGACCGGCCACATCATGATGCAGCGTACGGCCTTCCTTCATCGGAACGCGGATCATCGCGCGCTTGGCGCGATCGGTTGCCTTGCGGATCGCCTCGGGAACTTCACGGGCCTTGCCCGCACCGAACCCGACGCGCCCCTTCTGGTCACCAACCACAACCAGTGCAGCGAATGCAAAGCGGCGACCGCCCTTTACAACCTTCGCAACACGATTGATCGTGACCAGCTTGTCGACCAGATCGTCGCCCTCGCGGTCGCGATCGCGACCACCCCGGCCGCCTTCTCTCGGTTCACGTGCCATTATGCGTGACCCTTTCGTCAGAACGAGAGACCGCCCTCACGGGCAGCCTCCGCCAGGGCCTTGATACGCCCATGATAGAGATAAGCGCCGCGGTCGAAAACGACCTTCGACACACCGGCAGCCACCGCGCGTTCCGCCAGAAGCTTGCCAACCGCACCCGCCGCCTTGACGTCCGTGCCACCCGACAGGGTGGAACGCAGATCCTTGTCCAGCGACGATGCCGCGGCCAGTGTACGGCCGGCGGCGTCGTCGATCACCTGGGCGTAGATGTTCTTGCCCGAACGGAACACCGACAGACGCGGACGGCCACCGCTCTTGCGGCGAAGCTGGAAACGGAGGCGCTGACGCCGCCGTTCCCGCAGATCCTTCTGCGTGCTCATTATTTCTTCTTGCCTTCCTTGCGACGGATGGTTTCCGTTTCATAACGGACACCCTTGCCCTTGTAGGGCTCGGGCTTGCGGAAACTACGGATGTCAAGCGCAACCTGACCAACACGCTGCTTGTCGATACCCTCGACGGTTACAGCGGTCGGACGCGGCGTCGTGATCTTGATCCCGTCGGGAATCGCATAGACGATGTCATGCGAATAACCGAGGTTCATGACCAGGTTCTTGCCCTGCACCGCAGCGCGGTAACCCGTTCCGGTAATTTCCAGCGTCTTGGAAAAACCTTCGGACACGCCCTTGACCATTCCCGCGATCAGGGAACGGGTCGTCCCCCACATCATCCGGGCCTGGGCCGCCGTATCGGTCGGCTTGACCGCAACCTTGCCATCCGCGACGTCAACCGCAACATGACGGGACAGCGGCAGCTTGAGTTCGCCCAGCTTGCCCTTTGCCGTCAGCACGCCATCAGCAATGGAAACCTGCACACCCGACGGAACCTCGACGGGATATTTGCCCACTCGCGACATTTATCCCTCCTCAGAACACACGGCAGAGGACTTCACCGCCAACATTGGCAGCGCGGGCCTCCGCATCGGACAGGACACCGCGGGGGGTCGACAGGATCGACACACCCAGCCCGGCATAGACACGCGGCAGTTCCTTGATCTTGGAATAGACACGGCGCCCGGGCTTGGACACACGGTGGATTTCTTTGATGACCGGCTCGCCATCGAGATACTTCAGCTCGATACGCAGCTGGGCCACGCCCTTGCGCAGTTCCTCACGGGAGAAACCACGGATATATCCTTCGCGGCGCAGGGCCTCCAGGACACTGGCGCGCAGCTTGGAAGCCGGCGCGACGCATGCGGCATGCCGTGCACGCTGCGCATTGCGGATCCGGGTGAGCAGATCACCCAACGGATCAGAAAGTGACATCGTTCCCTGCCCTTACCAGCTCGATTTGACCATACCCGGGATCTGACCATTGGAGGCCAGGTCGCGCAGGGCGATACGGCAGAGTTCGAACTTTCTGTAATTGGCGCGCGGACGCCCCGTCAACTTGCAGCGCAGGCGCACGCGAACGCGCGAACCATTGCGAGGAAGTTCAGCAAGCTTAAGCGAAGCATCGAAACGATCCTCAACCGGCAGAGACCGGTCCATGATGATGTTCTTCAATGCTGTCCGCTTAGCCCGGTCCCGGTTTGCCATGCGCTCGCGCTTGGCATTCCGGTTAACGGCGGAAATTTTGGCCATACCTTGTTTTACCCTCCGGAACCTGTCGGGCCATTCCCAACGGTTTTCCAAACAACGTGTCTATTAGGTCTTCTGGACTTCAGACGGAAGCCCTTTCGCTACATTTTATGCAGCGAAGGGCAGATCAAACGCCTTGAGCAGAGCCTTTGCTTCCGCATCCGTCTTCGCGGTGGTCACGAAGATGATGTCCATGCCCCGGATCTCGTCTACCTTGTCGTATTCGATTTCCGGAAAGACGATCTGTTCCTTCAGGCCCATGGCGAAGTTGCCACGGCCATCGAAACCCTTGTTCGCCGGCAGTCCACGGAAATCACGCACGCGCGGCAGGGCGATCGTGACAAAACGGTCCAGGAATTCGAACATCTGCTGGCGACGCAGCGTCACCTTGCAGCCGATCGGCAGACCTTCACGGATCTTGAAGCCCGCGATCGCCTTCTTGGCAACCGTCTTGACCGGCTTCTGACCGGCGATCAGGGTCATTTCCCGAACGGCGGCGTCAAGCTTCTTCTGGTCGCCGGCGGCTTCGCCAACGCCCATGTTCAGGACGATCTTCTCGAGACGCGGAATCTGCATCTCGTTCTTGTACCCGAATTCCTCGCGCAGCTTCGCGCGCAGCTCGTTGATGTAACGCTGCTGCATACGCGGCGCAGGGCGGGCCTCTTTCACTTCAGACATACCCGCCTCCTCAGCCTTCGATAACTTCGCCAGTCGCCTTGGCGACGCGAACCTTGCGACCATCTTCCAGAATACGGAAACCAACCTTGGTCGGGTCACCGCTCTTGGGGTCAATCAGCTTCAGGTTGGACAGGTGCACAGGCATTTCCTTCTGGATAATGCCCCCCTGCTCACCCATGCGGGACGGACGGGTATGCCGCTTGGCGATTGCCACGCCACGGACGACAGCCTTGTTGGCCGCCGGCAGGACTGTAACAACCTCGCCACGGATTCCCTTGGAACCACCAGTGGTGACCAGAACCTGGTCACCCTTCTTGATACGAGCAGCCATTACAGCACCTCCGGTGCCAGCGAGATGATCTTCATGAACTTGCGCGCACGCAGTTCGCGCACGACCGGGCCAAAGATACGCGTGCCAATGGGCTCCTGCTGCTTGTTGATCAGCACGGCCGCATTGCGGTCAAACCGGATGGCGCTGCCATCGGCACGACGCACGGGATAGGAAGTGCGCACGATCACCGCCTGGTGAACGTCGCCCTTCTTTACCTTCCCGCGGGGAATGGCCTCTTTGACGGACACGACAATCACGTCGCCGACCGAGGCAGTCTTCCGCTTGGAACCGCCCAGCACCTTGATGCACTGCACCTGACGGGCACCGGAATTGTCGGCCACGTCAAGGTTGGTCTCGGGATGGATCATGGTCTATGCCCTTCTTTACGCCTGCGTACCGGACGTGGCACCGGCGGCGGCCGCGAGCGGCTGACCGTTCCGGACAACGACAGTCCAGGTCTTGCGGCGGGAAATTGGCTTGCATTCTTCAATGCGCACCATGTCCCCCACCTTGCATTCATTCAAGCCGTCATGCGCCGCATACTTCTTCGAGCGGCGGATGAACTTCTTATACAACGGATGGATAACGCGACGATCGACAAGAACCGTTACGGTCTTGTCCATCTTGTCGCTGGTTACCCTTCCGGTCAGGACGCGCCTTGGCATCGCCCGTCTCCCTTCAGGACTTTACTGCCGGCGCCTGGCCAGCGGAACTCTTCTTCACAACCTCGGTCGCAATCGTCTTCACACGCGCGATGTCACGGCGGACCTCACGCATGCGGGACTGCCCCTCGGTCTGGCCGGTCGCATGCTGAAACCGAAGATTGAACTGCTCGCGCTTCAGATCGACGAGAAGCGTATCCAGTTCTTCAACAGTCTTGGCACGCAGATCGGCCGGCTTTGTTGCCTTTGCCATCTCACGCCTCTCCGATACGGGTCACGAACTTTGTCTTGATCGGCAGCTTCGCCGCGCCCAGAGCCAGCGCTTCACGCGCGACTTCCGGCGGCACACCTTCGATCTCGAACAGAATTCGACCCGGCTTCACACGAGCCACCCAATATTCAGGCGACCCCTTGCCGGACCCCATACGCACTTCTGCGGGCTTTGTCGAGACCGGAAGATCAGGGAAAATCCGAATCCAGACACGACCGGCACGTTTCATGGCGCGGGTAATGGCACGACGGGCAGCTTCGATCTGGCGGGCCGTGATCCGTTCAGGCTGGAGAGCCTTCAGGCCAAAAGCCCCGAAATTCAGGGTTGTGCCGCCCTTGGCCAACCCGTGAATGCGCCCTTTGTGGGCCTTGCGGTACTTTGTCCGCTTGGGAGAAAGCATTTTCTAAATCCTCACGCGCCGCCTGGCGCATCTAGGTCCATTTGACCCCGCAAATTAGCGCTGCGGGGCCTGTTCGGCGGCGCGACGGTCCTGCGCCAGCGGATCGTGGGCAAGAATCTCACCCTTGAAGATCCAGACCTTCACACCACAGGTGCCATAGGTCGTCTTGGCGGTCGCCACACCATAATCGATATCCGCACGCAGCGTGTGCAGCGGCACCCGGCCTTCGCGATACCACTCGATACGCGCGATTTCCGCGCCACCCAGACGGCCCGAGCAGTTGATCCGGATACCCTGCGCCCCAAGGCGCATGGCGGACTGCACGGCGCGCTTCATGGCGCGACGGAAGGCAACGCGGCGTTCAAGCTGCTGCGCGATGTTTTCGGCCACGAGGGTCGCATCGATTTCCGGCTTGCGGATCTCGACGATGTTCAGCGCGACATCGGTCTTGGCCATGCGGGCCAGGTCCTTGCGCAGCACGTCGATATCCTGCCCCTTCTTACCGATCACCACACCCGGACGAGCCGCGTAGATGGTGACGCGGGGCTTCTTGGCCGGACGCTCGATGACCACGCGGGAGACACCCGCGCCAGACAGCTTGCGGCGCAGGTAGGCGCGCAGCTTCAGGTCATCATGCAGCAGGCGCGCATAATCGGCATCGGCGTACCAGCGGCTGTCCCATGTCCGGTTAATACCGAGCCGCAGCCCGATCGGATTAACTTTATGTCCCATGGATCAGGCTGCCTTTTTTTCGGTTTCAGCTTCGGACTTCTTTTCAGCCACAACGATGGTCAGGTGGCTGAAAAACTTCTCGATGCGGGCCGAACGGCCACGACCACGTGCGTGGAAACGACGCATCACGATCGACTTGCCCACTTCTGCGCGGGCAACAACCAGCTGGTCAACGTCCAGCTGATGGTTGTTCTCGGCGTTGGCGATCGCGCTTTCCAGGGTCTTCTTGACCTGCTGGGCAATGCGACGCTTGGAGAACGTGAGCGTGGCAATCGCCTGCCCGGCCGGCTTGTTGCGGATCAGACCCGCAACAAGGTTCAGCTTGCGCGGGCTGATGCGGATGTTCCGCGTCATGGCCTGCGCTTCGGTTTCCGCGAGCGTGCGCGGATGCTTAGGCTTGCTCATGATCAGCCCCGCTTCGCTTTCTTGTCCGAAGAATGACCCGTGAAGGTACGGGTCGGCGAAAATTCACCGAACTTGTGCCCCACCATGTTCTCGGAGACCTGCACGGGCAGGAATTTATGCCCGTTATAGACGCCGAACGTCAGTCCGACGAACTGCGGCAGGATGGTGGATCGACGCGACCAGATCTTGATCACTTCGTTACGGCCCGATGCGCGCGATGCATCGGCTTTGTTCAGCAGATACCCGTCCACGAACGGGCCCTTCCAGACGGAACGTGCCATCTTAAATGCCCCTTACTTGCCGGTCTTCCGGCGACGGATGATCAGACTGTCCGTACGCTTGTTGACCCTGGTCTTGTAACCCTTAGTCGGCTTGCCCCATGGCGTAACCGGATGACGACCGCCCGAGGTACGTCCTTCACCACCACCATGCGGATGGTCAACCGGGTTCATGACGACACCACGGTTGTGCGGACGGCGACCCAGCCAGCGGCTGCGACCTGCCTTGCCCATGTGCTGGTTCATGTTGTCCGGGTTGGACACGGCGCCAATGGTCGCCATGCATTCCGCGCGGACAACGCGCAGTTCGCCGGACTGCAGCTTGATCTGGGCGTAGCCCATATCCTTGCCGACCAGCTGTGCATATGTGCCGGCAGAACGTGCGATCTTACCACCAGCACCGGCCTTGAGCTCGATGTTGTGGATGATCGTGCCCACCGGAACGGCGGACAGCGGCATCGCATTGCCCGGCTTGATGTCGGCCCGCGCACCGGCGATGACCTGGTCACCAGCCTTCAGGCGCTGCGGCGCGATGATGTACGCCAGCTCGCCATCTTCGTACTTGATGAGCGCGATGAACGCCGTGCGGTTCGGATCGTATTCCAGACGCTCCACCGTGCCGACCACGTCGAACTTGCGACGCTTGAAGTCAACATAGCGGTAGGACTGCTTGTGTCCGCCACCGATGAAACGCGAGGTGGTGCGGCCGTGGTTGTTACGACCGCCGCTCTTGTTCTTCCCCTCGGTCAGGCCCTTGACGGGCTTGCCTTTCCACAGCTCCTTGCGGTCGATCAGAACCGTTCCGCGCAGGCTGGGGGTAACTGGATTAAAGTGCTTCAATGCCATTTCTTGTCACCCCGCGTCAGACCAGCTTCGCGGTCAGGTCAATGGACTGACCCTCGGCAAGCTGGACAAACGCCTTCTTCACATCCGAACGCTGGCCGGGACGTCCCTTGAAGCGCTTGGTCTTCCCCTTCTGGATGAGTGTGTTCACACCCAGAACCTTCACACCGAACAGCGTCTCGACCGCTACCTTGATCTCCGGCTTCGTCGCGGTGATCGCGACCTTGAAACCGACCTGATTCTTCTCGGACAGGGCTGTCGCCTTTTCCGTGATCAGGGGGGAGCGGATGATGTCGTACATCGCTTCCCGGGACATACGTTCCGCCTTCTTGCGGATTGCCAGGATGTTGGTCATGCCAGACGCTCCTTCAGGCCCTCAACCCCGGCGCGGGTGATCGCCAGCACCTCGTGGTTCAGGATGTCATAGACATTCGCACCCACAGTCGGAAGAATGTCGATCTTCGGCAGGTTGCGCGCGGCGCGGCCGAAGTTCTCTTCAACAGCCGCGTCCACGATCAGCGCGGACGTCCAGCCCAGGGCCTTCAGCTTGCGGGCCAGCTCGGCGGATTTGCCGGAGGCAGTCGCTGCATCGAGCACGACCAGCTTGCCTTCCGCCGCCTTCTGCGACAGGGCGGAAATCAGGCCCAGGCGACGCACCTTCTTGGGCAGGTCATAGCCATGGTCGCGCACGACCGGACCATGGACCGCACCACCGGTACGATACTGCGGCGAACGCAGCGAACCCTGGCGGGCGCTACCCGTGCCCTTCTGCCGGTAGGGCTTCTTGGTCGTGCCGGAGACTTCCCCCATGCCCTTGACCTTGTGAGTCCCTGCCCGGCGCTTGGCCAGCTGCCAGTGCACCACGCGCGCCATGATATCGGTGCGCGGCGTTGCGGCGAAAATCTCGTCCGGAAGGCTGGCGGTACCTGCGCTCCCGTTATCGAGGGTTTTGATCTCGTAATCCATTGCCCTCTATCCTCAGCCCGCAGCCTCAACCAGGGCCGCCGGATACGGCGCCTCGGCATGACGGGCCTTCTTGATCGCATCACGAACCAGAACCACTTCATTCTTTCCGCCCGGCACGGAGCCGCGGATCATGATGAGGTTCTTTTCGGCATCGACAGCCGCTACCTCGAGGTTCAGCGTGGTGACACGCTCGGAACCGAGATGGCCAGCCATCTTCTTGTTCTTGAAGACCTTACCCGGATCCTGACGGTTACCCGTCGAACCGTGTGAACGGTGACTGATCGAGACACCGTGGGTGGCTTCGAGACCGGCAAAGTTCCAGCGCTTCATCGCGCCAGCGAAACCCTTACCTTTGCTGGTGCCGGTAACGTCCACCTTCTGCCCCGCCACGAAATGGGCGGCGGACAGAGAAGCCCCGACTTCCAGGACGGCATCATCCGCAACGCGGAATTCAGCCAGCTTCTTCTTGGGCTCGACCTTGGCCTTGGCAAAATGGCCGCGGTTCGGCTTCGACACATTCTTGACCTTGGCCTTGCCTGCACCCAGCTGCACGGCGGCATAGCCGTCGCGCTCGGTGGTGCGGACATCAACCACCTGCAGATCATCAACCTGCAGGACAGTCACCGGCACATGTGTGCCATCTTCCTTGAACAGCCGGGTCATACCCAGCTTTTTTGCGATCAATCCGGTGCGCATCGTCTGGACCTTAGAGTTTAATCTCGACATCCACGCCAGCGGCGAGGTCGAGTTTCATGAGAGCGTCCACGGTCTGCGGGGTCGGCTCGACAATGTCGAGCAGCCGGCGATGGGTCCGAATTTCGAACTGCTCGCGGCTTTTCTTGTCCACGTGGGGGGAGCGGTTTACGGTAAACCGTTCAATATGCGTCGGCAGCGGGATAGGACCCCGAACCCGCGCACCCGTACGCTTCGCCGTGTTGACGATCTCCTTCGTGCTGTTGTCTAGCACCCGATGATCGTACGCCTTCAGGCGAATGCGGATGTTCTGGTTGTCCATCTTTCTATTTCAGTCCAACTTTACCTGATTCGGGGGAACCCGATCCGCAATGGAAACCCGGCCGGATTGCTCCGACCGGGATGCCACAGTTCAGCTACGTCCGATCACGCCGTGATGGAAGCAACAACACCTGCACCAACGGTACGGCCACCTTCGCGGATAGCGAAGCGCAGGCCTTCGTCCATGGCGATCGGAGCGATCAGCTCCACATCCATGGCGACGTTATCGCCAGGCATGACCATTTCCGTGCCTTCGGGCAGGTGCACAACACCCGTCACGTCGGTCGTGCGGAAATAGAACTGCGGACGATAGTTGGTGAAGAACGGGGTGTGACGACCGCCTTCTTCCTTCGTCAGGATGTAGGCTTCGGCCTTGAACTTGGTGTGCGGGGTGATCGAACCCGGCTTCGCCAGCACCTGGCCACGCTCAACGTCTTCACGCTTCGTGCCACGCAGCAGCGCACCGATGTTGTCACCAGCTTCACCGCGGTCAAGCAGCTTGCGGAACATTTCAACGCCGGTCACGGTCGTCTTCTGCGTCGGGCGCAGACCAACGATCTCGATTTCGTCGCCAACGTTCACCGCGCCACGCTCGACACGGCCCGTCACCACGGTGCCACGACCGGAGATCGAGAACACGTCTTCGATCGGCATCAGGAACGGACGGTCGATCGGGCGTTCCGGCTGCGGGATGTATTCGTCAACAGCGTTCATCAGGTCGAGAACGCGGTTTTCGCCAACTTCCGGGTCACCATCTTCCAGCGTCACCAGGGCGGAACCCTTGATGATGGGGATATCGTCGCCGGGGAACTGGTAAGCGGACAGAAGCTCACGCACTTCCATCTCGACGAGTTCCAGCAGTTCCGGATCGTCAACCTGGTCAACCTTGTTCAGGAACACGACCAGGGCCGGCACGCCAACCTGACGGGCGAGCAGGATGTGCTCACGGGTCTGGGGCATCGGGCCGTCAGCAGCAGACACGACCAGGATCGCGCCGTCCATCTGCGCCGCACCGGTGATCATGTTCTTCACATAGTCAGCATGGCCGGGGCAGTCGACATGCGCGTAGTGACGCTTCGCGGTCTCGTACTCGACGTGGGCGGTCGAGATGGTGATGCCACGGGCGCGCTCTTCCGGCGCCGCGTCGATCATGTCGTACGCCTTGAACTCGGCGCCGCCGGCCTTGGCCAGCGTCTTGGTGATAGCAGCGGTCAGCGATGTCTTGCCATGATCGACGTGGCCGATCGTGCCAATGTTACAATGCGGCTTGTTCCGCTCAAATTTAGCCTTTGCCATCGTTTTCTCCGTTAACTCAGCCTCGTGCCGAGAGTCGGGTTGGAAAGTTCCGTTTCGGAAGTCGAGCCGGTAGATAGACCGGCCAGACCGCCTTTACCAGCGGTAATGACTGAATGCCTTGTTGGCTTCCGCCATGCGGTGCGTGTCTTCGCGCTTCTTGACTGCGGCGCCACGGTTGTTGACGGCGTCAAGAAGTTCGTTGGACAGACGCTCCTGCATGGTGTTCTCGCCCCGCTTGCGCGAAGCGTCGATCAGCCAGCGGATGGCCAGCGCCTGGCGGCGCTCGGCCCGGACTTCGACCGGAACCTGGTATGTCGCACCGCCAACGCGGCGGGAACGCACCTCGACAGCCGGCTTAACGTTGTCCAGCGCACTGTGGAACATCACCACAGGGTCCGCAGCTGCACCACCACGGCGACGCAGCACCTCAAGGGCGCCATAGACGATCCCTTCAGCGGTGGACTTCTTGCCGTCGTACATCAGGGCGTTCATGAAACGCGTAATGACGACGTCACCAAATTTCGGATCGGGAAGAATCTCGCGCTTGACTGCGCGATGACGGCGACTCATGCCTCGTTATTCCTTTTACTTAGGACGCTTCGCGCCATAGAGCGAGCGACGCTGACGACGCTTGGCGATACCCTGGGTGTCCAGAACGCCGCGCAGGATGTGATAACGCACGCCAGGAAGATCCTTAACGCGACCACCACGGATCAGGACAACACTATGTTCCTGGAGGTTATGCCCCTCACCCGGAATATAGCTCACAACCTCATAACCGTTTGTCAGGCGTACCTTTGCCACCTTACGCAGAGCCGAGTTCGGCTTCTTCGGTGTGGTTGTGTAAACACGAGTACAAACGCCACGCTTCTGCGGACAGCCCTGCAGGGCAGGCACCTTGTTGCGTTTGGCTGCGGGCTCGCGACCTTTCGCGATCAACTGGTTGATGGTCGGCATACGCCTTTCCCGATCCTTACAAAATTCGGCCGGCCAACCGCATGTCCGGCTGCCGACTGTCGTTCACAACAAAACCCCAACGAATGACAACCATCCGTTCGGGCATCATATTTACATCCGGCCTGGGCAGCCCGATTCCCGGACTGCGGTACCGCATGTCTGCATGCTGCATTCGACGGCCAACAACGTCTTTCAGACAGGGCTAGCCGAGGGCGCGGAACCTACGGGCATAATGACCAAAAGTCAAGCCTTGCGCAGGATTCGCTATGGTCTGACGCAACGAATCCGTTACGCCAGCCTGGAACACCGTTCCGGTCCGCAGCAGATAGCGCCGGAATCGGATGGTGACAATAGTGCAGCACCGAATCATTCCGGATACCAGCTGCCCGGTATCCGGAAATGTGGTTCGTATGGTTACTCGGCGGCCTTGGTCGGGGTGACGGCAGCACGGGCCTGAGCCAGACGCTGCTTGTCTTCCCCGGCGGCGACCGCACGGAGCTTGTTCATGACGCTGCCCGTCCCTGCCGGGATCAGGCGGCCGACAATCACGTTCTCCTTCAGGCCGTTCAGGGTATCCTTCTTGCCTGCCGTCGCGGCCTCCGTCAGGACACGTGTAGTCTCCTGGAAGGATGCGGCGGAGATGAAGGACTGGGTCTGGAGCGAGGCCTTGGTGATGCCCTGGAGCACCGGCATGGCCACGGCCGGACGTTCACCCATGTTCAGCCGCTTGGTGTTCTCTTCCTCATACTCGATGCGATCCACCGTCTCACCGATCAGGTAGGTCGTATCACCGGGTTCAAGGATCTCCACCTTCTGCAGCATCTGCCGAACAATGACCTCGATGTGCTTGTCATTGATCTTCACGCCCTGCAGTCGGTACACGTCCTGAATCTCGTTGACGAGATAGTCGGACAGCGCCTCGACCCCGAGAACCTTCAGGATGTCATGCGGCACGCGGGGACCATCGACCAGCGGATCACCGACCTGGACAAAGTCACCTTCCTGCACGGAAACATGCTTGCCCTTGGGGATCAGGTAATCCGTCTCCTCGCCCGTCTCATCGTTCTTCACGATAATGCGGCGCTTGGACTTGTAGTCCTTGCCGAATTCCACACGTCCCTCGGTTTCCGAGATGATGGCGTGATCCTTCGGACGACGGGCCTCGAACAGTTCGGCCACACGCGGCAGACCACCGGTAATGTCACGCGTCTTGGAACCTTCGCGCGGGATACGGGCCAGCACGTCACCTGCGTTGACCTGCGCCCCATTTTCCACCGACAGCAGCGAATCCGGCGACAGGAAGTAACGGGCGTCATTCCCGTTGGCCAGCTTCACCACATCGCCCTTGGCGTCCTTGAGCTGCAGGCGCGGACGCAGGTCGATCCCCTTGGAGGCCTGCTTGTAGTCCACGACCACCTTGGACGTAAGGCCGGTCACCTCATCCATCCGCTCCACCAGCGTGATGGAGTCGATCAGGTCAAGATATTCGACCTTACCGGGCTGCTCGGTGATGATCGGCAGGGTGTACGGATCCCACTCGGCCATTTTCTGGCCACGCGTGACCTCGGCGCCGTCCTCGACCAGCAGGCGCGCACCATACGGCACACGGAAGCGGGCGCGTTCGGTACCACGGTCATCCGTCAGCAGGATTTCGCAGTTACGCGACATGACGATGGGCACGTTCTGACTGTTGTGCACCACGTTCTTGTTGCGGATCGTCACCTTGCCATCACGCGAGGCCTCGACCATCGACTGCTCGGCGCCACGCTGCGCCGCACCGCCGATATGGAAGGTACGCATGGTCAGCTGCGTGCCCGGCTCACCAATGGACTGCGCGGCGATGACGCCCACGGCCTCACCGATGTTGACCGGCGTGCCGCGTGCAAGGTCACGGCCATAGCAGTGGCCACACACACCCACGCGGCTGTCACAGGTCAGCACGGAGCGGATCAGCAGGCTTTCGACACCCGCCTTCTCGATCTGCTCGGCCTGAGCTTCCTCGATCAGCGTGTTGCGCGGGAACAGGACCTTGCCGGTAGCGGGATCGAGCACATCAGCCGCCAGGGTGCGGCCCAGCATACGCTCGGACAGCGAGGCAATGACTTCACCCCCGTCCATGACCGCACGCACGGTCAGGCCGCGCTCGGTGCCGCAATCTTCCTCGACGATGATGCTGTCCTGTGCCACGTCCACCAGACGGCGGGTCAGGTAACCCGAGTTCGCCGTCTTCAGCGCGGTATCGGCCAGGCCCTTACGCGCGCCGTGGCTGGAGGTGAAGTAATCGAGAACCGACAGGCCTTCCTTAAAGTTGGCGATGATCGGCTGTTCGATGATCTCACCCGACGGCTTGGCCATCAGGCCACGCATACCGGCAAGCTGCTTCATCTGCGCCGGCGACCCACGGGCACCGGAATGGCTCATCATCCACACCGAGTTGGTCGGCTTGCCGATTTCCTGCTTGGAAATCTCCTTCATCATCGCGGCCTGGACTTCGTCCGTGCAGCGTGACCAGGCATCGACCACCTTGTTGTAGCGTTCGCCCGCGGTGATCAGGCCGTCCTGATACTGCTGCTCGAACTCCTTCACCTCGGCCGCGGTACGATCGACCAGTTCCTTTTTCTCGACGGGAACGATCATGTCGTCCTTGCCGAAGGAAATGCCCGACTTCGCGGCGTGGCGGAAACCAAGCCCCATCAGGCGGTCACAGAAGATAACGCATTCCTTCTGCCCGCAGTGACGGTAAACCGCGTCGATCACGTCGGACACGATCTTCTTGGTCAGCTGGCGGTTGATGAGCGAGAACGGCAGTGCCGCATTGCGCGGCAGGATCTGCGCCACGAGCATACGGCCCGGGGTCGTCACCACCGTCTCACGCGAGACCTTGCCATCGGCATCGAGGTTTTCGATGCGCGCACGGATCTTGTCATGCAGCTTAACCGCGCCGGTGCTGAGCGCGTATTCCACTTCGCCGACACTGGCGAAGGACGGCGCGCCCGCAACCGTGACCTGACCCTTGTCGTCATAGCTGTTCTGGTCAGGTGTTGCGCGGAATTCCGGCGTTTCAAGGCTGAGATAGTACAGCCCCAGCACGATGTCCTGTGACGGCACGATGATCGGCTTGCCGTTGGCCGGGCTGAGGATGTTGTTGGTGGACATCATCAGCACGCGGGCCTCAAGCTGGGCTTCAAGGCTCAGCGGCACGTGCACGGCCATCTGGTCGCCATCGAAGTCAGCGTTGAACGCGGTGCAGACCAGCGGGTGAAGCTGAATGGCCTTGCCTTCGATCAGGACCGGCTCGAACGCCTGGATACCAAGGCGATGCAGCGTCGGCGCGCGGTTGAGCATGACCGGATGCTCACGGATCACCTCTTCAAGGATGTCCCAGACCTCGGGGCGTTCCTTTTCCACCATCCGCTTGGCGGCCTTGATGGTGGTGGCGTGACCGTATTTTTCCAGCTTGGAATAGATGAACGGCTTGAACAGCTCGAGCGCCATCTTCTTGGGCAGGCCGCACTGGTGCAGCTTCAGTTCCGGGCCGACCACGATGACCGAACGGCCGGAGTAATCGACGCGCTTGCCCAGCAGGTTCTGACGGAAGCGGCCCTGCTTGCCCTTGAGCATGTCGGACAGCGACTTCAGCGGGCGCTTGTTGGCACCCGTGATGGCGCGGCCACGGCGGCCGTTATCGAACAGCGCATCGACCGATTCCTGCAGCATGCGCTTTTCGTTGCGGACGATGATGTCCGGCGCGCGCAGTTCGATCAGCCGCTTGAGGCGGTTGTTACGGTTGATGACGCGGCGGTACAGGTCGTTCAGATCGGACGTGGCGAAGCGACCGCCATCCAGCGGCACGAGCGGGCGCAGTTCCGGCGGGATGACCGGCACCAGGTCCAGGATCATCCATTCGGGACGGGATTCACTGTCCGCGAAGGCCTCGACCAGCTTCAGGCGCTTGACCAGCTTCTTGCGCTTGGCTTCGGACGTGGATTCCTTCAGCTCCTGCCGCAGTTCTTCCTTTTCCTGCTTGCAGTCGATGCGCTCAAGGATCTTCTTGATCGCCTCGGCGCCGATGCCGACTTCAATCCCCTCGTCGCCATGCTCATCCATGACATCGAGGTACTGGTCTTCCGTCAGCAGGCTGTACTGCTTGAGCGGCGAGGTGCCGGGCTCAAGAACCACATAGCTTTCGAAATACAGGATCTTTTCCAGATCCTTCAGCGTCATGTCCACCATCAGCCCGATACGGCTGGGCAGCGACTTCAGGAACCAGATATGGGCGACGGGGCTGGCAAGCTCGATATGACCCATCCGCTCACGGCGGACCTTGGCCAGCGTGACTTCAACGCCGCACTTCTCGCAGATGATACCGCGGAACTTCATCCGCTTGTACTTGCCGCACAGACATTCGTAGTCCTTGATCGGACCAAATATCCGCGCGCAGAACAGGCCATCACGTTCCGGCTTGAAGGTCCGGTAGTTGATGGTCTCGGGCTTCTTGATCTCGCCATATGACCATGAACGGATCTGCTCGGCCGAGGCCAGCTGGATCTTGATCTGGTCAAAGGTCATGGCCTGGCCGCCCTGACCAAGGATCTTCATGAGTTCATTCATGCGCCGCAAACCCCCTGAGGGAATGAAGCGGAAGCAGGCGCGTCACCTGCCTCCACTCCTGAAAGAAAAACGTATGGACCGATGTGCAACATGGGGCCCGGATCAGGAACCGCTCTGCTCAAGGTCAACATTCAGCCCAAGGGACTTCAGTTCCTTGATCAGGACGTTGAAGCTTTCCGGAATACCGGCTTCAAAGTCGTCCTGCTCGCGCACGATCGCCTCATACACCTTGGTACGACCGGAGACGTCATCCGATTTGACGGTCAGCATCTCCTGCAGTGTGTAGGCGGCGCCGTAAGCTTCCAGCGCCCACACTTCCATCTCACCAAAGCGCTGCCCACCGAACTGCGCCTTACCGCCCAGCGGCTGCTGGGTCACCAGCGAATACGGGCCGATGGAGCGTGCATGGATCTTGTCATCGACAAGGTGATGCAGCTTGAGCATGTAGATGTAACCGACCGTGGTCTTGCGCTCGAAGGGCTCGCCCGTCCGGCCGTCGATCAGCTGGGACTGGCCCGACTTGTTCACGCCAGCCTTGGTCAGCATCGCCTCGATATCGGGGATGGATGCGCCATCAAACACCGGGGTTGCGATCGGCACGCCCTTGCGCAGGTTACCGCACAGTTCAAGAAGCTGCGCATCCGTCATGTCACCGATCTGGTCTTCATAGACCTTGTCGCCATAAACGGACTTCAGTTCCTCAAGCAGTTCCTGCCGCTTCTCGCCATTGCGCTGGTATTCATCGGCAAGCTGGCCGATCTGCCGCCCGATATTGGCGCAGGCCCAGCCCAGATGCGTTTCCAAGATCTGCCCCACGTTCATGCGCGACGGCACGCCCAGCGGGTTCAGAACCAGGTCAACGGATGTGCCATCCTCAAGGAACGGCATGTCCTCGACCGGCACGACGCGGGAGACGACACCCTTGTTGCCATGGCGGCCGGCCATCTTGTCGCCTGGCTGCAGCTTGCGCTTCACCGCGACGAACACCTTGACCATCTTCATCACGCCCGGCGGCAGTTCATCACCGCGCTGGAGCTTCTCGACCTTGTTGTCGAAACGGGCCTGAATCTTGGCAACAGCCGCATCGAATTCACGACGCAGGGTTTCAAGCTCGGCCATGACCTCATCGGACGCGACCGTTATGTTGCGCCATGCACCGCGCGGATGCTCAGACAGCACTTCATCGGTAATGACCGTGCCGGAACGAATGCCCTTGAAGCCCGTGCCAGCCGTCTGCCCGATCAGGTGTTCGCGCAGGCGGTTGTAGAAGGAGCGTTCCTGAATGGCGCGCTCATCATCACGGTCCTTGGCAAGGCGTTCGATCTCGGCGCGCTCGATGGCCATTGCGCGCTCGTCCTTGTCCACGCCACGGCGGGAGAACACGCGCACGTCCACGATGGTGCCCGAGGTGCCCGGCGGCAGCTTGAGCGACGTGTCACGCACGTCGGACGCCTTTTCACCGAAGATGGCGCGCAGGAGCTTTTCTTCCGGCGTCATCGGGCTTTCACCCTTCGGCGTGACCTTGCCGATCAGGATGTCACCGGGGTTCACTTCCGCGCCGACATAGACAATGCCCGCTTCGTCAAGGTTGCGCAGGGCTTCCTCGCCGACATTGGGGATGTCACGCGTGATTTCTTCCTGACCCAGCTTGGTGTCGCGGGCCATGACCTCGAATTCCTCGATATGGATCGAGGTGAAGACGTCATCACGCGCGATGCGCTCGGAAATCAGGATGGAGTCTTCGAAGTTGTAACCGTTCCAGGGCATGAACGCGACGAGCACGTTGCGGCCCAGCGCCAGTTCACCCAGCTCGGTGGACGGACCATCGGCGATGATCTCACCCGCACGGACCTGATCCCCTACGCGGACCAGAGGCCGCTGGTTGATGCAGGTGGACTGGTTGGAGCGCATGTACTTGCGCAGGCGGTAGATATCCACACCCTGCGTGGCGCCACCTTCATCCGTTGCACGGACAACGATACGCGCACCGTCGATCTGGTCCACCACGCCATGGCGGCGTGCCACGATCGCGGCACCCGAATCATGCGCAACGGCGGCTTCCATGCCGGTGCCGACCAGCGGCGCGTCGGAACGCACCAGCGGCACGGCCTGACGCTGCATGTTCGAGCCCATGAGCGCGCGGTTCGCGTCATCGTTCTCAAGGAACGGGATGAGGGCTGCCGCAACGGAGACAAGCTGCTTGGGCGACACGTCACAGGCCGTGACCTCGGTGGGCGGAACCTGACGGAAGTCACCGCCACGGCGCACCGAGACCAGTTCATCCGTAAGATGGCCCTGCGCATCCTGCTTGGCGTCGGCCTGTGCGACGACCAGCTTTTCCTCTTCCATGGCGGAGAGGTATTTCCAGCCATCCTGCAGGACGCCGTCCTCGACCATGCGGTACGGGGTTTCGATGAACCCGTACTTGTTCACCTTGGCGTAGGTGGCCAGCGAGTTGATCAGACCGATGTTCGGGCCTTCCGGCGTTTCGATCGGGCAGATACGGCCATAATGCGTCGGATGCACGTCACGGACTTCGAAGCCCGCGCGCTCACGCGTCAGGCCACCCGGACCAAGCGCCGAGAGGCGACGCTTATGCGTCACTTCCGAAAGCGGGTTGGTCTGGTCCATGAACTGGCTGAGCTGCGAGGAACCGAAGAACTCACGCACCGCGGCAGCGGCCGGCTTGGCGTTGATCAGGTCATGCGGCATGACCGTGTCGATATCCACCGAACCCATGCGCTCACGGATGGCGCGCTCCATGCGCAGCAGGCCGACGCGGTACTGGTTTTCCATCAGTTCGCCAACCGAGCGGACACGACGGTTACCAAGGTTGTCGATGTCGTCGATCGTGCCGCGGCCGTCCTTCAGCTCGCACATGATCTTGACGGTGCGCAGGATGTCTTCCTTGCGCAGGACACGCACCGTATCGGGCACGTCCACGCCAAGGCGCATGTTCATCTTCACGCGGCCCACGGCGGACAGGTCGTAGCGGTCCGGGTCAAAGAACAGGCCGGAGAACATGGCTTCAGCCGTTTCGGGCGTCGGCGGCTCACCGGGGCGCATGACACGATAGATGTCGGTCAGCGCGTCATCGCGGGAGGTGTTCTTGTCTACGGCCAGCGTGTTGCGGATCCACGGGCCATTCGTCGCGTCGATCGCCAGCGTGGTCAGCGTGGTGAGGCCGAGGCCGTCGAGTTCCTCGAGCTTCTGCTCGGTCAGCTCATCGCCAGCTTCGGCATAGATCTCACCGGTATGTTCGTTGACCATGTCGGACGCGATGAAGCGCCCGATCAGGCCAGCGGGGCCAACCAGGACTTCCTTGGTGGTTTCAGCGATCTTGCGCACCATGCGGGCGGTCAGCTTCGCATCGGCGGGCGCGACTTCCTCACCGGTCTGGGCGTCGATCAGCGGCTCAAGCAGCTTCTGGCCACGGAAGGCTTCCGCATCGAAGCGGCGGGCCCAGCCCTTGGGGGTCTTGTTGAACTCGACCTTGCCGTAGAAGTAGCTAAGGATCTCGTCAGGGTCCATGCCATGGATTTCCATGGCTTCCACATCCCCGCCCTCGGCGGCCTTGGCGGCGCGCGCGGCTTCGGATGCGGCACCTTCCAGCGCGTACAGCAGCGTGGTGACCGGCAGCTTGCGCTTGCGGTCGATTCGGACGTAGATCAGGTCCTTGCTGTCGAATTCGAAGTCGAGCCAGGAACCGCGATAGGGAATGACGCGCGCGGCGAACAGGAACTTGCCCGAGGAATGGGTCTTGCCCTTGTCGTGATCGAAGAACACGCCCGGGCTGCGGTGCATCTGGCTGACGATGACGCGCTCGGTGCCGTTGATGACGAAGGTGCCGTTATCGGTCATGAGCGGCATGTCGCCCATGTAGACCGGCTGTTCCTTGATGTCGCGGATCGAGCGTGACCCGGTATCCTCATCCACGTCCCACACGATCAGGCGCAGGATCACCTTCAGCGGCGCGGCAAAGGTCAGGCCACGCTGGATGCATTCCTCAACGTCGTATTTCGGTTCTTCCAGTTCGTAGCTGACAAATTCCAGCCGCCCGCGCCCGGCAAAATCATTGATCGGAAAGACGGAACGGAACACTTCCTGCAGGCCCGTTGACGTCCGGCTGTCGGGCGCCACATTCATCTGCAGGAATGTTTCGTAGCTGGCCCGCTGCACGTCGATCAGATTGGGCATCGGAGCGACCTCGGGTATATGCCCGAAGCTCTTGCGGATGCGTTTGCGTCCCGTGAACGATTTTGTAACCGCGTTCATCGCCTATCCTGCCCCCATCCACACAGGCCCGCACGGTCATGACACGAATGTCATGCGGACTGCGCGGCCCTTGAAAATTCTTGCGGATCAACCCGGCTTGCGACCGGACCAACCCCATCTACCACCGAAGGCGCCCGAAGCCTCGCGGCCAGGGCGCCTGTAACGGCCAAGGGGGCGGAAACCTGATGGTTTCCACCCTCACCTGAATATCTCAACCCGGCTACGCCACCATGGACGCATCCAGATGGGCCGATTTATTTGATATCGACAGAAGCACCGTTGTCTTCAAGGGTCTTCTTGATCTTCTCGGCTTCATCCTTGCTGGCGCCTTCCTTGATGGTCTTGGGCGCACCCTCGACCAGATCCTTGGCTTCCTTCAGGCCCAGACCGGTGATCGCACGGATTTCCTTGATCACGTTGATCTTCTTGTCGCCCGCCTTGGTCAGGACAACATCGAATTCGGTCTTCTCTTCAGCCGGAGCAGCAGCAGCGGCACCCGGAGCAGCAGCAACGGCAACCGGAGCGGCAGCGGAAACGCCCCACTTCTCTTCCAGCAGCTTGGACAGTTCAGCAGCTTCCAGAACGGTCAGAGCGGACAGGTCTTCGACAATCTTGTTCAGATCGGCCATAATTCAGTCTTCCTAATTTATACACTGGTTGGCACAGCACAATCCCGTTTTTTCGGAAAAATGCCGTTTTGTTGATAACCCGGCGGGCCGGGCCATGGGGTCTCAGGCGGCTTCGCCCGTCTTGGCATAGGCACCAAAAACCCGCGCAAGCTGTCCGGCCGGTGCCTGGAGCACACCCGCGACGCGCGTTGCCGGCGTGGAGATAAGCCCCACCAGCTTCGCCCGCAGGGCATCCAGGGACGGCAGTTCGGCAAGGGCCTTGACGCTCTCGACATCGAGCGTCTGGGAACCAAGCGATCCACCGAGCAGAACAAGCTTGTCATTGGTTTTGGCGAACTCGACCAGCACCTTCGCCACAGCCACGGGTTCATCCGCCCACGACAACGCGGTCGGCCCCTTCAGCAGCGGCTTGATGCCTTCGAACTGGGTCCCTGCCAGGGCGAGAGAGGCCAGCCGGTTCTTCGCGACCTTGTGTGTAGCTCCAGCCGCACGCACGCGACGCCGAAGATCAGTCACATCGGCCACGCTCAGCCCGTCATTACGGGTGACAATGACCATGGACGTCTTCGCGAACACGGCTGCGAGGGAGGCAACAAACTCCCGCTTCTCCGTACGGTCCAAATCCCGTCTCCATCATCATCCACCGGCAGGACCGGTGGATAGGGTTTACCCTAGGGACGCCACGGCAGGCCGATAACGTCCCGGTTCGCCTGTCCTTTCAAACGGAACAACCAGTGTGGGCTTTCGCCCCGATCCGGCAATCCCCGTCTCCCGGTTGCAGCCCGCACGGGCAATTAAGGCTTTCGCCACATCCGGTCATGGACAGGTTCGGAAGGTGGGAACATGTCCCACCCCCTGTCCCCCTCCCCTTGCGGAGTGGGGTCATTCTTCAGTCGATATCAGGCCGCCGTGAAAGCGGAGACATCAACAGCAACACCCGGCCCCATGGTGGAGGACAGGGCGATCTTCTTCACGTACGTGCCCTTGGCACCCGTGGGACGCGCCTTCTGGACCGCATCCACGAACGCGCGGATGTTCTCGGCCAGCTTGGCACCGTCGAACGAGGCCTTGCCAACGCCAGCATGCACGATACCGGCCTTTTCGGCGCGGTATTCGACCTGACCGGACTTGGCGGCGGAAACCGCACCCTTCACGTCCATGGTCACGGTGCCGAGCTTCGGGTTGGGCATCAGGCCACGCGGGCCAAGGATCTTGCCCAGACGACCCACCAGCGCCATCATGTCCGGCGTCGCGATGCAGCGGTCAAAGGCGATCTCGCCAGCCTGCACCTTTTCGGCCAGGTCTTCGGCACCAACCACATCGGCACCGGCGGCCTTCGCTTCCTCGGCCTTGGGGCCGCGGGCGAACACGCCAACGCGCAGGGTCTTGCCCGTGCCGTTGGGCAGGGACAGCAGGCCACGGACCATCTGGTCGGCATGACGCGGGTCAATGCCCAGGTTCATGGAGATTTCGACCGTCTCGTCGAACTTCGCCTTGGCGTTGTTCTTGACCAGGGCGATGGCCTCATCAAGGCCGTACTGCTTGGTGGTATCGACTGCGGCGCGGGCTGCGGTCAGACGCTTGTTCTTTGCCATGGTAATCAGCCCTCCACCACGTCGATGCCCATGGAGCGGGCGGAGCCCGCCAGCATGCGCACGGCGCCGTCGATATCGTTGGCGTTCATGTCTTTCTGCTTCGTCTCCGCGATCTCGCGCAGCTGCGCGATCGTGACCTTACCAACGGTCGCGGCCTTGCCTACGGTCGAGCTGCCCTTGGAGATCTTGGCAGCCTTCATCAGGAAGTAGGTGTTCGGCGGGGTCTTGGTGATGAAGCTGAACGTACGGTCGGCATACGCGGTGATGACGACGGGAATCGGCATACCGGGTTCGAGACCCTGCGTCTTTGCGTTGAACTCCTTGCAGAACTGCATGATGTTCAGGCCGCGCTGACCCAGTGCCGGACCAACCGGCGGGGACGGATTCGCCTTGCCGGCGGGGATTTGCAGCTTGATGTAGCCAACGATTTTTTTGGCCATATCCGGGGCTCCTGACTGTTTCACCCGGACCGCGGTTCTGGTGGCCGGCCCACGCCCCGGTGGGGCGCGAAGCGCGGCCTCCCGCGTTCCGATAAGAGGCGCGCACCTACCGCTATTTAGGGGAGGCTGTCAAGTCCCTGTCATGAAATCCCTTGCCTGACAGGTCACGGGATTCGGGGCCGTTATCCACGCTGACACCCTTGACCGGCGTGGGCATGCCCAGGTGGGTGTACTGCAGCGGCGAGAACGGACGGAGCTGCTTGTTGTTCGGCAGTTCGGCCGTGCTCCACCCCCCGCCAAGCGAGCGGATCAGCTCGACCTGCGCCTGCATGTAGCGGGTCTCCACCTGCACCTCGGCAATGCGGGCCTGCAGGGCAGCCACCTGCGCCACCACCACATCCAGATAATTGGTCAACCCGCCGGTATAGAGCTGCATGGTCATGTTCTGCGTGCGCATGGAGGCCTGCACCGCCTCGGCCTGCTGTGCCGCTTCCACATCAAGGCCATGCGTCATGCTCAGCCCGTCCTCCACGTCCTTGAAGGCGTCGAGCACCGTGGCGCGGTACTGGTCTTCCGACTGGCGGTACTGCGACCAGTTGCGCTGCAGTTCCGCACGCCGCAACCCGCCCTGGAACAGGGGCAGGACCGCCTGCGCGGCATAGTTGTACATGCCATTCGCAATTTTATCGAGCGTGAAGCCGTTATCCATGAAACCGGCCGTCGCGCTGAAGGTTACATGCGGATAGAAGGCCGCGCGCGAAACGCCGATGGCCCGGTTGGCCGCCGCCATGTGCCGCTCCGCGCTGGCGATATCGGGGCGGCGCTCAAGCAGGGTGGAGGGAATCCCCACCGGAATCGCGACCTTGGGGAAAGTAATCTGGGAGCGGGGCGTAATATGAAAGTCCGCCGGGGTGACATTGACCAGAATGGCGATGGCGTGCTCCATCACCGCGCGCCGGGCCTGCAGGTCCGTATCCGCCGCCTGGGTGGAGAAAAGCTGCGTCTGCGCGCGCGAGACATCGATTCCCGCCGCGATGGCCCCCGCCTGCCGCATTTTCGTGATCTGTACGGCGGTCTCATAATAATGGATCGAGTCGAGGTACACGGCATGCTGCGCGTCCATGCCGCGCAACTGCATGTAGTCATTGGCCAGTTCGGACTGGATGCTCAGCCGCGCGGTCGCGAAATCAGCCGCCGCCGCCTGCGCCATGCGCTGCTGCACGCGCCTGCGGTTGCGGATGGAAGACCAGAAATCCGGCTCCCAGCGCGCCGTGGCGCTGTACTGCTCGGATGACATATAGGTCGGCCCCTGCGAACCGGCACCACGCCACAGCCTATGCTGGGACGCCTGGTTCTGCGATGCCCCTGCCCCGCCGGTGATCTGCGGGTAGAGGTTGGACTGTGCCTCCGCCGCGATGTCACGCGCCTGAGTAAACAGTTCCGCATCCGCCTGCAGGTTGGGGTTCAGGCGGCTTGCGCGCTCCTCCAGTTCATTGAGGGTGGAGTCGTTGAACACCGTCCACCAGTCCCCGCGCGGCGCAGCGTCGCTGGGGTGGCCGTACTGCATGAGGCCATCGCCCTTCCAGTCATCGGACAGGAGGTAGTGCTCATGGCGATATTTGGGGGCAAGGTCCACGCACCCGCCAAGGCTGCCAGCCAGAACGGCGCAACCGCCCAGCAGGGCCATGCAACGGGACAACGGAGGCAAGAACCGGCCAGGCGGTGCTGCATTCATTGACGCACCCCCGCGTCATTCGCATTACTGTCTCCCGCTGGCATGGCCCGCACGTCATCTCCCTTATCGACAGCGGGGGAGGCCGTGGCCCCGGCGTCGTTATACCCCGGCGTGGCCCCGACCAGATAGACCTTCTGGCCTTCCAGCAGCCCTGCCGAGGGGTTGTTCACAATCCGGTCCTTTGGCCCGATCCCGGCCAGGACCTGCACCTTGGTACCCAGGTTGGTGCCCACCGTTACATTGCGCAGGCGGATGCGGTTGTCCTCGTCCACAACCGCGACCTGCATGCCCTGCGCACGGAACACCAGGGCACCTTCGGGAATTATCAGGATATCCGGGTCTCCGGGTGCGACAAAATGTATATTGGCGTAGGAATCCGGCCAGAGTTCATGTTTGTCGTTATCCACCACCAGTTCGGTGGTCACGGTGCGGGTGCCCGCGTTGAACGCGCGGGCGGTGGCCAGGAACTTGGCCTTGAATATCCGGCCCGGATACTGCGGCACCGACACGTCACCCGTCAGCTTGGGGCTTATGATGTCCGCGTAATCCTGCGGTATGGACACGAAAATGCGCATGCGGTGCACATCGGCCACGCTGAACAGTTCCGTCGCGGTCCCGCGTGAGGACAGGTCCCCCCCGCCCGCGTTCACGTAATCACCCACATCGGCGCGGCGGGATGTCACCACGCCATCAAAGGGGGCGACAAGCTGCTTGAACCCGATCAGCGCGGCATAGCGCGAGACCTCGTGCCGGGCGGCCTCGACCTCCGCCTGCCTGACCTCGGCATCCGCCACCTGCACGTCCACTTCCTGCTGGGACACGGCCTGCGTGCCCTGCAGCGCGCGCCAGCGGCGGGCGGTGATCTGGGCCAGCCGGTAGCGGGCCATGGCCACGTCAAAATTCGCCTTTGACGCCGCGTACTGCGCGTCCAGACCCGGCGTGTCGATGGTGGCGAGGATTTCGCCCGCCTTCACCTTCGCCCCGATGTCCTTGTACCACATCTGCACATAGCCCGAGACCTGCGCGTAAATGGGTGCCTGGTACCAGGCCGAGATATTGCCCGGCAGGTCCAGCGTGCGGGTTTTCGGCCCCTGCTGCGGCAGGATGACCTGCACGCGGGGTATGGCCGCGTCCTGTGCCGCGGACTTCAGGTGGGCGACGTGAACCCGGCGCTCCACAATTCCCCCCACCACGACAGCGGCCAGCACGATCCCGCCAAGAGTGACGTACAGCCGCCCACGCCCGGACCGGCGCGGCGTCTGGTTTTCCCCTGAGGCGGTCATGCATGCTCTCCTTCACGGATGGCGGTCTTCTTGGATTTTCTGGAATGGATCAGCGCGAACACGCAGGGCACGAACAACAGCGTGGCGCAGGTCGCCACCAGCAGGCCGCCCATCACGGCCCGGCCCAGCGGCGCGTTCTGCGAATTGCTCAGGGACATGGGCAGCATGCCGATGATCATGGCCGAGGCCGTCATCAGCACCGGGCGGATACGCTCAAAGCCCGCCTCCATCGCCGCGCGGATGGCGTCGCCATGCACATCCATCCGTTCACGCGCAAAGGACACGACCAGGATGGAGTTGGCCGTCGCCGTGCCCATGCACATGATCGCCCCCGTCAGCGCGGGCACCGACAGGGCAGTGTGCGTCAGGAACAGGCTCCATGCGATCCCGGCCAGCGCGCCGGGCAGCGCGGTGATGATGATGAAGGGGTCAAGCCACGACTGGAAGTTGACCACGATGATCAGGTACACCAGCAGGATCGACATGGCGAGGCCGCCGATAAGCTGCGTATAGGCCCCGTTCATGGTCTCCGCCTGCCCGCGCACGTACAGGCTGGAGCCTGCCGGCAGGTCCTTGCTGGCCGCCTCGACCACGCGCGCGACCTCACGCGAGACCGCGCCAAGGTCCAGCCCCTCGTTCGAGGCATAGATGTTGAATACCGGCATGATGTTGTAATGCGACACCTCGCCCGGCGTACCGGTCTGCACGATCTGGCTCAGCCCGCCCAGAATCTGCGGCGGCTGGTCGGACGGGTTGCCATCCCCCTTGTCGATGGGAATGGTTTCCAGATCGTTCATGGTCTGGAGGAACTGGAGCGGAGTCTGGATATCCACCAGATGTGAAACGCCCGTCTTGGGGTCCAGCCAGTAGGTTGGCGCCACCTGCCCGCTACCGGACAGGACGGCCAGCGCGTTGTTCGCCACGTCCGCCTCGGTCAGGCCCGTGCCCAGTGCATAGGTTCGCCGGGCATTGACGCGCAGGGTGGGCGTGTTCAGCGGTTCCTGCACCGAGACATCGGCAATGCCGGTCACGTGGCGCAGCTTTTCCGCCAGTTTCTGCGCGAAGTCGAAATTGGCGTACAGGTTGCGCCCGGACACCTGCACGTCAATCGGTGCGGGCAGGCCGAAATTCAGGATCTTCGCCGTCAGGTCGGCCGGCATGAAGGTGATTTCGGTGCCGGGGAATTTCTCGGCCAGCCCCTTGCGCAGGATGCCACGGAACTCGGCCACCGGGGCTTCGTCATTCTTCAGCGTGACCGTCAGGTCGCAATCCTGCGCGCCAACGGTGGGCGTGGGAATGAAGGCCTGATTGAGCGGGCTGAACGGCAGGCCGCAGTTATTGACGATCCCCTCGACCTGATTGGGCAGCAGGCGTTCGATCTCGTCATTCACCAGCATGGAAATCTTGCCCGCCTCGGCAATCTTGGTGCCCATGGGCGCGCGCAGATGGATGGCCAGCGCGTTGGAATTGATCTCGGGGAAGAAGTCCTGCCCGGCGAAGACCAGCAGCCCGAGCGAGCAGAACGCCGCTGCCGCGAAAATCGGCACGAAACGGTTGCGGATGGACAGCAGATGCTCAAGCAGGCCGCGGTAGCGGTCACGGAAGGTGGTGAACCTGCGCTCGAACCCCTGCTGGAAACGCCCGAAGATGGTGCGCGGGACGTGGTGCCCGCCTTCCGCCTTTTCACGGGCATGGGCCGCCACCTGGGCGGCAAGCATGTATTTCGCCATGGTCGGCACCAGCGTGCGCGACAGGATGAAGGACGCGATCATGGCGAAGATGATCGCTTCCGCCATGGGCATGAACAGCCAGCCCGCAACGCCGGTCAGCTGGAACAGCGGCATCCATACGATACAGATGCACAGCGTGGAGACGAATGTGGGAATGACGATCTGGTTGGCGGCGTCGATAATGGCCGTTTCCAGATCCTTTTCCATTTCCAGATGCGCGTCGATGTTCTCGATCATGACGGTGGCGTCATCGACCAGGATACCCACCGCCAGCGCCAGCCCGCCCAGTGTCATGACGTTGATGGTCTGACCCGCAGCCCCCAGCCCGATGACCGAGCACAGCATGGCCAGCGGGATGGAGGTGGCGATGATGACGGTCGATCGCCACGAGCCGAGGAACAGCAGCACCACAAGGCTGGTCAGCATGGCGGCGGTGCCCATTTCCTGCACCACGTCGCGCACCGCCTCCTTCACGAAGGTCGAGGCATCACCCAGCACGGTGATATCGACCCCCGGCGGCAGCGTCCTGACGATGGAAGGCAGCAGCCCCTTGATCCCGCTGACCACCGACAGCGTCGAGGCGTCACCGCTTTTCATGATCACGATCAGGACGGCCTGATGCCCCTTGACCAGCACCATGTTGGTCTGTGGCGGGCCGCCCGCGTGCACCCACGCCACGTCACGCAGATAGACGACGGAATTGCCTTCCTGCTTGATGGGCATGTTGTTGAAGGTATCGATCTCATCGGGCGAGGCGTTCGTCTGGACCATCCAGTCGAACGCGCCGATCTGCTGGTCACCCGCGGGTAGCACGATGTTCTGCTTGCCCAGCGCGTTGCCGATATCCGTTGCCGAGAGCCCGTGCGCCAGCAGCTTGCTCTGGTCCAGATCGACCATGATGTTACCCGGCTGCCCGCCATACGGGTTGGGAATGGCCGCCCCCGCAACCGATACCAGCGCCGGGCGGATCAGGTTGGAGGACATGTCATAGATTTCCGATGCCGTCATGGAATCGGAGGAAACCTGCAACGTCAGGACCGGCACGGAGGAGGCGTTGTACGTCAGCACCAGCGGTGGCGTCATGCCCGCAGGCATCTGCTTGATGACGGTCTGGGAGACGGAGGTGATCTGTGTCTGCGCCACGGCCGTATCGGTGCCGGGCTGGAAGAACACCTTCACGATACCGCGCCCGTAATAGGACTGGCTCTCGATATGTTCGATATTGTTGACCGTGGCGGTGAGCGCGCGTTCGTAATAATAGACCACGCGGCCGGACATGTCCTCGGGCATGAGGCCGGTATAGGTCCAGCAGATCGCAACCACGGGAATGTTGATGCTGGGGAACACGTCCGTTGGCGTGCGCAGCAGGCCCCGCACACCAAACACGACAATCAGGATTGAAAGAACAACGAAAGTGTAGGGCCGCTTGAGCGCGGTAACGACAATACCGTTCATGCGCGGGCCATTACCCTCCGCTGGTGCGGCTTACCCCACGTTGCGGGCGGCATGCCGCAGGCTGGCTGCGCCCGGAACCGGTGGTCTTCTCGCATGTCTCATCTCCCCGTCTGTCCTTTTGGTGTTAATGACGGTGCAACGGGTGGCAAATGAAATTTCAATTTAGTTTCCCGGCGTCACCACACTTCCCGGCGGGAAAATAATGCTCATGGTGGCGCCCGGCAGCGTGTCATGCACACGCGACTGGGTGATCTCGAGCCGCGCGTGGTGCAGCGCCAGAATGGCCGAAACGAGACTGAGCCCAAGCCCGCTGCCGGGAATGTGGCGGCTCTTGTCCGAACGGTAGAAGCGCCCCATCACGGCCTTGCGCTCGCTTGCGGGAATACCGATGCCGGTATCGGCTATGCGGATCAGGGCGCAGTTGCCATTCATGCATGTGCGGATGTCCACCCGCCCGCGCTCGGGCGTGAACTTGATGGCGTTGTCCACGATATTTGCCAGCACCTCGATCAGCAGGTCACGATCGCCCTGCACCTGTATCCGCTCCCCGCCGGGGGCGTGGGACAGGACGATACCCTTTGTCTCGGCTATGGGTTCATACAGATCCACGATATCCGCCACCAGCGCATCAAGATCGACCACGCCAAACCCCGCGCGCCGCCGCCCGTTCTCGATCTCGCCTATGCGCAGCAGCGCGGTGATGATGGCGAAGGACTGGTCAAGATCGTCAATGGTGTGGGCCATGACATTGCGCAGCGCCTGGGCCGAATGGTCGGCGTTCAGCGCACGGTCAAGGCGCGCGCGCACCCGGGCCAGCGGCGTGCGCAGGTCGTGCGCGATGTCGTTGCCTACGTCGCGTATTTCATCAAGGAGCTGCTCCAGCCGGTCGAGCATGCGGTTGACGCTGCCCGCCAGCCGCTGGAGGTCATCGTTCTGCCTGCCAGCCGGCAGGCGCTCGTGCAGGTCCCCCTCCATGATGCGGTCGATCGCCTCATGCATGTCCTTGACGCGTGAGAGGGCACGGTGGCTGAGGATGATGCCGGTCATGAGCGCGAACAGCACGGTCGGCACGATCGAGACCAGCATGGAATGCCGCATCATGAGGCGCAGCTCGGTCCGCATGTGCCGGCTGCGGCCCAGCACGAGAAAGCGGTCGCCCGGCACGGATACGGCCACCATGCGCAATGCGGTGGTGGAGCCGCCATCCATCGCCTCGGGTTCGATCACATGGACCCGCCCGTCGGCCACCAGCCCGGCGGGCCAGCTATGCAGGTCGCCCACGATATAATGGCGGGACGCATCGAACAGCGTCGTGACGTTGAGCAGGATGCGCAGGTCATCGGTCGCGCGATCGCGCACCTGCTGCTCCAGCTCCTGCGGGGTCTGGTGCTGCAGGATGGTGGCCTCACGCAGCAGCAGCATGTCCGAGCGCCGGGCCTCGAACACATTGGCCTGACTGTAGCCGAAAAAGAACTGCAACGCCGCTGATCCGATCATGGCCGCCACCACCGCCAGCGTCAGGCGGAAGGTGGCGGTGCGGAACAGCTCGTTACGAAACACGCAGCATGAACCCCGCCCCGCGGATGCTCTGGATCAGGGCGGGCCTGCCGCTTTCATCAATCTTGCGGCGCAGCTTGCCGATATGCACGTCCACAAGGTTGGTCTGGGGAATGAAGCGGTAATTCCACACATCCTCCAGCAGCATGTTGCGCGTCAGTACCTGGTTGGGGCGGCGCATGAGATATTCCAGCAGCCGGAATTCGCGTGGCAGCAGGTCGATCGGCACGCCCGCGCGCGTGACCGTGCGCTCGATCAGGTCCATTTCCAGCGGGCCGGCACGCAGCATGGTCTGGCGTGAATTGTCCGGCCGGCGTAGCAGGGCCTCCAGCCGGGCAGCCAGTTCCTCCATGGCGAAGGGCTTGGTCAGGTAGTCATCCCCGCCCGCCTTCAGCCCGCTGACCCGGTCATCCACCGCCGAAAGGGCGGACAGCACCAGCACCGGCACATGTACCTTGCGCTCACGCAGGGTCTCGATCAGCGTCAGCCCGTCAAGCTCGGGCAGCATGCGGTCCACGATCATGGCGTCAAAATGCATGCCCAGCGCCATGGACAGGCCCGCCGCCCCCGAATCCTCATGCTGGACATGGAAGCCACGGCTTTCCAGTTCCTCGGCCACTTCCTGCGCGATCTTGCTGTCATCCTCGACCAGCAGGATGCGCGGCGCGGCAACGGCGCCGGGTGCGACCGAGGGCACGGAGTCAGGCGGGGGAATTTCTGGTGGCGCGTTCATGACCCCACCACTTATGCCGTGCGGGGCGGAAACGGGCCAATTAAAATCGTTTTCAGCCATGTTCCGCGTCCTGCCGGGCATCATCGGCCCATGGCGGCGTCATTTCCGCCGGGCGGGCGGGTGCCGCATCCCCATCGGGGATGTCGTCGGGCCGGGTATCCACGTCCAGTTCACGCAGCCTGCGCGTGACCTGCCCGGTGCGCCTGCGCGCCTCCTCGATGGAAGAGGTCATGGCGGAGGCATTGCGGGCCAGTTTTTCCAGTACGCCATCCATGCGCAGCATCTCCTGCCGCGTGGCCCCCAGCAGGCGGGCGATGTCATCGGTGCGCTTTTCCAGCGCCAGCGTCACGTAGCCCAGATGGATGGTGCGCAGCATGGCGGGCATCAGCCCCGGCCCCATCACGATGACGCGATAGGCACGGCCGATCTCGTCCAGCAGGCCGGGAATCCGCGCGACCTCCGCATACAGCCCGTCGGTAGGCAGGTACAGCACCGCGAATTCCACCGTGACAGGCGGGACGATATACTTGGTCGCGATCTTGCGTGCCTCGATCCGCAGCGTGGTTTCCAGCGCCCGGCGGGCGGCGCGCTCGGCATCAGGGTTGCAGTCCTCTACCGCCTGCAGGAGCCGCTCGTACGCCTCGGTCGGGAATTTGGAATCAATGGCCAGCACCGGCGGGACAGTGGCGCGCACCGGCATGCGAACGGCGAATTCGACCACCTCGCGACTATCATCGCGCAGGCGGCGGTTGGTTTCATACGCGCCCTGCGGCAGCACGTCGTCAAGGATGGTGCGTAGCTGGGCCTCGCCCCACCCGCCCCGGGTCTTGACGTTGGCGAACAGGCGCTTGAGGTCGCCAATCTGCGCGGTCATGGCCGAGACCTCGCCCATGGCCTTCTGCATCGCCCCGATCTGTTCCAGCACGCGCTGGAACGATGTCTGCATCTGCTTTTCCACCGCCTGGTGCAGGCGCTCATTCACGGCGGCGCGCAGTTCATCGCTCTGCCGCCTGCCCTCCTCCGCCATTTCGCGCAGGGATTCGGACTGTGTCACCCGCATTTCCGCAAGGTCGCGGCCCATCATGCGCGCGATGCGGTTGAAGGTTTCCGTCATTTCCTGATGGCGCTGGTCCAGCCGGGTGGAAAGCACGCGCTCCATTTCCGCCATGCGGGCGCGCTGCACGTCATTTTCCGCCACGCGGGCGGCGGTCTCGCGCTCGGTCATGACGCACAGCCGCGCCAGCGCATCCCCATCCGCCTGCTGGTCCGAAAGCTGCATGACACGCCGCAGCACGAGCAGCGAAACCAGACACGATACCCCCGCGCACAGCATGGCGATCCAGATCACGGCGGATGCGGGCATATCGGACATGGGCGGGCACTTCCCAAAAGAAAGAACAAATCAGGTCCGTGCCCTGTCATACCGACAATGTAAAGCCTTCATGTTTTTTTGGAATATATGGCAACCGTGATATGCACGGAACGAAATATGCGCATCTCACCTGATTTTCAGGTTCGCGCGGCGTCAAAACCGATTACCACGCAGGCTGTGGCCGCGTCCCGCCCGTGGCGCGTGCAAACGAACCGTTCTTGAGGACCCTCCACCATGCCACAGGAAACACAGAGCCGCCCGCAGGGCCAGCGCGCGCGGGGTGGTTCCCTGTTTCGCAGCCTGTACGTGCAGGTTGTCGTCGCGGTGGTTGTCGGCATCGCGCTGGGGTATTTCTGCCCGCACGCGGCAGTGGCGCTCAAGCCGCTGGGGGATGCGTTCATCCGGCTGGTCAAGATGGTGATCCCGCCCGTCATATTCCTGACGGTGGTGACCGGCGTGGCCAGCCTGTCCGACCTGGGGCAGGCGGGGCGGCTTGCGGCCAAGTCCATGGTGTATTTCCTGACCTTCTCGTCACTGGCGCTGGTGGTGGGCATGGTCATGGCCAACATCGTCCGGCCCGGCGCGCATATCCACGCCAGCCCCGCCACGCTGGATGCCCATGCCGTTGCCGCCTATACGGCGAAGGCGCAGGCCCATTCCTTCAGTGATTTCCTGCTCAACATCATCCCTGACACGGTGGTCAGCGCCTTTGTCACGGGTGACATACTGCAGGTTCTGCTGGTGGCCATCCTGTTCAGCATCAGCCTGTCGCACATGGGCGCGCGCGGGCAGGCGATACTCGTGCTGCTGCGCCAGCTTACGCAGCTTGTCTTCGGCGTGGTGCGGCTGGTCATGTATGCCGCCCCCCTTGGCGCGCTGGGGGCCATGGCCTTCACCATCGGGCGGTTCGGCATCGGCTCGGTGCTGCACCTCGCCTTCCTTGTCGCCACGTTCTACGCCACGGCCGCGCTGTTCGTGCTGGTCATCCTCGGGGCCGTCGCGCGGTGGAACGGCTTTCGCATCCTGCCGCTGCTGGCCTACCTGCGTGAGGAACTGCTGATCGTGCTGGGCACCAGTTCATCCGAATCAGCGCTGCCCAGCCTCATGACCCGGCTGGAAAACGCGGGCTGCGCGCCTTCGGTCGTGGGGCTTGTGGTGCCGATGGGCTATTCCTTCAACCTTGACGGCACGAACATCTACATGTCGCTCTCGGCGCTGTTCATCGCGCAGGCCACGGATGTGCATCTGGGGCTGGGCCAGCAGATCAGCCTGCTGCTGGTGGCCATGATCAGTTCCAAGGGCGCGGCGGGCGTGACCGGCGCGGGCTTTGTCACGCTGGCGGCCACGCTGGCGGTGGTGCCTGACGTGCCGGTTGCGGGCATGGCGCTGATTCTGGGCATTGACCGTTTCATGTCCGAATGTCGGTCACTGACCAACATCATCGGCAACGCCGTGGCCACCATCGTCCTGGCGCGGTGGGAGGGCGCGCTGGATACGGAACGGCTGGCCGCCGCCCTGTCCGGCCGCATCAGTGACGCGGAAGCGGACACGCCGGTCCTTACCCCCATCGACACATCCACCCGCACCCGCTCGGCAGGATAACGGGGCCTGCGCCCTCCCTTCCCGATATTCCTTTTGCGTCCATAGGTTTCTTCCATGCCTGTTTTCCAGCCGCAGATCGGCGCACTGACAACCGCCCAGAGAATACGAAGCATTATTGCGGGTTCAGCCGGAAATCTGATCGAATATTACGACTGGTACGTCTATGCGGCATTTTCCATGTATTTTGCCCATTCCTTCTTTCCACCGGGCAACGCCACGACGGAACTGCTGCGCAGTGCGGCGGTCTTTGCCATCGGGTTCCTGATGCGCCCGGTGGGGGGCTGGCTCATGGGGCTGATGGCGGACCGGCATGGCAGGCGGGCGGCGCTGAGCCTGTCGATCATGGCCATGTGCACGGGTTCGCTGGCCATTGCCCTGTGCCCGAGTTACGAACGCATTGGCGTAATCGCCCCCAGCGTGCTGCTGGTCGCCCGGCTGCTGCAGGGGCTGAGCCTTGGCGGTGAATACGGGGCCAGCGCCACCTACCTGTCGGAAATCGCGCCGCCCGCGCAGCGCGGGTTCTATGCCAGCTTCCAGTACGTAACGCTGGTGATGGGGCAGTTGCTGGCCCTGGTCGTGCTGCTGGTGCTGCAGTTCGTGCTGCTCAGCCCGGCGCAGCTTGGGGCATGGGGGTGGCGGATTCCGTTTGGCATCGGGGCGCTGCTGGCGCTGTCCATCCTGTGGTTCCGCCGGGGCATGGCGGAAAGCGAGCAGTTCAGCACGGCCGCGCGTGACCGCTCGGCCCATGGCGGGCTGCGCGTGCTGCTGCACCACCCGCGCGAGGTACTGGGCGTATGCGGGCTGACACTGGGGGGAACGGTCGCGTTCTATACCTTCACGATCTACATGCAGAAATATCTGGTCAATACCGTGGGACTGAGCCGGGAGCAGTCCACCCTCATCTCCACCGCGTCGCTTGTGGTCTTCGCGCTGGTCCAGCCCGCCTTTGGCGCACTGTCCGACCGGGTGGGGCGCAGGCGGCTGCTGCTGTCATTCGGCGTGCTGGGCTGCCTGTTCACCGTGCCACTCATGCGCGCCATCTCCACCGCGCAGTCACCGCTGGTGGCCTTCATGCTGGTTACGGTCGCGCTGCTGGGCATCTCCGGCTACACATCCATCAACGCGGTGGTGAAGGCCGAACTGTTCCCCACCCGCGTGCGTGCGCTGGGGGTCGCCCTGCCCTATGCGCTGACCGTATCCGTCTTTGGCGGCACGGCGGAATACGTGGCGCTCTGGTTCCGACAGATCGGGCATGAAGATCTGTTCTACTGGTACGTGACCGGCTGCATCGCGTGCTCGCTGCTGACCGTGCTGTTCGTGCTGCCCGCCCACGACCGCATCACGCAGGGGAAATGAGACCCCTGCCGCACGGATTGGCAGCCGGGGCCACCTGACCCCGCCCCGTCAGTGCACGTGCATAAGATTGCGCAGGAACCCCGGCAGCAGCAGGGCATAGGGGTTTACATGCACGGCCGGGTTATCCATCGGTCCCTTGACCTGATAGGTGGCCGAGACGACGCCACCATTCTTTTCGGGGCTGAACAGCCAGCCCAGCAGGCCAGGCAGATGGCCCGGCGCGGCATTGACCGCGAATGCCGGGATGACCGTGCCATCAAGGTTGAGCGTCTTCTTTTCCAGATTCACATCACCTGACACGGTAGCCCCGAGGGAGGCATTGCTGACCAGCCCGTCGGAGATATGGATATTGCCCTCATCCATTTTGACCGGCGCGCTCAACTGCTCGATCTGCATGCTGGGCGCATGCGGTGCGCGCAGCCAGCCATAGATGGATGCATTATTGGCCAGCCTGACCACGGCGGGTACGTCACGCAGGGTGAAGGCCCCCATGTTCACCGTGCCGGAGAAGGGGGCTGTGGCCACGCTGTCATCAAAGCTGCCCTTGATGTCGGTCGTGCCACCCTGCATCTCGTCCGTTACCTTCATGTTCCGCAACAGCTCACCCAGGCTGGCCACATGCACATCCAGCAGGCGGGTGTTGCCCTGCGGCGTGATATGCGCGCTGGCGGCAACCGGGCCTTCAACCGTCAGCACGCCACGCATCAGGCGCCCGCCACTGGTTTCCAGATGGCTGTGCACGCCGGTCAGCGTATCGGTCGGGCCGTAATACAGGGTGCGGGCATCAATATTGAGGTTCCAGTTCCGTCCCGGCGCGCCGTTTATGCGGCCACTCGCCATTTCAGGCACATGGTAACCGCTCGCCGCATGGGTGGCAGCACTGTTCTGCGAGGTCTGGAACGACACCAGCGGTGAGAGATCCAGCACCCGCGCTGCGACATTCACGCCAATCGGGTCCTTCTCGCGCTGCGGCAGCAGGACCGAGGCATTGCCCACCGAACGCCCGACCCGGAAGCCACGCAGGATCAGCCTGCGCGCCACGCCGTCCGCCGTTTCGGCATGGCCATCAATCAGCAGGTCGGGGCCGATGGCGCGGATGTTCTCGATACCGGTGATCCTGCCGTGGTCCAGATCCAGCTCGACCGAGGCATTGGCCGGCTGCCCCGGCTTCTTGGACCAGATGGGAATGGCCAGCGCCGCGCGGGCCAGGTCCAGATCAATATCAACCTGCGCCTTGCCGCCCACATAGCGGTCGTAATCGACCTCCAGCAGCGCGCTGCCCGCGAAATGCTCACCCATCTCGAAGCCCGCGCGCCTGACCCCCTCCGGCGTGACGCGGCCCTGCAGGCTGGCGCTTTCCACCGCATGGACCATCGGCCCGCTACGGAAATCCATGGTGTAGATCACGTTGGAGGGGATGCCCGCCAGCACGCCCCTGCCCTGCAGCAGCAGGCCGTTCATGGTGGCATCTATGCCAAGGCTGCCATTATCCAGCGGCCTGCCCACGACCACATTGCCCAGATGCACCTCCCCCAGGTCGGCATGGCTGCGCAGGTCGATCTGGTCGGGCTTTACACGGGCATCAAGCGGCAGCGCGATGTGCAGCGATACATTGGCCCGGCCCGACGGGTGCGTGAACGCCATGGGGTGGCGGGAGAGCACGTTCAGCCGGGGTTCGGCCAGCAGCGCCAGCACATCACGGACATTACCCAGCAGGGTGACGTTGATATCCCCCTGCTGTACCTTTTCATTCAGGCCGGTAATGCGCATGGAGCCCGGCCCGACCTCGATCCGCCCCGTGCCCGTCGCATCGACATGCCGGTCAGCCAGATCGACAAGCTGATAGGCATGACCGAAGCGGATCATCATCTCGTTCGGGCCGTCGAAGGTCAGGTGCGCATCCATGTCGTGCATGGGCGGGATGGGCCGCAGCCAGTGCAGTTCCATCTGGTCGGCGTCAATCGTCCCGCCCAGCGAGACAAGGTCCAGCCCCTTCCAGCCCGCATGGCTGGCAAGCCCCATATTGACCTGCAGCAGCGCCACATGGCCCTGCGGTATGTTCTGCGTAACCCAGCGGCGCGCGCCCTTCATGGCGCGGGGGGGCCAGAAATCACCCAGCGATGCGAAATCGAGCGACTGCGCCCGCGCGCCCACATTCAGCGCCACCGGGCCGGGGCGCAGCAGGGATGCGGCGGTCAGGTCGGCCGTGGCCTTCAGCGTCGGCCCGCTGCCATCATCGGTCGGGTGTCCCGGCGCGCGCAGGTGCAGGTCCAGATCATGCAGCGCCACGTGCAGCGGCCCGTCATAGGGAGCGTCCGCCGGGCCGGGGCCGAGCGTGCCGGTCAGGTCGGCCTCACCCTCTCCCACCAGGAACTGCCCGGCCTTGCGCGTCGTGACCTGCCCGTTGCCCGCGTCGAGATGGAGGGAAAACTCGCGCGGCATGAGGAACGGCCAGTCATGCCCCCCGTCGCGGAAGGTCACATGCAGCCTGCCGCCCACCGGCAGGCCAAGGGGTGCGACCTCCTTCTGCCCCGGCGCGAAGGCGGCGGGGCTGATCGGGTCGAGAAGCATGGTCCAGTCCACCTGCTCCGGCCCGGTCCGCGTGCCCGATCCGTGCAGGACGAGCCGTTCCCCATTGCCTTCCAGCCCGAGGCGGATATCACCCGTCACCCCTTTCTGCCCGGCCTCGGTCAGGATCTTCAGGTGGGCGTCCGCTTCCCCCAGCCGCCAGACACGCCCGCTCATACGGTCGGTCAGGGTGACGTGCGTATCCGATATGACGGCCTGCCGGATGTCGGTCAGGTCCACGGGGGAGGATTCCTGCTGCCCGGTCGAGGGATAGGGCGTGCCCGGCCCGAGATCGAGGCCGAATTTGCCATCCATTCCCCGCGCCAGCCTGAGCCGCCCATGGGCCACGGAAAGTTCGATGATACGGACATCGCCATGGACCAGCGCCGCGCTGTCCAGCACGATGCGCCCACGCCGCAGCGTATCGGCCTGAGTGCCATCGGTGCGCTGGATGCGCACATCCTCAACCCAGATGACCAGCGGCGCACGCACCCCTTCGTGCAGGGCGTTCCAGCCCACCAGCACATGCCCCGCCGACAGCCCGCCCAGAATGTCATCATGCTTCAGCCCGTGCGCCACGGGTATGGGCATGAGCAGCCGGACGGCTGGCGTCACGTCAAGCGGACCGGCGGAAAGGCGCAGCGTCAGCACCAGCAGCATGAGCGCGGGCAATGTGATACACAGCAGCACCAGCCAGACCACGACCCGACCCGCCGCCACCACCGCGCGACGCACGCGGGTCGCGCGGGGGCCGGATGCCCCCCCTGCGGGGGTGGGTTGACCTGTTTCCGTCATACCGTCCACGCTACACCATCGCATGGATATGCGTGACTTCCCAGAACCTTGCCGGACCCCTGACCATGGATATGCCCGCGACACCCACCTTTACGCTGCATCCGTCCTGGCGGGGCGGCACATGGCCGCACCCGGCGGATACGCGCGCGGCCCGCATCCTGCGCGAAAACCTGCATGATGCCTGCGCGCGCGACGGGCTGCCCGATGTCACGGCCCGGCCGGACGTGGCGGGGCTGATCGACGCGCTGGGGGGGAACAGCCCCTATCTGTCCGATCTGGCGCTGCGTGATACGGAGGCCTTCCTCGCGCTCCTGTCCAACGGGGCGGACAGCCACCTGCGCGCGATCCTGGCGGAGCTTGAGGCCCTGCCTGCCGATATGCCCCGCACTGAAATCATGGCTGCGTTGCGTGTAGCCAAGCGGCAGGCCGCGCTGACCATCGCGCTGGCTGACATTGGTGGCATATGGACGCTGGACCAAGTCACGCTGGGGCTGAGCCTGCTGGCCGAGAACGCACTGGGGGCCGCGGTCAGGCATCTGCTGGCGCATGCGCATGAGACCGGGCGGCTGCGCCTGCGTTATCCCGAAACCCCGTGCCGTGGCAGCGGCTTCGTGGTCCTGGCAATGGGGAAGCTGGGCGCGCGGGAACTGAACTACTCCTCGGATATAGACCTGATCATCCTGTATGACCCGGACCGCCACCCCGCGAACACGGAACTGCGACATATCTTTGTGCGCATGACTAGCGATCTTGTCACCCTGATGGAAGCGCGGGATGCGAATGGCTACGTTTTCCGCATGGACCTGCGGCTGCGGCCCGACCCGGCGGCCACCCCCGCCGCCGTGTCCTTTCCCGCCGCCATCCAGTACTATGAAAGCATGGGCCGCACATGGGAACGCGCCGCCATGACCAAGGCGCGCCCCGTGGCGGGGGACATCACGGCGGGGCGGCGGTTCCTCAAAAGCATTCATCCGTTCATATGGCGGCGCCACCTTGATTTCGCGGTCATTGACGATCTCCATGACATGAAAGCACGAATCGACCGCCACCGTAACGCGGGCCATGCCAATCTGGACAGCCTGCCGCCCGAGCATGTCAACGACCCCGAAACCGCGACACGCTGGCTGCTGGGCCAGAATGTCAAGCTGGGACAGGGCGGGATACGGGAGGTGGAATTCGTCGTGCAGGCGCTGCAGCTCGTATGGGGCGGCAGGCGGCCCGAACTGCGTGACCCCACCACCATCGGCGCGCTGCGCAGGCTGCGCCGCGCCGGGCTGCTGGAACGTGCCCAGACCGCAATACTGGCCCGCAACTACCGCATGCTGCGCCAGGCCGAGCACCGGCTGCAGATGCGGCTGGATCACCAGACCCACACCCTGCCCGACAGCGAGGACGGATTCGCACGGTTCGCCACCTTCATGCTCGCCACCAACCCGGGCGAACTGGCCTGTGGCATGCTGTCGGTCATGCAGCAGTCGCGCCGCATTTTCGAGCAGCAGTTTGCCGAAAACGGCCCCGAGGACATCACCATCGCCCCCGAGGATGCCGATGCCGCCGACCGGCTGCGCGAACATGGCTTCCCCCCCGCCGACATTGCCGACGCCCTGCAGATCCTGAACCGGTGGGAGGGCAACCGCCTGCGCGCGCTGCGCTCGGACAGGGCGCGCAAGCTGCTGCGCAGGCTGTTGCCCACCATCATGACCGAAATCGGCGCCCGCCAGCAGCCGATGGCCGTGCTGCGCCGGTTTGACGCCCTGCTGGAACGCCAGTGGGCGGGGGTACAGTTCCTGTCGCTGCTGGAGCGCAACCCCGCGCTGATCCACCGCATCGTGACCGTGCTGGACTGCGCGCCGTTCCTGGCCGACCATCTGGCGCAGACCCCATCGGCGCTGGACGGGCTGCTGGACATGGATGGCGGCCCCGGCACGCTGGGCACGACAACCGCGCTGGTGCGGCGGCATGTCATGGCCGCGCGCTCGGCCGAACAGGCGCTGCCCGTGCTGCGCGGTCTGGTATGTGGCGAGGAATTCCGCCTGTCCATCGCCCGCCTCGAACACCGCATGAACGAGGACACCGCCGCCCGCGCCCGCAGCGCCATGGCCGAGACGGTCATGCGCGGGCTGCTGCGCGTGGTCAGCGCCGAACACAAACGCCGCCATGGCGTCGTGCCCGGCGGGGCGATGGCGGTGATGGCGCTGGGCAAGGTCGGGTCGCATGAAATGATGCCCGGCTCGGACCTTGACCTCATGCTGGTGTTCGACCACCCGCCCGAAGCGGGGGAAAGCGTGGTCTCCGCCACCACCTCCGCCGATGGGCTGCGCGCCCGGCCCCTTGCGGCGGGCACCTATTTCGTGCGGCTGGCGCATGCCTTCATCGCGGCCCTGACCGCGCCGGGGCGCGAAGGCCCGCTGTATGAGGTGGACATGCGGCTGCGCCCGTCGGGGTCCAAGGGGCCGGTGGCGGTCTCGCTCTCCGCCTTCCGCCGCTACCATGCGGAATCCGCATGGACATGGGAGCGCATGGCCCTGACCCGCGCCCGCGTGGTGGCGGGGCCGCCGCCGCTTGCCGCCGAACTGCGGCAGGCCATCGCCACCGCGCTCGACCACGGCCCGCTGACGGAAGATGAGCGCGCGCGCATCCTGTATGACGTGCGCCACATGCGCGAACGCCTGGCCCGTGAATACCCGGCTTCCAGCCCGTGGGACATCAAGCGCCGCCGGGGCGGACTCATGGATGTGGAGTTCATAGCCCAGGGGCTGCAACTGACATCCGCCACGACCGCAACCCGCAGCCAGTCCACCCGGCTTGCGCTGCTGCGCATGGCGCGCGCTGGCGCGCTTGACATGGCCGATGCCCGGCTGCTGCGCCGGGCCGACCTGTTCTGGCGTTCGTTGCAGGGGCTGATCCGCATCATATGTGGCAGCACGGTGCCCGACACCATGCCCGCCGCCAGCCTTGAAATCCTGACCGGGGAGTTCAGGGCACCCGACGCCGCCAGCCTGCTCAGGCGCATGGAGCACATGGCCACGCGCGTCACCGCCGTGTTCGACCGCCTGATCCCGCCCATTACGGACACATCCGCGCCACCGCCGCCGCAGGGGAGTTCCCCACCACCCCAAAGCATTGCATGATCGCGCACCCCGTAACCACGCATGCGGGGCCATGGGCCACACACCGCATGCGGACAGATCAGCAAGGCAGGTCATGAGTCAGGCCAATCCCCCTTTCCCCGAACCCGGCAGCAGCGTTCCCGATTTCACCATGCCCGCGAGCAATGGGCGCACGGTCAGCCTCGGCGCGCTGCGTGGCCAGCCCTTCGTGCTGTATTTCTACCCCAAGGCCAACACATCGGGCTGCACCAAGGAGGCATGTGAATTTCAGGCCGCCCTGACTGACCTGCAAAAGGACGGCGTCAGTGTCATCGGCGTCTCGCGCGATGACATGCCCGCGATCGAGAAATTCGCCGCCGACCACGGCCTGACCTTCCCCCTTGCCTCGGACAGTGACGGCAGGGTGACGGAGGCCTATGGCGTATGGGTGGAAAAATCCATGTACGGCCGCAAATACATGGGTATCGAACGCGCCACCTTCCTTATCGACGCATCGGGCCGACTGGTGGAATCATGGCGCAAGGTCAAGGTCACCAACCATGTCGCCGCCGTGCGCAAGGCGATCGCCACCATGAAGCTGAAGGAGGCAGGCCCGGCGGCCTGACCCATCAGTAATAGGGCCGTCCCGGACCACCGTAAGGCCCGTAAACCACAACCGGCGGGGGTGGCGGCGGCGGGGCGTAATAGGCCACCGGCGGCGGGGGACGATAATAGAC